>DATFNV010000191.1:0-12487 GCA_035266225.1 Gemmataceae bacterium
TGCGCCACGCGCTCCTGGCGGTAGAAGCACTGGAAGAGCGCTGTGCGCCGGCCATCAGCATCACCGCCGCCGCCACACTGCCCAGCGCGACCGTGGGCGCTGCCTACAGCGAGGCACTCAGCGCCAGCGGCGGCATCGCCCCGTATAGCTGGAGCGTCAGCCCCTCCTTGCCGGCGGGACTGAAGATCGATTTCGCCAGCGGCACGATCAGCGGCATGCCGACGGCCGGCGGTGTCTTCAGCTTCACAGTCACGGCCACCGACTCCACGTTGGCCACCGGGAGCCAGCCGTATTCCCTGACCGTCAACGCGCCGACGATTAGCATCAGCCCCACCACATTGACCAGCCCTGCCGTGGGCATTTCCTACAGCCAGACGCTCACCGCCAGCGGCGGCACCGCTCCGTATAGCTGGACTGTCAGCAGCGGGGCCTTGCCGACGGGGCTACAGCTCTCCGCCGGCGGCACGATCAACGGCAAGCCGACGGCCACCGGCAGCTTCACCTTCACGATCTCGGCCAAGGACGCCAGCACCGGGACCGGTCCCTACTCCGCCAGCCAGAGCTACACGGTGTCGGTCCTCCTCGGCATCACACCCGCGACACTGCCGGGGGGCACCGTGGGCGTTGCTTACAAACAGACGACGCTCACCGCCAGCGGCGGTACGGCCCCGTATAGTTGGTCCGTTAGCAGCGGGACCTTGCCGGCGGGGTTGACGCTCGCTCCCACTACCGGCACGATCACGGGCACGCCAACGGCCGCCGGTTCGTTCACGTTCACCGTGCAGGCCACCGACTCGAGCGCCACCCCGCTCACCGGTAGCCAGCAGTACTCGCTCACCGTTGCTGCCCTCAGCCTGAGCCCGACGACGCTGCCCGGCCCGGTGGTAGGGGTCGCGTACAGCCAAGCCCTCACCGCCAGCGGCGGCACCGCGCCGTACCACTTCAAAGTCAGCAGCGGCGCCTTGCCGGCGGGGCTGAAGCTCTCTGACGCGGGCACGATCAGCGGCACGGCGACCGCCGCCGGCCCCTTCACCTTCACGGTGCAGGCCACCGACTCCGCCAATCCCGCCGACACTGGCAGCGAGCAGTATTCGTTCACCGTCGCCCTCGGGCTGAGTCCGACGACCCTGACCACGGCTTTGGAGGGCGACCCCTACACTCAAGCCCTCAGCGCCAGCGGTGGCACCGCGCCGTACCACTTTAAAGTCAGCAGCGGCGCCTTGCCGGCGGGGCTGAAGCTCTCCGACGCGGGCACGATCAGCGGCACGCCGACTGCCGCCGGCCCCTTCACCTTTACGGTACAGGCCACCGACTCCGCCAGTCCCGCCCATACCGGGAGCCAGACTTACACGCTGACGGTAAAGCCCTTGCGGGTGCAGTTAGCGATCGCGCTGTCTCACGTGGCGCCGAACAGTCCCTTCCCCGCATTCCAGGCGACGGTGCTGGACGCGTTGGGCAAGCCGTTACAAGGCGTGCGCGTGACCCTGCGGCTAGTCACGCTCGGCGCGATAGGGCCAGCGGGCTTCGGTTCGGGAAGCGTGCTCAGCGCGGTCACGGGGGCCAACGGGAAGGCGACGTTCACCGATGTCAGCATCACCACGCGCGGCGTCTACCAGATCGAGGCCGACGCCGACTCGGAGAAGGCGCTGTCGCAGTTCCTCCAGGTGGGTCTGAACGGACGTCACTCCCCCGCCTGAGCAGATCGCTTGTCGTTTCGTGCCGGCGTCGGGTCACGTGAGTCGGCCAGTTGGTGTGGCTCTCGCTCGGGCGGCCGGCTATCAGCCCCGCCTTCCCACACAGGATCGGGTGAGGATACGCGGGCCGTCCCCACCAGCGCCAGCGCGGCGGCGCGGATGTGCGGGGGCTGGGCGGCGCAGAAGCCATGCAGGGTTACGACCTCGACATGAGCCGCCCCATCCATCTGAGGGCGGCTGAGAGTCGCTGAGAGAATCGGCCTTTCCTGCGTCGAGGATTGCTTCAGGCGGCTTCAACTACTGCGCCGGCGAAAAGGGACCGCCTCGTCTCTTCCGCGGGCCGCAGCGGGGCATTCTGGCGAGCCACGGGCCTGTTCAGTCTGATCGTTTGCGCCGCTACCGGCCCGCGGCGTGGCGCGGTAGCCTGCCGGGCCTGGGAAAGAACACGAATCGCCTCCTGCCGACCGTCGAAGAGTTGGAAGGGCGCCTGACGCCGAGCTACGTCGTCACGCGCTTCTTCTACTTCACCGACCCGCCCCACGCCCTGCCGTTCCCGCCGACGCCGAAGAAGGCCACCCGCCAGCCGAAGAAGAAAAGCATCGGGCAGGGCTGATCGGTCTGCCGGGTTCTGGTGGACGCTGTTCTGGTCCTGATTTTTCCCTGGCTTGCGGCCCCGCGTCCCGGTACACTTCTCCTTGGCATTCCAACACCCCGGCCAGACCAGGGGGGCTTGGCCGGCGGTCATCATCCTACCCGCCTCGTGGAGGTCGAACATGCGTCGTGTCCTCACCGCAGTCCTGGCCCTCGCCGTCGTTGGCGTCGTCCGCGCCGATGAGCCGGCCAAGCAGGCGCCGAAAGTCGTGCTTCAATCGCCGGACGGCAAAAAATCTTACGACCTGAGCAAACTCACCGAGGAAGGGCCCGTGCTGGTCCGCCTCACCTGCGCCTGCTCGGGCTGCGACAAGGAGCTGCCGCAGTTCCAGAAGCTGCAGGCCGCCTACGACGCCAAGGGCCTCAAGACGCTGGCCGTCTTCCGCGAAAAGCCCGAGGCCACCAGCGACTACGCCGTCAAGAAGGACATCAAGTTCCTGTGGCTGTCCGACCCCAAGGGCGACCTGTGGAAGACCTTCGACAGCAAGGCGATGCCCACCAACATCCTCATCGACAAGGGCGGCCGCGTCGTCAAGATCGTGCCCGGCTGCACCGTCGATGGCAAAAACGCCCAAACCCTGTCCGCGGAGATCGCCAAGCTGCTCAAGACCGACGAGGTCAAGATCGTCGAGGAGCCCAAGAAGAAGTAGCCCGGGCCGCCGTGGGGTAGGTCGGATGCCTGCCCCACGGCTCGATCGCACGTGGACTTTATTGACAGGGGGGAAAAGGCATGTTTCGTCTCGACCTGGGCAGCACGCACCGCTACTGCGACGGCATGAATCGCCGCAGCTTCCTGCAACTGGGGGTCGCCGGCCTGGCCGGCGTCGGCCTGCCGCAGGTCCTGCGCGCGAAGGAAGAGTCGGCGGCGAAGGCCGGCGGCACCAAGAACACCTCCGTCATCCTCATTTGGCTCGACGGCGGGCCCAGCCACATGGACCTGTACGACATGAAGCCGGACGCCCCCGCCGACTACCGGGGCATCTGGAAGCCGATCCGCACCAAGGTACCCGGCTTCGACATCACCGAGATGTTCCCGAAGCAGGCGAAGGTGACGGACAAGTTCAGCATCGTCCGCTCGCTCCACCACGACACCGGCGACCACTTCGCGGGCGGCCATCGCATGCTGACGACGAAGGACATGGGCGTCAGCGGCGCCGACGGGCATCAGAAGTTCCCTGGCATCGGCGCCATCGTGGCGCGCGAGGTGGGGCCGCGCCGCAAGGCGATGCCGGCTTACGTCGCCGTGCCGGTTGCTTCCAGCATCGGCCTGGTGCCCGGCTACTTCGGCGGCCACATGCTCGGCGCCCAGCACAACCCGTTCCAGACCGGCGGCGACCCCAACGCGGCCAACTTCCAGGTGCAGAACCTCAACCTGGCGCAGGGGTTGACCCTGGAGAAGCTCGAAGACCGCCGTTCCCTGGTGCATCACTTCGACACGGCCCGCCGGAGCATCGACGGGTTGGCCGAGGTCAAGGCGATGGACCGCTTCTCCGAGGAGGCGTTCGAGTTCGTCGGCGGCCGGGCGGCGCGGCAGGCGTTTGACGTCTCCAAGGAAGATCCGAAGTGGCGCGACCTGTACGGCCGGCACAACTGGGGGCAAAGCACCCTGCTGGCCCGGCGACTGGTCGAGGCCGGCTGCACCTTCGTGACCGTCCACTACGGCGGCTGGGACCACCACTGGGACCTGAAGGCGGGCATGGACAACTACCTGCCGATGGTCGATAGCGCGGTGGCCACGCTGTTCCGCGACCTGGACGAGCGCGGCCTGCTGGCGACGACGCTGGTGGTGCTGTGCGGCGAGTTCAGCCGGACGCCGAAGATGAACGACGGCGGCAACGGCGGCAAGCCGGGAAGCATGGGCACACCCGGCCGCGATCACTGGGGCAACTCGATGTTCTGCCTCATGGGCGGCGGCGGCGTCAAGGGCGGCCAGATCGTCGGCTCGACCGACAAGCTCGGCACCGTGCCGCACACGCGCCCCGTGACGCCGGCCAACATCCACGCGACGATCTACGAGGTGCTCGGCATCGACCCGAAGCTGCAACTGCTCGACCCGAGCGGCCGGCCGACATCGGTGCTCGACGACCCGACGCCGATCGGCGAACTGCTGTGATCCCGTTCTCTTCTGTCCGCAGAGGTGGAAGCCGGGGCGGGCCACCGCCCCGGCAGCGCGACAAGAGGACATTCATCATTTCCAAATGATGAATGTCCTCTTTTTTGCCACGAGGTTTCTTTTCCGTCCAGGGCCGCCCCTTACAATTCGGTCCCAATCAACTCGATTTGTACCTCAGCGATCGGGGGTTTAGGGACTTTCTTGGCCCTCTGCCGCCCGACCCGGCTCGAGTCGTCGGCTCCCCCGGCCGTATGAGACCGGCCGACCTGCTTGACGGTGATCCGGCCGCCGGCCGCGGCAAACGCCCGGAGGATCTGGTCGAGGGACACGTCCGGGGCCGCCCGCTCGATCTTGGCGACTCGCGGCTGGCTCGTCTTCAGCCGGCCGGCCAATTGTTTTTGCGATAGCCGCAGCGCCTCCCGCTGGCGGCGGACGGCCAGGGCCATTTCGACCCGGGCCTCGAGCAGTTGCCGCTCCTCGTCGGTCATGCCCAGGAAATCGGCGGCATCACCGAACCGCCAACCCGCCGCTTCCAACGCCTTCCGTTTCTCAGAATCCATAGCTCTCCCCTTGCACCGTGCCGGGAAACTCCTGCCTTCGAGATCGGATCCCTCACGCACCCTTGCCCTTCTGGGGCGCTTTCTTGGCGGCCTGCTTCACCGTCTCATCGTAATCCGCCAGCCGTTTCTTGCACCGGTCTATCATCTCCTGGGGGACCGACTTCGTCTTCTTGGCATACACTTCGAGGACCAGAATGGCGTCGTGGTCCACCCGGTACATGATCCGCCAGTTGTGCGCGCCATCCCGGACCCGGAGTGCGCCGCATCGCGGCCCGACGATCGGAAGAGGTTCGGCCTGGGGCATCGCGAGTTTCACGCCCTCCTGGAGCAACCGGAGGAGATCGCCGGCCTCCTTTCTGCCTTGCGCGGTGAAAGGTGGCGTCTTGATTTCTCCGCGCAGCCAGGCCACGGGCCGCCGTTCCTGCTGAACGTCCTGTTCGTCGCTCTTGCGCTTCGCCATCATTCAGCCCTTGGGGCTTCATCGTCATCGGCAATATATATCGTATACGGTATTCTGTCAACAGATGGTCCGCTCCGTACACCGGTAGTGCGGTGGCGGCGTCAAGGGCGGGCAGATCGTCGGCTCGACCGACAAGGTCGGCACCGCGCCGCACACGCGCCCCGTGACGCCGGCCAACATCCACGCGACGATTTACGAGGTGCTCGGCATCGACCCGAAGCTGCAACTGCTCGACCCGAGCGGTCGCCCGACGCCGGTCCTCGACGACCCGACGCCGATCAGCGAGCTGCTCTGAGCCGGCATCCACGACACGGCTTGGCGAACCCGGAATCACGATGCTAGATTAGTCTGGCCGCGGTGCCGTTGCGCGCCGTTGCTCATCCATGAAGTCCACCGGGCAGTCCGCGCCGTGAACCCCGAGGAATACACCCGCCTGGCTCAGGTCGAGCGGGACCACTGGTTCTACCGCGGCAAGCGCGACGTCGTGCGCGACTGGATCGACCGCTGCCTGCCGCTGCGCCGCGACGACCTGCTCATTGACGGCGGCACCGGCACGGGCACCTGGCTCGTGGAGATGAGTTCCCGGTGCCGCGTCCTGGGGCTGGACGACTTCCCGGAGAGCATCGCCCTGGCCCGGCCAAGACTGGAGGCGGTCGGCGGGTCGGTCTTGCAAACGTCGCTGGAGCGGGTTGATCTGCTACTCTGAGGGGTGGAAGTGTAGAAGACAAACTCAACCGGACCGCCACAGCCGCTCGGCCAGAACAGGCGCTCGGCGCTTCTCCGCGCTGCGACCTTGTGCTAGATTCTCCTGTGACTCGCGAGGGCACGGCACAAATGACATGCATTTGCAGTTGCTGTGTTCCCAGGCGGTTGCGACCGGTGGAAAGGGCCGACGAGTGACCGAACCAGTAATTCCTCCGTTGCAGCGCGATCGTTGCAGTGCGATGCTGGCGTCGGGTTCCCAACCCGCCGTCGGGCGACATTGGCCGGTCTTCCTCGTTCTCTCGGTTTGCGTCCTCGTCCTCGCGGGCATGCGACTGCGGACTTTCGACGAACCGCTCGAACTCGACCTCACGACCTACGCCGTCATCGGCCACGAGCTGCTGCACGACCGATCGCTCTACGCCGACTTGTGGGATCACAAGCCGCCGGCGATTCATGTGGTTTATGCTGCTGCGGACCTGCTCGTCGGTTACGGGCCTCAGCAGATCTATCTTCTCAACCTGACGGCCGCCGTGGTTACGCTCTTCGGGCTGTTCCGAGCCGGCACCCTGCTCACGAGCCAGGCCGGCGGCCTTTGTGCGGCGCTCCTGTGGGCGATCGGATCGACCTTCCGCGACTGGCTGGCCAACCAGCCCAACACCGAGGCGTTCATCAACGCGGCCCTCATCTGGGCCTATTGCGCCTTTCTCAGCCTGAACGCCAGTCCGAGTTGGAAGGGGGCGTGTGCTTTCGGCGCGGCCGTCGCGGTCGCCTCGCTGTTCAAGCAGATAGTGGTCGCCCCCGCCGGCCTGATCGGGATCGTGTACGTCCTTGGTGCCGGGGGGTCGCCCGGAGGCCGGGGACGGGCGGTTCGTCACATGTTGCTGGCCTCGGTCGTCAGTTCTCTGCCCTGGGCGGGCTGCGCGGCGTGGTTCTGGGGCCGGGGACATTATTCGGACTACCACGACGCCGTTTTCACCTATAACCGCCTCTACGCCGGGAGCATGCTGGCGAATCTCCAGGCGAACCTGGTCCCCGCTCGCCTGGGCCTACTGGCCCTGGCCCTCGCCCCATGCCTGGTGGTCCTGGGCTTCGCCGGGCCAGCGCTGGGGCCGGTGCGGCGGAAGGGCTGGGTAGGACTTGCCGCCTGGGCCGTCGGCAGTTTCATCGCCATCGCCCTTCCGGGCCATCTCTGGGCCCATTACCTCCAGCTGTGGCTGCCGATCTACGCCCTGGCCGGTGGCGCACTAGTCGCGGTGCTCCTCACCCGCCGCGGTCGCTCGGGATGGGCGGTTCTGGCGGCCATGCTCGTCCCCCTCGTGACCCGGCAGGCCCTCGACCTCCGGCTGGACGGGGACGCCTGGTCGTGGAGCAAGTACGGCAACAACCAGTATTGCGACAGTCGAGACACGGGACGGGCCATCGCGGCCCTGGTGCCGCCGGACGAGTCGTTCTACCTCCTGGGCAACAAAACGGGGCTTTACTTCTACAGCGGGCGCAGTCCTGCCAGCGGTGTCTTCTACGATTTCCCCCTCGCGCGGGGCAGTCCCCTGTCTGCCCGGCTTGAGGCGCGAATCCTCGACGACCTGGAACGACGGCCGCCCGAGCTGATCGTGGTGGAACCGGGTTACCTGGCGCCCCTTGGCGGGCAACCGGCCCAGAACGCCCAGCGTTTGGTGAGCTGGGTGTCCCAGCACTATGTGGCGTGCGGCAGTTTCAGTCCCCGATTTACGCGCTACGCCCGGCGAGGCAGCGACCTCGCGCGGCGGCTTGCGGAAGAGAGCTGACGATTGACCGTTCGATTGTCCGTTGTGATGCCGGCCTACAACGAGGCGGACTGCATCGCCGATGCGGTCGCTGAGGTTCAGCGCTGCGTGCTCGATCGGGTGGCCGATGCCGAGCTGGTCGTCGTCAACGACGGCAGCAAGGACCAGACCGGCGCCATCCTGGACGGCCTCGCAGCCCAGGACCCGCGCGTTCGCGCCGTCCATCGGCCCAACGGCGGGCATGGCCGGGCCCTGCGCACCGGGCTAGACGCCGCCGCGGGTGAATACCTCTTCCTGATCGATAGTGACCGCCAGATCCCCCTGGATGCCTTCGCCGATCTTTGGCAGGACGCACAACGCGCCGACGGCGCGTTTGGCGTGCGCGTCAATCGTCACGACCCCCGCCTGCGCCTGATGCTGACCCGCGTCATCCGCTACGCCCTGCGCCTGATGTTCGGGACGAAGCTCTACGACGCCAACATCCCGTTCAAGATCATTCGCCGTCCGGTGTGGGAAGCCGCGCGGCCTCTGATTCCCGAAGAGACGCTGGCGCCTTCGCTGTTCCTGTCGGTGTTCGCACTGCGGACGGGGCACGCCATCGTTTTTCGGGAGGTGCCACACCGGGAGCGTGAAACCGGCGTGGTCTCCATTCGCCGCTGGAAGCTGCTCAAGTTCTGCGCCCGGGCCCTGGTGCAGCTGGTGGCGTTCCGTGGACAGCTGGCGGGTTATTCTCGCGCCGTTTGATTGCCGGTTGTTTAGCCGCGACCCTTTGGGGGAGCGCGTTCGACGCGCTCCCCCGAGGGTCGCGGCTAAACGTCTTCGTGGAGCGGTTCGCAGTTATGACCGAAGCGAAACGGTTTATTCTTGGCGGCGGCGTGACGGGCCTGGCGGCCGGCTGCGCCTCCGGTCTGCCGGTGTTCGAGGCTTCCGACTACCCCGGCGGCATCTGCTCGTCCTACTACGTTCGCCCCGCCAGCACGGAGCGCTTGCACCGCGCCCCCGCGGACGGGGAAGCCTATCACTTCGAGGTCGGCGGCGGGCACTGGATCTTTGGCGGCGACCCCGCGGTCCTTCAGTTCATCCGTTCCCTGGTCGGCATTTCCACCTACCAGCGCCGCTCCTCGGTGTACTTCCCTGAGCGCCGACTCTACGTCCCCTACCCGTTGCAGAACCATCTGCGGCACCTGGGGCCCGAACTCGCCGGCCAGGCCCTCCGGGAGATGGCCCGCGCCCCGGGGCCGTGGACGACCATGAGCGACTGGCTGCGCGAATACTTCGGGCCAACCCTGGGACAGTTGTTCTTCGGCCCCTTCCACAACCTGTATACCGCCGGTTCATGCGACCGCATCGCTCCCCAGGACGCCTACAAATCGCCCGTCGATCTGGGCCTAGCCATTCAGGGCGCTTTCAGCACGGCCCCCGCCGTCGGTTACAACGTCACTTTTGTCTACCCCACCGAGGGGTTGGATACGCTCGCCCGACGGATGGCCGACCGCTGCGACGTGCGCCACGGGCGGCGGGCCGTGAGGATCGATCCACGGGCCCGGGACGTGTACTTCGACGACGGCACGGCGACACACTTTGAAGCGCTGATCTCGACGCTGCCGCTCAATCAGATGATGGCGATGACCAGTCTTACCGTTGCGGCGCCGCCGGACCCGGCCACGTCCGTGCTGGTGCTCAACGTCGGCGCCCGGCGCGGCCCGTCCTGCCCCGACGATCACTGGCTTTATCACCCCGCGACGCGGAACGGTTTCCACCGGGTGGGCTGCTACAGCAACGTCGATCGGCACTTCCTGCCGCGTTCGGCTCGCGAACGGGGCGACCGCGTTAGCCTCTACATCGAACGCGCGTTTTCGTCGGGGAGCCGGCCGTCGGAGGAGGAGACGCAGGCGTACGCCGGCGACGTGGTCCGTGAGCTTCAAGAATGGGGCTACATCTTGGAGGCCGAGGTAGTCGATCCTACCTGGATCGACGTGGCGTACACGTGGAGCTGGCCCGGATCGACCTGGAAGGGATTGGCTCTGAAGGCGCTCGAGGAACACGGAATCTTCCAGGTGGGCCGCTACGGCCGCTGGATCTTCCAGGGCATCGCCGACTCGATCCGCGATGGCTTCTTCGTCGGGTCGTGCTTCCGGTAGGGCTGGACTTACGGCCGGCAGCCGCTGGTTACGTCCGCGGCCGTCGCTACAACGGCCCCATCCCGCCGCTGCTCGACGACCCGACGCCGATTGGTGAGTTGCTGTGATGTCGCTTGCGGCTTCGCACGCGCTCCTGCAAAGCCGCAAGCGGCCGTTGGATCCACTCGTCTGGCGAACCCTCGGTCCGGGTGCTAGATTCGTTTTGGACGATTCCGGACCGGGAGGTTTCAATCGACATGGATCTCCGCTCGCAGCCGGCGACCGCCGAGTCGCTCCCGGCCGAACGATCGTCACCCCTTGACGGCCTCCCGGCGGCAAATCGCCGGCCCCCCGTCGCCCTGCTGCTGCTGATCCTGATCGGCCTGTACGCCTACCCGGCCCACCTACTGATGCGGCCGATGCTGGACGCGGACATCTGGTGGCACCTGCGCACGGGGGAGTGGATCGTCGAGAACCACGGCGTGCCGCGCACCGATCGCTTCTCGTCCTACGGCATGGACAAGGACTACGTCGCCTACAGCTGGCTCTACGAGTTGGCCTTCTACAAGCTCTACCAGTGGCTCGGATTGACGGGGCTGCTGCTCTTCCGCCTCGTGACCTGCGGCGTGGTGCTGGTGGCGATCCACCGCTTCGTCCTGCGGCGCGAGCCGCGCTTCTGGTGGGCCACGGGGTTGACCGCGCTGGCCTTCGTCGCCCTGACGAATGTACTGTATGAACGATCTTGGATGGCAAGTATCCTCTTTGGCCTCGTCACGCTGGAGGTCGTCCTTCGCCTGCGCGACGGGAGCGCCGGCCGGGCCGTCTGGCTGCTCCCCCTGGTTTTCGCGCTGTGGGTCAACCTGCACGTGCAGTTCATCCACGGTCTGGCCTTGCTCGGGCTGGCCTGCGCGGCGCCCGTGGGCGACGCGCTGCTGAAGCGTCCGACGTCGGGGCGGTGGGCCGACACGTTCGGGAGTCCCGCCTGGAAGCGCCTCGTGGCCCTCACGGCGGCCTGCGCGCTGGCCACCCTGGCTAACCCGTACTTCGTCCACTACTACAGCGTCGTCCTGACGTATTCGACGCAGAAAGTTCCGTACCTGGTCGAAAATGAATTCAAATCGCTGAGCTTTCGCGATTACCCGGACTGGGCCTTCCTCGCCCTGGCGCTCGCCGGGGCGGTGGCCCTCGGCCGCCGCCTGGCCCGGGTGTCGCTGTTCGAGGTGCTGCTGTTCGCCGGCGCGGCCTTCCTCAGTTTCCGGGTACGGCGCGATGTCTGGCTTCTCGTCTTCGTCTCCCTGGCCCTCTGCACGGGTGGCCCGAGTCCCGCGCTCAAACAGGCGCCGCAGTTCGCGCTCTCCTGGCTGCGCTGCGCCGTCGTCGCCGTCGCCGTCGTCGTGTTCGCCGCCTTCCTGGGAGTGCGGCGAAACCTCTCGGAGCGCGGCCTGGCGGACGCCGTCAAAGAGCGTTATCCCGCCGATGCTGTGGCCCACATCCGGGACCAGCGCTACGCGGGGCCCCTGTTCAACGAGTACGATTGGGGCGGCTACCTCATCTGGGCGCTGCGGGAGTACCCCGTCAGCATGGACGGCCGCGTCAACAACATCCTCTCCGACGATCGACTCGCCCGGCACACCAATACGGTGCGCGGGATCGAATGGGAGAAGGACGAGGACCTCATGAAGGCTGGCGTCGTCCTGCTCCGTAAGAAGGACAGTCCCCTCCCATCGGCCCTGCGACTCCACCCGCGCTTCAAAGACCATGTGATGTACGAAGACGACCTGGCGGTGGTGTTCGTCCCAAGCGGCGATGATCGCGGGGGAAGGTAGCGCGGCAACATCGCGAAGTCTCTGCGGGACAGCGGGTCTATTCCGTCCCGTCGTGGGCGGGTGCTTCGGGAGGGGGAGCCGGGGCAGCGCCTGCGCGGTGGGGCTGGACTTCGCCGACGATATAGGCCGGCCTGCCCTTGGACTCGATGAAGATGCGGCGAATGTACTCGCCGATGACCCCCAGGCTGAGCATCTGGACGGCGCTCATGAACAGGACCACGACGACCGTGCTGGCCCAGCCTTGCGGCGCGGTGTGATACCAGAGCGCGTCGCCCAGCACCCAGACCGCCAGGCCAATCGCCAGGCCAATCGACGCGAAGCCGCAGTAGGTCACCAGACGCAGGGGGTAGCTGCTGAAGCTGACCAGGCCATCGGCGGCCAGACCCACCAGCGATCGGAACGAGTATTTCGGGCCACCAGCGTGGCGGGCGGCCCGGTCGTAGCACAGGCCGATCTGGCGGAAGCCGACAAAAGTGCGCAGGCCACGGACGAAGCGCAGGCGCTCGGGCAGGTGCTTGAGCACGTCAACGACCTTGCGGTCCATCAGGCAGAAGTCGCCGCTGTCGAGTGGGATGTCGAGGTCGCTGATAGCGCG
>DATFNV010000192.1:0-17556 GCA_035266225.1 Gemmataceae bacterium
AAGGAACTGGACGCGCTCTGGACCGATCTCGCCGGCGCGGACGGCCGCAAGGCTTACACGGCCCTGCGCACCCTTCGAGCGGCGCCGGCCGATTCGGTGCCCTTTTTGCGCGAACGGCTGAAGCCGAAGCCTGCGGATAGCGACGACAAGAAGATCGCCAAGCTCATCGCCGACCTGGACGACGACAGCTTCGACACCCGCGAGAAGGCGACGAAGGATTTGGAGGACCTGGGACGGGCGGCTGAGGCGGCGGTGCGGAAGGCTCTGGCCGGGCGTCCCTCGGCCGAGGCGAAGGTGCGGCTGGAGAAGCTGCTGGCCAAGCTCGGCGGCGATGCCGCCCTGACGCCCGAGCAGAATCGCGACGTGCTGGCGGTGCGCGTGCTGGAGCTGGCCGGCACGCCGGAAGCGCGCAAGCTGCTCGAATCGCTGGTGCGCGAGTCGCCGGGATGGTGGGTGACGCAGGAGGCCAACGCGGCGCTGGGGCGCCTCGGCCAGGAGAAATAAACCGCTGTGGCCGCTTGCGGCTTCGCAGTCATGCCAAGCCGCAAGCGGCTACCGCTGCCGGCGCGAGCGCGGTACGATCCAGCGGAACGCTTGCAGCCCGAGGAACACGACCAGCAGCGGCACGATCGCCCAGCCGGCTTTCGGAAACCAGTTCGCGAGAATAACGATCAAGATCGTCAGCCAGATCAGCCCGCAGCCGATCAGCGTCATCGTCCCCTTGAAGCCGACCTCCTCGCTCGCCTCCTGATACTCCATCGTGCTCGCCCGCCGCTTCTGCACGCTGCGCCGGGCGGCGTCGTCCAGCTCCAGGGAGCGCACGGCGTCCTGCCAGGTCAGCGGGGCGGGTGAGGGGCGCTTCGTCTCCGCAGACGCAACGGCCTCCTCGAACAGCGCCACCACGGGCGGCCAGGGATCCCAGGCGTCCCACGCCTCTTCGTGCGTCTCGCCGTCGGGGTCGGACCAGGTCAGGAACGCCGGCCCGCGGGGCCCCACCGGGAAGAGCAGCTCGGCCCGGCCGTAACTGCCGACCGCGACGATGCGCCAGCGCGGTTCGCCCTGGAACGGCAGCAGGGCTGACTGGAACAGCAGGCCGCGCTCGAAGCGCCCCGAGAGCAAGACCGGCTCCTCGGCGGTCAACTCTTCGCGCGGCGCCAGCGCCGACACCTCCGCGACCTCGCCGCCGAGCGCCCGCAGCACGTCCCAGCCGGGGAACGCCGGCTTGTGCCCCGTGGTGCCGATGTCGAGCAGCACCTGCTCGGTCGCCCAGCGCTCGACCTCGATCAGTCGCGGCTCGACCAGCGGCCGCCTCCCCGAGCGCAGCAGTTCGGCCAGGCGGACAACGCCGGGGTGCAGCGCCTCGGGCAGGAGCGGCAGCAGCGCCCGGCCGGTGTCGTCGCGGATCATGGCCGCCTCGTAGGCGCCGTCCGGCCCGGCGTCGGGCGGGTAGACGCAGAGGACGTGGTGCTCCGATTGCAAGGCGCGGCGAAGCTGGACGGTGCGGTTGGCGGGGGTGCCGGCGACGATGACGGCCTCGACGGCGGGGTCGGCGAGGAGGTCTTCAAGGTCGTGGAGTCGGCGGGCCTGCGACCCCCAGCGGCGCAGGATGTGATCGGGGACCGGCTCGGCGCTCGTGTAGGCGACCAACTCGTGCCGGCCGCTCTCGGCCAGTGTACACGCCATGTCGATGCCGTCGGGATGTGTTCCCAGCAGTCCGAAGCGCATCGCTCCTCCGTCTCGTTCCGCAAGCGGCTTCAGCGCGGCGGCTTCGCGGGCTTCTTCATCAGTCCGAGCAGCTCGAAATCGGCCCCCGGCGGCGGCCGCTTCTCCTCCCCCGGCGGCGGTTTGATCAGCCCCGGCGGCAACGCCAGCCGGTCCAGCTCCGGCTTGCCCAGGTCGATCGTCCCCTTCAGCGGCACGTCCAGCGTCTGGTGACGCTCCCAGGAGCGACCCCACAGTTTCGCCCAGGCCGGCGCGCCGGCCGCCAGACGCTTGTCGAAGGCGTTTCCTCCCCCCTGCCAGACCAGGAGCCCACGCGACAGCGCCCCGTCCTCCGCGACGAGCAATGTCGCCCCCGGCGCGTCCGTGAATGGGTTGAGGAACGTGCAGGAGCGCGTCTCCATCACGATCGGCTCGACCGACCCTTCCAGCTGCGGGGCGTCACTCAGGCGGACCACCGCGTGTCGCGCCGCCACCGTCGTCTGGTCGAGCAGGCACTGCACGTCCAACCGTGCCTTCGCCGTCGCCCCCGGATCGAAGTGGATGGCGTCGTCGCCGGAGAGGATGACACATTGCTGAAGGCGCAGCCTCGCCCCGCCGCCGCCGACGTCAGCGCAGCTCCGCCCCGAGACGAGGACCGATTCATTGAGTGTACAGCCGTGCGGCTTGGCGGGCGCGGGATCGCTGGACCCGCCCTCGAAGCGGATCAGGCCACGGTACGTCGGCGGGGCGTCTTTCAGTGGTCCGTAAAGCCGGCAGCGGAACAGGCGCAGGTCGCCGCCGCGGACCTTCAGCGCATACGGCGGCATCAGGGCCAGGTGGAAGTCGGGGAAGCGCACCTCACCGCCAATCACGTCCAGGCCCCCGCCGTCCACCTCCACCAGGGCGTCGCCTTCCGGCGAAACGTCCTTGTGCGGCATCAGGGTCAACGGCCTGGCTCCGCCCTCGACCGGCTCGAAATACAGCACCAGGCTCGACCCCCGGACGCGGATGGGCCGCGTGTGGTACTCGCCGGCCCCGGACAGGTGCAGCACGACGCGCGGGCCGAGCCCCTTGGTGCGGGCCATCTCGTCGAGGAAGGCGCCGAGGTCGGGGGTGCTGGTCAGGTCGATGTGGCCGCCCTGGTAACGACCGCCGTTGGACGCCGGCACGGGCGGGGCGGCGGCGTCGTTGATGGCCTCCAGCGCCGGCGCGGGATAGGGGTCGTAGGTCAGGGCGAGCCAGTTGGTCCGCGCCGGCGGCAGGGCGGTGAAATCGCAGCCGAGCGGGCCGGGGTCCGAGGTCGAGGTGGCGGCGTAACCGACCAGCGAGGCGGGCGCAGGCGCCGGACGATACTCGTCGATGGCCGCCTCGGCGGGGTCGGGACGCACCACGGCCGGCCAGGGCGGCGCCAGCGCCAGCTCCCCTTCGCTGCGCTGCCAGACGGCCTGCCAGGTGCCGCGGTCGGCGGCGGTGCGGTCGGCCGAAGTCAGGAGCGTCCGCCAGCCCGTGTACAAGCAGTTGACCGCCTGCCACTTCATCCGGGCGGCGGAACTATCGACGAGCACGACCATCTGCCCGCCCGCCTGGGTGCCGCCGCGCGTCAGCAGGGCGTCCCAGGTGCGGACGTGCAAGTCCGGCTGGGTGTCGGCGGCCGTCGCCCGCCGTACCTGCAACAGCGTCTGGTCGGCCACCAGGGTCGAGCGCAGAATGCGGAGCACGGCCGGCGCCAGGCTGCGCCCCGCCACGCGCAGGAGCGGCTGATCGGTGCCGACAAACAGGCAGCCGTCGAGCAGCACATCGGCGCCGGGGGAATCGAGGTCGAGGGCGACAAGGCCAGGGCCGCGCGCCACGCATCGGCTGAGGCGGCAGCGTCCGGCCGCGGCGCGCGGCGGGCCGCCGGGGTCACTGCGCTCGAAGCGCACGGCGCCCAGGTCGGCCGGCTGCCGTCCGCTCAGCGAAAAGGTGCAGTCCCGGGCCAGCAGGTCGCCGTCGGTCACGCGGACCAGGAAGGGCCTCCCCGCCGCGGCCGCCTCGCCCCACTTCACCACCAGGTCGAGCCGGTCCAGCGTCAGGTTGCCGCGCGCCAGCGCCAGCAACGCGGCCGGCGCTTCCTTGGCCCCTCGCCCCTCGTCCTTCCCTTTTTCCACGTCCCAGACCAGCAACGGGCGATATCCCCTGGCGGCCCGGATCACGAGGCTGCGGTCGGCGACGGCGACGGGGGCCTGGAAGATCGGGCCGTTGTCGGCGATCTCGATGACGGTCAGCCGGTCGGCCGGGGCGGCGGCGCAGGCGGCCTCCAGCGAGGCGAACGCCCCGGCGCCGGACGGTTGTCGCGACACGCGGAGAACGGGGACCGTCGGCCCCGGCTCGCCCTGCCCCTCCCACGGGCCGCGGAATTCCTTCCGCAGCGTTTCCAGCGCCAGCGGCACCGACGGCTCGTAGAGCAACGGCCAGACCGGCTTCGGCGGGTCCCCGGGTCCCTTCGGTGGGTCGGGCGGCCTGGCGCCGGGGTCGGAGCCGCGCCCGCTGTCCCCGGCGGGGGTGACGGCGGGCCGCGGCGGTCCCTGGGTGACGGGGTCGGGCGGCGGCGCCGCCGGCGTCCGCAGCCCCAGAATGACGCCGACCACCGCCAGCACCAGGGCGACCACGCCGCCGCCGAGGACCCACAGCCAGGGCCCATGCGACGCGGGCGCCCCGTCGGCGTCCGGGTCGGGTGCCTCGACCGGCGCCGGCTCACCGCGGCGACCGCGCGGCCGCGGCGGCGGCATGGGGGGCGGCGGCCGGGTCGAGCGCTCGGCCGCCGCCGCCCGCCGCCGGACCTGGCTCTCCTCCGCCGGCTCCTCGCCGGCCGCGCGGGCCAGGCCGGCTAGCACCTCCGGCGCCGCCAGCGGGGCGGTGGCGCTTTCCAGACGAATCAGGTCCTTGAGCAGGGCGCCGGGAGTCTGGTAGCGGTCGTCGGCCTCCTTGAGCAGCATGCGCCGCACCACGGCACAGAACGCCTCGGAGACGCGCGGGTTGAGCTGCCTCAAGTCGGGCGGCTCCGCCTGGGCATGCTTGAAGAGCCGCTCGGGGATGCTCCCCTCGGGGAAGGGCGGCCGGCCGGTGAGCGTGTGGAAGAGGGAGCAGCCGAGCGAGTAGATGTCGCTGCGGATGTCGGCCGAGCCACAGTCGCGGGCCTGCTCGGGGGACATGTAATCGACGGTGCCGACGGTGTGGCCCTCGCGGGTGACGCGCGCCTCCTCGTCGGAGGTTTCCCGGGCCAGGCCGAAGTCGCTCATCTTGACGACGAGCTTGTCGCCCTTGCGGGTGACGAGGAAATTGGACGGCTTGATGTCCCGGTGGACCACTCCCTGGGCGTGGGCGTGCTCGAGGGCGCGGGCGGCCTGGATGGTGATGATGCGGGCCTCTTCGGGGTCGAGGCGCCCCTTGCGCTCGATGTACTCCTGCAGGTCGATGCCTTCGATGAACTCCATCGCCAGGTAGAACGTGGTGCCGCTCTGGTCGAACTCGTAGATGGTGACGATATTCTCGTGGCGCAGCCGGGCGGCGTTGCGGGCCTCGCGGCGGAAGCGCTCCAGGGCGTTGGGCTTGGAGGCCATGTCCGGCGGCAGCACCTTGAGGGCGACCTCGCGCTTCAAGACGCTGTCGATGGCCTTGTAGACGGCCCCCATGCCGCCGGTGGCGATGTGCGCCACCACCTCGTACTTGCCGACGCGCACCGCGCGGCGCGGGCGCTTGGGGGACGGGTCCGACGACATGCGGTCTCCCGGCGTAGGTGGTCCAGTCGGCCCGGCGGCAGTCGCTGCCGCTCGCGGGCCGGGTGGCGGCCGATGGGGAGATTATACCCGTTCGCGGAAGAATGGGTCAACGAAGTGCTTCGCCCCACGCCGCTTGCGCCTTCTTGCGCACGTCGGGCGCAACCCACTTCCCACTATACAGCGCTTTTGCCGCCGTGGCCGCCGCAACCATCAAGCTGCTTGCGGCTTAGCGTTCGCGATCATGGCAAAGGATCCCCCGGTCTGCTATGATCGGCCGGCGAAGAGTCAACGACCGTCTCCACCCCCGAGGCCCCATGAGCGAACACCCCGACCCGTTGAGGACCGCGCCGGAGGGTGAAGGGCAGCCCGTCGCCGCCGCACCGGCCCCAGCCGCCCTGCTGCCCGCGCACGTCGGCCGTTACCGCATCGAACGGCTCCTCGGCGAGGGCGGCTTCGGGCGGGTCTACCTGGCGCGCGACGAGCAGCTGCAGCGCCGGGTGGCGGTCAAGGTGCCGCACCCGCACCTCATCGCCCGCCCCCAGGATGCCGACGCTTACCTCGCCGAGGCCCGCACCGCCGCCGGCCTCGACCACCCCCACATCGTCCCCGTCTTCGACGTGGGCGCCACCCTTGAGTTCCCCTGCTTCATCGTGTCGAAGTTCATCGAGGGCCGCACCGTGGCCTGGGCGATCCGCCACGACCGGCCCGCGCCGGTCGCCGCGGCGGCGCTGGTGGCCGCGGTCGCCGAGGCGCTGCAGCACGCCCACCAGCGGGGCGTCGTCCACCGCGACGTCAAGCCCGGCAACATCCTGCTCGACACCGCCGGCCGGCCCTTCGTCGCCGACTTCGGGCTGGCGCTGCGCGAGCGGGACGTGGGCCACGGCCCGCGCTACGCCGGCACACCCGCCTACATGAGCCCGGAGCAGGCCCGCGGCGAGGGGCACCGCGTGGACGGCCGCACCGACGTCTTTAGCCTGGGCGTCGTCTTCTACGAGTTGCTGACCGGGCGGCGGCCGTTTCAGGCGGACTCACGCGACGAATTGCTGGAGCAGATCGCCACGCACGAGCCGCGGCCGCCGCGGCAATGGGACAACACGGTCCCGAAGGAACTGGAACGGATTTGCCTCAAGGCCCTGGCGAAGCGCAGCTCCGAGAGGTACACGACGGCGCAGGACCTGGCCGACGACCTGCGGCATTTTCTCGGCTCACCCGATTTATCGATTCGCGAACCGATATCTCAGGCGAGCGCTACGCCGCAAGCGGCGACCGAGCCGCCCACGCCAACAGCGCCGCCCTCGGACAGCCAGCCGGTCAAGATCGTGCCCAAGGGCCTGCGTTCCTTCGACGCCCACGACGCCGACTTCTTCCTGGAGCTGTTGCCTGGCCCCCGGGACCGCGAAGGGCTGCCGGACAACATCCGCTTCTGGAAAACCCGTATCGAGGAGACGGACGCCGACAACACCTTCGCCGTGGGGCTGATCTACGGGCCGTCGGGTTGCGGCAAGTCGTCGCTGGTCAAGGCGGGGCTGCTGCCCCGGCTGTCCGACGACGTGATTGTCGTCTACGTCGAGGCGACCGGGCAGGAGACGGAGCCTCGTCTCCTCAACGGTCTTCGGAAGCGCTGTCCGGCCCTGCCCGGTAACGTGGGTTTGAAGGAGGCACTCGCCGCGCTGCGCCGAGGCCAGGGCTTTCCGTCGGGCAAGAAGGTGCTGATCGTGCTGGACCAGTTCGAGCAATGGCTGCACGCCCGCAAGGAAGAGGAGAATACCGAACTGGTTCAAGCCCTGCGGCAATGCGACGGTGGCCGAGTGCAGTGCGTCGTCATGGTGCGGGACGATTTCTGGATGGCGGTGACTCGATTCCTGCGGGAACTGGAAATTCGGCTTGTTGAAGGTCAGAACTCGGCAGCAGTCGATCTTTTCCCCATTCGCCACGCCGAGAAAGTGCTGGCGGCGTTTGGGCGGGCCTTCGGCGTCCTCCCTGACGCTTCCACCGATGCCAGCAAAGAACAGAAACAGTTTCTTGAGCAGGCCGTGGCGGGTTTGGCCCAGGAAGGCAAGGTCATTTGCGTCCGCTTGGCTTTGTTTGCCGAGATGATGAAGGGCAAGTCGTGGACGCCCGCCACGTTGAAAGAGGTCGGCGGCACCGAGGGCGTCGGCGTGACCTTCCTGGAGGAGACGTTCAGCGCCGCCACCGCGCCGCCCGAGCACCGCTATCACCAGAAAGCGGCCCGGGCCGTCCTCAAGGCGCTGCTGCCCGAATCCGGCACCGACATCAAGGGCCACATGCGCTCTCACGCCGAGCTGCTGGCGGCGTCGGGCTGCGCCGGCCGGCCCAGGGACTTTGACGACCTGCTCCGCATCCTCGATGGCGAAATCCGCCTCATCACGCCGACCGATCCGGAAGGGGCGGAAGAGGGTCGCTTGCGGCTTGGCGATGCCTCCGCCGCTTGCGGCGTAGCGCTCGCTTCACCAGCCGCGAGCGCTACGCCGCAAGCGGCCAACCGTTACTACCAACTGACCCATGATTATCTGGTCCATTCCCTGCGCGACTGGCTGACGCGCAAGCAGAAGGAGACGCGGCGCGGCCGAGCCGAACTGCTGCTGGCGGACCGGGCCGCCGTCTGGAAGGCCCGGCCGGAGAGCCGCCAGTTGCCCTCGTTGCCGCAGTGGCTCAGCATCCGGCTGCTGACGCGCAAGAAGGACTGGACGCCGCCGCAGCGGCACATGATGCGGCGGGCGGGCCGCTATCACCTCTTGCGGGGCCTGGCCGTGGCCGCCGCCCTGCTCCTTCTCTTGGGGATCGGCTGGGAGGTCCACGGCCGGCTGCGGGCGCAAGCCCTGATGGACAACTTGCTGCGGGCCCCGACCGAGGACGTGCCGGCCGTCGTCAACGACATGGCGCCTTACCGCCGCTGGCTGGACGAGTCGCTGCATCAAGCCTACGCCGAGGCCGAGTCGAACGGCGACGCGCGCAAGCAGTTGCATGCCAGCCTGGCCCTGCTGCCGGGGGATGGCGGGCAGGTGGATTACCTCTACGGTCGCCTGCTGGCCGCCGAGCCGCAGGAGGTGATCGTCCTGCGGGAGATGCTACGGCCCCACGCCGGGGCGCTCGGTGAGCGGCTCTGGGCGGTGCTGGAGGACGCCAAGGGCGACCCGGGGCAGCGCCTGCGGGCGGCCTGTGCCCTGGCGGCCTATGCGCCGGACGACGGCCGCTGGGAGAAGGTGAGCGGCGACGTGGCGGCGCGGCTGGTGGCGGAGAACGCCCTGGTGATCGCTTCGTGGGCCGGGGCGCTGAAGCCGGTGGGCCGGCACCTGCTGCCGCCGCTGGCGGTTCTGCTGCTGGAGGAGAAGCGTAGCGCGGAGTCGCGGCGCACCATCACGGGGGTCTACGCCGGCTACGCCGAGGCCGTGCCCGACGCCTTCGCCCCGCTGGAGAAGGTCCTTGCGGAGGAGGCCGGCGCGGGGGCCGATGGGGAAGCGCGGTTGGCCCTGGCCCGGCGGCAGGCCAACGCGGCGGTGGCCCTGGCGGCGCTGGGGCGGTGGGAGAAGGTGGCGCCGCTGCTGCGTCATGGCCCCGACCCGACCCTGCGGAGTTACTTGATCGACCGGCTGGGGCCGGGCGGCGCCGAGGCCCGGGCGGTGATCGACCGCTTGAGCCTGGAGCGGGAGCCGGACGTATCGGCGCGGCGGGCGTTGTTGCTGGTGCTGGGGGAGTTCGACCTGGAGCGGTTGCCGCCGGCCGAGCGGGAGGCCCTGAGGCCGCGGTTGCTGGCGTTATACGGGGACGACCCTGACGCGGGTACCCACGGGGCAGCGGGCTGGCTGCTGCGGCAGTGGGGGCAGCAGGCGAAAGTCGAGGAGATCGACCACGGGCTGGCGACGGGGAAGGTGGAGGGGAAGCGGCAGTGGTACGTCAACGGCCAGCGGCAGACGCTGGTGCTCGTGCCGTCCGGGGAGTTCGAGAATGATGACGCGGGTTCGAACAAGCGCGTGACGGTGCGGGTCGAGCGTCGCTTCGCGCTGGCGGCCCGGGAGGTGACGGTGGCGGAGTTCCTGCGCTTCCGCAAGGACCACCCGTACTTCAAGCAGTATGCCCCGACCGCGGACTGCCCGGTGAATCAGGTCAGTTGGTACGACGCGGCGGCTTACTGCAACTGGCTGAGCGAGAAGGAGGGAATTGCTGAGCAGCAGCGCTGCTACGTGCCGAATGAGAAGGGGGAGTATGCGGAAGGGATGAAGGTGAAGGCGAACGCCCTGGGCCTGTTGGGCTATCGGCTGCCGACGGAGGCGGAGTGGGAGTTGGCGTGCCGGGCGGGGAGTGTGACGGACTGGTCGATGGGGGAGGCGGAGGACCTGCTGGGGAAGTACGCCTGGTACGTGGTCAATTCCCCATTACGGTCGCGTCCGGCGGGGTCGTTGCGGCCGAACGACCTGGGGCTGTTCGACCTGCACGGCAACGCCTGGGAATGGTGCCACAACAGATATGAAGAGTTTGCAGATATGAAAGATAAACAATTAGACGATAAAGTAGATAATAAGAGTGGCCGTTCGTTGCGTGGCGGCGCGTTCCTCAGCGATCCGTTGTACGTGCGCTCCGCCAACCGCTTCGGGGACGTGCCGGCGTACCGCCTCTACGGCATCGGGTTCCGCCCGGCGGGGACTTTCCGCTGAACTTCTTTACAGCTTTACGACCACTGCTGGGGCCGCGGCTAAAAGCTAATCAGCCACTATTGCTATCTTTTTTTACCTATTAAACTCGTCGCAGAGGTGATGGCCGGCGCGGCGTATGGAGGAAGGATACATCGATGGCCAAGGAAGTGCAAGAGTTGGCGGTGATAACGAAGACCTACGACCTGGTGCTGTGGTCGTGCCACCACGCCGGCCGTTTCCCGCGGAGCCACCGCTTCGTGCTCGGGGAGCGGATTGAGCGTAACCTCTACGACCTGCTGGAAACCCTGATTCGGGCGCGCTACACCCGCGAGAGGCAGGCGCTGCTGGGACAGGCCAACCTGACCCTGGAGGTGCTGCGCTTTCAGATGCGCTTGGCCAAGGACCTGCAGTGCCTCAAGGTCAACAGCTACGGCTTCGCCGCCAAGGCGATCGACGAGATCGGCCGCCTGGTGGGCGGCTGGCTGAAGAGCGGCACCAGGACATGAAACGGGTCGGCTACATCTGGGATCGACTCATTGGATTTGAGAACCTGCTCCGCGCCGCCGAGACGGCCTGCAAGGGCAAGCGCCTCCGGCCCGACGTGGCCCGTTTCCACTTCGGGCTGGAACGGGAGTTGTGGCGGCTGCACGATGAGCTGCGGACAAGGACGTACCGCCCCGGGCCTTACCGCACGTTCGTCCTCTGCGAGCCGAAGCCGCGCTTGATCAGCGCCGCCCCCTACCGCGATCGCGTCGTCCACCACGCCCTGACCCGGGTACTGGAACCGCTTTTCGAGCGCTCCTTCCTGCCCGACTCGTATGCCTGCCGCAAGGGCCGGGGCACGCACGCCGCCGTGGCCCGCTGCCAGCACTTCGCCCGCCGCTTTCACTACGTGCTCAAGGCCGACGTGCAGAAGTTTTTCCCGTCGCTGGACCACCAGGTGCTCAAGGGGTTGCTGGCCCGCAAGGTCAAGGACCCCGACGTGCTTTGGCTGGCCGGCCGGATCATCGACCACAGCAACCCCCAGGAAGAGGTCGGGCTCTGGTTTCCCGGCGACGACCTGTTCACGCCCGGCCAGCGCCGCCGCGGCCTGCCCATCGGCAACCAGACGAGCCAGTTCTTCGCCAACGTCTTCCTCGATCCGCTCGACCACTTCCTCAAGGACCGGCTGGAGGCCGGCGGCTACGTCCGCTATTGCGACGACTTCCTGGTCTTCGCCGACGACAAGGCGTTCCTGGCCGAGGTCCGCTGCCAGGCAGCCGAGTTGCTCGCCGGCTTGCGGCTGCGACTGCACCCCACGAAGAACGTCGTCTTTCCGGTCCGCGACGGCATCCCGTTCCTGGGCTACCGGGTGTTCCGCACACACCGACTTCTGGCGAAGGCGAACGTGTGGCGGTTCCGTCGCCGCCTGCGCCGCATGCAGGGGCAGTACGCCCGGAACGAGATGTCCGCGGAAGAGGCCGTGCGCCGGGTGACGAGCTGGATTGGCCACGCCAGCCAGGCCGATACCTATCGACTGCGGGAGCGGTTGTTCCTGGAACATCCCTTCCGCAGGACGGCGGCCGAGTAGCCGTTCGTTGCGTGGCGGCGCGTTCAACAACAATCCGTTGAACGTGCGCTCCGCCAACCGCAACAGGAACGAGCCGGCGAACCGCAACAACAACATCGGGTTCCGCCCGGCGAGTACCTTGCGACGAGCCTGTGGGTTCGTCAGGCCGGAATCCGCGGGTCCGAATGTCCCGCGGAGCGTGCCAGGGTGCAAAGTCCAGGCCGCCGCCCTGGGTCGTGCCGTCCCGGACGGCCCGGCCGAAGGAAGTGCTTGGCCCGGCGGGTCTGGTAGGCCGCAAGGCTCGAAGGCCCCGCCGGGTCGCTTTGTCCCGGGAGGCGACCTCGCTCAGCACGGCAACCGCTACCGCCACCCCTTCGCCCACGTGGGGGAGTTCGCCCGCCTCGCCGAGGGCAGAACCCCGGCCCTCACTTCACCACGCCGCCGCAGTGCCCCAAAGCGCTCGCCCCGGCCGGCTGCCCCCCCGACGCGCTTCCGGCACGGTGGCAAGGGAAACAAGCGACGACAGGCCCAGGAACGACGTCCAATCCACCTGTCCCTGGTAGATAAGATCGACCTTCCCAAGCCGACCCTGGCCACAGATGGTAGGCGATTGTCGTTGGCTGTCTGCGAGAAAAATGGGCGGTTTCCGACCGGCGGGAGTATAAAATAGAGCGAGCCCCGCCAGCGCCGGGGCGGGGGACGGCGCAACCAGTGACCCAGGAGATTCGATCTGCTTATGGCGATAACCGCAGCCGAGCGTGGCGCCCCGGACCGGACGTCCGACCACCCTGACCAACTCCTCGCGACCCTCTCCTCCGACGAACCCATCCGGGCCGAGTTGTACGGCCTGGAGCACCTGGAGACGCACGCCCGAGCGCGGACCCACGTCTGCGCCGCGGACGGCCGCGGTGTGCCGGGCGACCCGCTGCTGCGCCGCTCGCGCGAGAACGGCCGGGTGCTGACGCTGGCCTACGCCGAGATCGTCGCCGCCTCGCGCAAGGAGGCCCTCGGCGCCGACGCGGAATGGCTCCTCGACAACTACCACATCATCGAGGAGACCCTGCGCGAGGTACGCCACGACCTGCCGCGCGGTTTCTACCACGAGTTGCCGAAGGTCGCCGAGGGGCCGTTCCGCGGCCTGCCGCGCGTCTACGGCCTGAGCGTCGAGCTGATCGCCCACACCGACAGCAGCCTCGACGAGGCCAACGTCACGCGCTTCGTGCAGGCCTACCAGGCGCACACCCCGCTGACGATCGGCGAATTGTGGGCGGTCCCCATCATGCTGCGCGTCGGCCTGATCGAGAACCTGCGCCGCCTCTCCGGCCGTATGCTCCACACCCGCGGCGAGCGCCACAAAGCCGACCGCTGGGCGACCCACCTCCTCGGCAAGCACGGGCCGCCGCCGTCGCCGGGGGGGCCGGAGACGTGGTCCGACGCCTGCTTCGTCCGCGTGCTGCAAGCGCTGCGCGACCGGGGGCTGGAGGCGACCGCCGGCATCGGCTGGCTGGAGCAGGCGGTCGGCAGCCGCGGTGACACCACGGCCAACGTCCTTCGCCGCGAGAACGGCCGCCAGGCGGCGAACCAGGTTTCCGTCGGCAACTGCGTCACCAGCCTGCGCCTGCTGGGGAGCCTCGACTGGAGCGTTTTCTTCGAGCGCACTAGCGCCGTCGAGGCGCTGCTGCGCACCGACCCTGCCGGCGTCTACACCCGCCAGGACTTCGCCACCCGCGACCGCTGCCGCCGGGCTGTCGAGCGCCTGGCGCGCGGCTCCGGGCGCGCGGAGACCGAGGTGGCGGGTCGCGCCCTCGACCTGTCAGGGCAGGCTGCGCCCGCGGAGGCACGTCGGCACGTCGGCTACTATCTGCTCGGCCCGGGCGCGCCGCAGCTGGCGGCCGACCTCGGCTACAGGCCGCGGCCGCGGGACGCCTTCGTGGCGGCGCTGCTCCGGCACCCCAACGCCGTCTACTTCGGCAGCCTGACGACCGTCGCCGGCCTGCTGCTGCTCGGTGTCCTGGCCTGCGCCCGCGCGGCCGGCGGAGCCTCCCTGCCGGCACTGCTCCTGGTGGCGGCGGCGGCCCTGCTGCCGGTCTGCGAGCTGGCCGTCGGCCTCGTTCACCACCTGCTGACGCTGCTGCTGCCGCCGCGCGTGCTGCCCAAGATGGACTTCAAGGAGGGCATCCCGGAAGACTGCGCCACCTTCGTCGTCATGCCGACAATGCTCACCGGCCCCCAGAGCGCCGCCGAGCTGGTGGACCGTCTGGAGGTCCATTACCTCTCCAACCCCGACCCACAGCTGCGCTTCGCCCTGCTGACCGACTTCACCGACGCGCCGACGGAAACCCGCCCCGCGGACGACGGCTACGTCCACGACGCCCTGCGGCGCGTCCGCGCCCTGAACGAGCGCTACGCCGACGGCGGCCCCGACCGCTTCTTCCTCTGCCATCGCCGGCGGGTCTGGAACCCGGTGCAAAATTGCTGGATGGGTTGGGAGCGCAAGCGCGGCAAGCTGAGCGAGTTCAACCGCCTTCTCCGCGGCGGCACCGAGACGACGTTTGCCGTGGTCAGCGGCGACCTTGGCCGGCCGCCGCGCGTGCGCTTCGTCATCACGCTCGACTCCGACACCCGTCTGCCGCGCGAGACCGCCCGCCGCCTCGTCGCCACCCTGGCGCACCCGCTCAACCGGCCACAATTCGACGCGGCCCAGGGGCGAGTCGTCGCCGGCTACGGCGTGCTGCAGCCGCGCGTCTCCTTCGACCTGCTGGCGGCGGCGCGCTCCCTCTTCGCCCGCCTGCTGTCCGGCTCGGCCGGCCTCGACCCCTACACCAACGCCGTCTCGGACGTGTACCAGGACCTGTTCGGCCGCGGGACGTTCACCGGGAAGGGCATCTACGACGTGGACGCCTTCGAGGCCGCCGCCGGCCACACCTTCCCCGAGAACCGCATCCTCAGTCATGACCTGATCGAGGGGAACTACGCCCGCTGCGGCCTGGTGACGGACATCGAACTGCTCGACGAGTTTCCGGCCCGCTACAACGCCTACGCCCGCCGCGAACACCGCTGGATTCGCGGCGACTGGCAGATCCTCCCGTGGCTGCTGCCTCATCCCCCCTCACCCCCGACCCCTCTCCCCGGAGTACCGGGGCGAGGGGCTGCCGCCCGCCGCCCGAACCCGCTGCCGGCGCTGGAGCGCTGGAAGATCCTCGACAACCTGCGGCGCAGCCTGGTGCCGCCGGCGCTGGTGGCGCTGTTCGCCCTGGGATGGACGGTCCTGCCCGGCTCGCCCTGGCTGTGGACCGGGCTGGCGCTGCTGCCCCCGGCCCTGCCGCTGCTGCTGACGCTCTTCGGCGGCGCCGCCGGGCTCCTGCGCGGCTCCTGGCTACTCCGGCTGCGCGACCTGCGCGCGAGCCTGGGTGCCACCGCGGGGCAGGCGCTGTTGTCCATCACCTTCCTCGCCGAACAGGCTCGCGAGTGCCTCGACGCCATCCTGCGCACCCTCTACCGACTTGTCGTCTCGCGGAAGCACCTCCTCGAATGGGAGACGGCCGCGGCGACGGAGCACCGCCTGGGAGCCGGACTCGCTTATTTCTGGTCCGTCATGTGGCCGTCGTCGGCGCTGGCCGTGGCCCTCGCCGTGCTGGTATTCTTCGTCAGGCCGGCGGCGCTGCTTCCCGCCGCCCCGCTGCTCCTCGCCTGGCTGCTGGCGCCGGCCGTCGCCTGGTGGGTCAGCCGGCCGCGCCCGGCGCGGGAGACGGCGCTGACCGACGACGAGCGGCGGGAGCTGCGGCGGTTGGCCCGCAAGACGTGGCACTTCTTCGAGACGTTCGTCGGCCCCGACGACCACTGGCTGCCGCCGGACAACTACCAGGAGGACCCGAAAGGGCAGGTGGCGCACCGCACCTCGCCGACGAACCTGGGGCTGTGCCTGCTGTCCACGCTGGCGGCGCACGACTTCGGCTACATCAGCCTGACGTCGCTCGTCGATCGGCTCCAACGGACCTTCGACACGTTGGACCAGTTGGAGCGGTTCCACGGGCATTTCCACAACTGGTACGACACGCGCACCCTGGCCGTCCTGCCGGCGCCCTACGTATCGACGGTGGACAGCGGCAACCTACTGGCCTCCTTGCTGGTACTGCGCCAGGGGCTGCTAGAGAAGGCCAGGCAGTCGTTCGACCCCGCGGCGGCACGCGACGGACTGGCCGACACACTGCGATTGGCGTCTGAGTCGCTGCGCGACCTGGAGCCCCCCCAGGCCCCGCCCGACGTCTTCCGCCCGCTGGACGAGGCCGTCGCCGAACTGCAGCGACTCCTCGCGGAGCCGGTACACGACCTCGCGACCTGGGACGAGTTGCTGACGCGACTCGACGCCGGGGCGACCCGGCTGGTCGAGGAGGCGCGGTCCCTCACGCCGGTCCTCGGCGAAGAACCGGAGGATTTGCAGCGCTGGGCGCGGTGCTTCGCATCTCAGGTGAGTGACTTGCGGGCGGGGTCGGGCGGGCCCGACCTTCTGGCCCGGTTGCAGCGCTTGGGCGAGCGGGCCACGGCCTTCGCCGAGGCCATGGACTTCAAGGTGCTCTATAACCAGACCCGGCACCTCTTTTCGATCGGCTTCAACCGGGCGGTCGGCCGCCTCGACAACGCTCATTACGACCTCCTCGCCTCCGAATCCTGTCTGACGAGCTTCCTGGCGGTGGCCCGCGGCGACGTGCCGCGTCAGCACTGGTTCCAGCTCGGCCGGCAGCTGGCGCGGGCGGCCGGCGGCGTGGCGCTGCTCTCCTGGGGGGGCACCATGTTCGAGTACCTGATGCCGCGGCTGTTCTTCCGCGACTACCCCGGCACGCTCCTCGACGAGAGCTGGCGCGGGGCGGTGGACCGGCAGATCGAATACGGCCGGCAGCGCCGCGTCCCGTGGGGCATCTCCGAGTCGGGCTTCTACGCCCTCGACAGCGCTCTGGATTATCAGTATCAATCGTTCGGCGTGCCCGGCCTCGGGTTGAAGCGCGGCCTGTCGCAGAGCCTGGTCATCGCCCCCTACGCGACGGCCCTGGCGCTCATGGTCCGGCCGCACGCCGCCCTGGCCAACGTCCGTTTCCTGGCGGCGGAGCGCGGCGAGGGGACCTACGGCTTCTACGAGGCCATCGACTACACGCGCGAGCACTTCCGCGACCGGCGCCGCAGCGCCGTCGTGCAACAGTTCATGGCCCACCACCAGGGGATGAGCCTGCTGGCCCTGGCCAACTGCCTCCTCGGCGACCCGGTGCCACGCCGCTTCCACGCCGAGCCGATGGTCCGCGCCACCGAGCAGCTGCTGCAAGAGCGGCTGCCGCGCGTCGCCCCGGTCGTCGAGGCGCACAGCGACGAGTCGGCGCCCTCGGCCTTGCCCGGAAGGCAGCCCACCCCCATGAGCCGCCGGCTGACCAACCCGGACACGCAGCACCCCATCGTCCACCTGCTGTCCAACGGACAGTACACCGTGATGGTGACCAACGCGGGGGGCGGCTATAGCCGATGGCGCGACCTCGCCGTGACGCGCTGGCGCGAGGACCGCACCCGCGACGCCTGGGGACAGTTCGTCTACGTCCGCGACGTGCGCGGCGGCCGGGCCTGGTCGGTAACGCGCCAGCCGGCCGGCCGCGCCGGCGAGATCGTCTTCTCCGCGGACAAGGCCGAGTTCCATCGTCGCGAGGACGGCATCGAGGCGCTGCTGGAGATCACCGTCTCGCCCGAGAACGCCGCCGAGGTGCGCCGCCTGACGCTGACCAACCTCGGCTCCCGGCCGCGCGAGCTGGAGGTGACGAGCTACGCCGAGCCGGTCCTGGCCCCGCCGCGCGCCGACCTGGCTCACCCGGCCTTCGGCAAGCTCTTCCTGGAAACCGAGTTCCTCCCCGCGGAGAAC
>DATFNV010000193.1:0-24851 GCA_035266225.1 Gemmataceae bacterium
ACGAGGCCTGGGCCTACCACCACGACAGCAACACCTGGGAGAAAAAGGACCCACGCACGGCGCCGGCACCGCGGGCACAGGCGCAAGCCTGCTTCGACAGCGTCAACGGCGTGATGATCCTGTTCGGGGGGCATGCCGAGGTCTACCCCAAGCGGACCGAAGGGAAACACTACAGCGACACCTGGGTCTACGACTACAAGGCGGACGCCTGGACGGAGATGAAGCCGAGGCTGTCCCCGTCGAGCAGTGCGGTGCGCTTCATGACCTTCGACCCGATGAACAACGTGGCCATCAACGTGAGCGGCGACGCGGCCCGGAAGGAGACCTGGGTCTATCGCTACCGGAAGGCCAACCGCGCTGGGCGGTGAAGAGACTGCTGATGGCATCGGCATCGGCCTTGGCCCGGGCAGAAAGCGGGGTGGCGTCACCCGCGGTGTGGCGGCCCAGTGTAGTCATCGCCGAGAGCTGCCTCAACCAAAATCGTTCCGGCCTGGGTGACTCATCCGATTCACCGCCCGGCTCGTCTTCCTCTGGATAGATTGCGCGCCCGACGAGGCGCCCCTGGTCGATCCCCTTGAGGATGAAGAGATGCGAAGACTCTTGTTTGCGGTGCCGCTGCTGGCCCTGCCCTTGTTGGCGGTGGGTCCGGAGCCGGCGGAATCGGCGTGCTGCTACTTCGCGGCGAAGGACAAGGACATCCTGCAACCGGCGCAGAAGGCGTTCCTTACCTGGGACGCCGCCGAGAAGGTCGAGACCTTCACGGTGCAGCCGAAGTTCGAGGGCAACGCCGTGGACTTCGGCATGGTCATCCCCACGCCCGCCCGGCCCAAGCTCGACGAGATGCCGCGCGAGTTCTTCAAGGAGCTGGCCGTGTTCACGATTCTCGAGCCGATGGACATCGGCAAGTACAAGCAATTCCGCTTTCCCAAGAGCGAAGCGAAGGACAGTAACAGGCCCACGGAGCGGCCGACGGTGAAGGTGCTGGAAGCGGGGGTGGTGGGTTCGCTGGACTACAAGATCATCCAGGCGAGCAAGGCGGACGACCTGTACGAGTGGCTCAAGGACAACAAGTACAGTTACTCCGGCGACGAGGCCACCCTCGACTTCTACATCAAGAAGAGCTGGTTCTTCACCGTCATGAAGATCGACCCCATGCAGATGAAGAAGAAGGACGGGTCCTACGAGGGCGAGGTCACGCCGACCCGCTTCACCTTCGCCAGCGAGAAACTCGTCTACCCGCTGAAGATCACGCAGATCAGCGTCAAGGACAAGACGGAGGCGCTGTTCTACGTGCAGGCGGCGCACAAGGTCGATCTGCCCGGCGACTTCTCCTACGAGTTCACCTGGACGCCCATGTGGAACCAGGCCGCCGGCTTCGCCATCCCCGAGAAGCTCACCAAGCAAGAGAGTGAGTGGCAGAAGCACGTCCAGCCGACGGTGCAGGACGACATCAAGAAGGTGAACGACCTGCGCACCAAGAAGCACGAGCCCGCGACGCTGGAATGGGCCAAGAAGATCACGGAAAAGGACGTGGGCTTGCTGGAAGGCAAGGAGAAGTACAACCGCGAGGCCCCCAAGGAGGATATTGAGAAGCTCAAGCTGCTCAAAGGCCACGTCAAGAAGGGGCAGTTCGTCACCAAGCTCCGCAAGGTCTTCGCCAAGGACGAGATGAGCGACGATTTGGAGTTCGTCCGTGTCAGGGTCGGCGACAAGGACGACGACATCGAGTGCTGCTCCATCCTGCCGACCTCGCCCCCGTAATGGTGCGGCAAGGGTGTCTTGCGGCTTCGCGGGACCTGCGCAGCCACAAGCGTCCTGCTGTTGGGGCGGGCAACCTCGGCTACGAGGAGGCCGTGCAGGTGGCGTCCTCGTTCCTCGAGGCTTGTCGGCGCACAACAGATCCGGCAGAGAGATAGCTGCGATGACGACCGACCGGCCTACGAGGTACGCCCGGTGCAGCCTCCTCGAGCCAGGCGACCCGCCGCGAGGACGACCAACATGGCCAGCAAACGACAACGGACCTGGGCACTCGACAAGCGGCTGAACCCGACCGTGCCGAAAGACGTGAAGGTCGAGGTGCAGCGGAAGGCCGACGAACTTGTGCAGAAGCACCTCAAGCCCGAGCACGTCAAGCCACCGCCGCAGGACCGGCGGTGGAACTACCTGACGGGCATCCACCCGAAGTGGCACAGGGCTTCTTCTACCTCGTGGGCCCCTACGCCAGCCCGGGGCCGGACAGGATCTCGCCGGCGTTCGAGCTGTCCCACCAGGAGAGGGCCATCTGTTGACGGACGTTCTTCGGCTGCTCGGTCTCCCGGTTGGCCGCTCCGCCAAGATGCAGCCTTGGGGCGCGCGACCGAGGGGGTAGCCGCCGTTCGGACCTTTGATCCTCGTTACTCCCTTTGCGAAACGATGAATCAGCGCCGCCACCGAGGGCGGCGACTAAACGACCTGTAATTCCGATAACAGGCGATACACGCCATCCGTCCGCTCCATTAACTCCCCGTGTGTCCCGGTTTCCACAATGGCCCCGTCCTTGATGACGAAAATGCGATCGGCCTGGCGCACCGTCGCCAGCCGATGGGCAATAATCAGGGAGGTACGCCCCTGCATCAGGCGCTCGAGCGCCTGATGCACCAGCCGTTCGCTCTCGGAATCGAGCGAGCTGGTCGCCTCGTCGAGCACCAGGATGGCCGGGTCGCGCAGGATCGCCCGGGCGATGGCCACCCGCTGACGCTGGCCGCCGGAGAGCTGCACGCCGCGTTCCCCGACCAGTGTGCGGTAGCCGTCGGGGAACGCGCGAATGAAGCCGTCGGCATTGGCCAGCCGTGCCGCCTCCTCGACTTCCTCCACGCGGGCGCCCGGCCGGCCGTAGGCGATGTTGTCCCCGATGCTGCCACCGAAGAGCAGCACGTCCTGGGGCACCATTGCAATCTGCCCGCGCAGCTCGTGCAGGGCGTAATCGCGCGCGTCGCGGCCGTCGATCAGGACCCGGCCGGCGTCGGGGTCATAGAAGCGCAACAGCAGCGACACCACCGTCGATTTACCCGCCCCGCTCGGCCCCACCAGAGCGATGCGCTCCCCCGGCCGCGCGGCCAGCGACAGGCCACGCAGCACGAGCGACTGCTTGCGCCAGGGGTAAGTGAAGGACACCTCTTCAAAGATGACCTCGCCTCGCAGGCGCGGCGCGGGCCCAGGCGGTCCCCTTCGCGCCGGGATTTCCAGGGCCGGCACCATGAGCAGCTCGGGGGCCTCACGCAGCAGATCACGCACGCGCTGCGTGGCGCCAAGGGTGCGCTGGATCTGGCTGAACAACTCGGCGAAAGACCCCATCGCTCCGCCGACGAACATGGCGTAGAGCATGAAGCGCGTCAGCTCCCCGACCGACAATTCGCCGGCCTGCACCAACCGGGCGCCGTACCAGAGAACCAGCACGATGCCGCCGGTGAGACCGAAGACGATGAAGGAGACGAACGCCCCCCGGTAGCGTGCCTCGCGCAGCGTGGCCGCCAGGAGCGCCAGCAGGGCGTTGCCGTAGCGGTGCTGCTCGTGCTCCTCGTTGGTGAACGCCTTGACGCTGGCCACCCCCTGCAGGGTTTCCTCGACGACGACGCTGCTCTCGGCCAGTCGATCCTGGGTCGCCCGGGCCGTCCGGCGGAGCTTGCGTCCAAAGAGGACAGCGCCCAGGATCAGCGGCGGGATGGAGACGAGCATGAGCAGTGTGAGCCGGCCGGAAGTCAGGGCAATGAGCAGCACGCCGCCGCTAAACAGTGCGGCCTGACGCAGGAAGTGGGGCACGGCGTAGGCGAGGGTATCCTGGATCTGGGCCAGGTCGGCGGCAATGCGGCTGGTAAGTTCGCCGACGCGCCGGCCGGAGAAAAAGGCCATCGGCAGACAGATGAGCTGGCTGTACGTGTCGCGGCGCAGGTCGGTCAGCCCGCTGGCTCCGACCCGGTTGAACCAGTAGGAATGGAGGAACGATGCCAGGGCCTGCACGGCCAGCACGGCGGCCAGCGTCGCGGCTACTGCATTCACGTTGCCGTGCCACGGCAGGACGCGCACCACGTGCTGTCCCGGCAGGGCCTCATCGACGAGGCTGCCCGCGAGGGAGGGCAGGGCCAGTGCCATCAGGCTGGACACCAGCAAGCAACCGAGCGCGGCCGCGAAGCGGACCCGGTAGGGCCAGAGGTAGCTGGCGAGCTGGAGAGCCTCCCGGAGCGCCCGGCGGGTGACCGGCGTGCGGGGCAAATCTTCATTCCCGCGGAAACGAGGCATCGACAAACCCTGCGCGCGGCGAGGAGTGACGTCACCCGATTATACGCATCCGGCCAACGGGGCTGTGGTCCATTAAGCCGCCGCCCTCACTTACTCGTTTCACGAAGCACTGAATCAGCGCCTCGCCGAGGGCGGCGACTCAACGGACCTGCCGTCCCATCGACCGCATCGCCGAACTCCCCTCAAGTCAGGTGGCGCTTGATGCCAAACAACCAGCTGGTCACGACCCGCTTCCACACGCCCAGACAGGACACGAAGCCCCTCCGCACGCACCGCCGCTCACGGCAGGCCGGATTAGCGCTCGGCGTTGCCGTCGGCTTCATAGCCCCGTGAAGAGCTGACCCCGCCTGGGCCGGCGCAGGGCAGGGGCGCACGCGGCCTCCGGAGTGATCCCGCCCCCGTTCGTCTGTCGCTGGCCGTTCTCCCTCCCCGCAGCGGTGGCTAAGATAGTCGGGTGGCCGGGCTCGTTCGGGCCGGCATCCCTTCCCAGGAGAACCGCCATGAACCAGGGCATGAGTCGCCGGGAGTTCCTGTGGGGCTCCGCCGTCGTGGGGGCTTCCGCCCTCGGGCTGGGCGGGCCGGGGCTGCTCGCCGCCCCACCGAAGTCCCCTTCCTCCCCAGTGAGCATCGCAGGCTGCAAGGCCTACGACTTCAAGGACGTGCTGGGGCAACTGCGGACGATGATGGACCACCTGGGCGGCCTCCGCAAACTGGTGGCCGGCAAGACGGTCTGCGTCAAGGTGAACCTGACCGGCAACCCCCGCCAGAAGGCCCTGGACCTGCCCGCCAGCCGCACCTACCACACTCACCCCCATGTGGTTCTGGCTGTCGCCACCCTGCTCGAACAGGCCGGCGCGCGCCGCCTCCGCGTTGTCGAGACCACTTACCAGAAGGGCCCCCTGGAGGGCCTGCTCAAGGACGCCGGCTGGGACCTGTCGGCGCTGGCGGCCCTGTCGGCCAAGGTGGAGTACGAGGACACCCGCAACAAGGGCCAGGGCAAGCGCTACCACGAGGTGAAGGTGCCCGGGGGCGGCAGCCTGTACCCCGCCTACCTGCTGAACCATTCCTATGTGGACTGCGACGTCTACGTGTCGCTGGCCAAGCTGAAGAACCACGCGACGGCGGGGGTGACGCTGTCGCTGAAGAATAACTTCGGCATCACGCCGACCGCCTTGTACAGCCAGCACGAAAACAACGAGGAGAGCACCAGCGCCCGTGTCGAAGTCTTCCACAAGGGCACCGTACGGCCGGCCGAAGGCGTGCCCCAGGAGTTAGCGGACACGCCGCGGAAGCCGTCGCAGCGCGTCCCCCGTCACACGGTCGATGCGGTCGGCATCCGTCCGATCGACCTGGCCATCATCGACGGCATCGAGACCGTCTCCGGCGGCGAGGGGCCCTGGCTGAAGTTGGCGCGGCAGGCGCCGGGGCTCCTGTTGGCCGGCCGCAACGCCGTGTGTACCGACGCGGTGGCAACCGCGGTAATGGGCTACGACCCGACGGCCGCGGCCGGGACGGGGCCCTTCCCGGGCGACAACCACCTGGCGCTGGCGGCGGCGCTGGGGCTGGGGACGAACAAGCCCGACGAGATCGAGGTGTGTGGGCTGCCGCTGAAGGAGGCGCGGCACCCGTTCCGCTGGGAGCCGGCGACGCGCAATGACTAACGCGTCGCCGGAGCGTGCGGCGCTGACGCGAGGCGGTTCGGGGAGGACGATACCATGAAACCCATCCTGTTTGCTGTGCCTTGGTTCGCGCTGGTGTCGTCCGCCTTCGCCGAAGAGGCGCCTTCGGCGGCCTCGCCCCCGACCGATCGGCGTACGACCCTGTATGTCTCCAATCGCGAGCCGCTGGCCCCCAGCCCGCTCGTGAAACTACCGCCCGGCTCGATTCAGCCGAAGGGTTGGTTGCGCCACCAACTCGATGCCATGCGCGACGGCCTAACGGGCCGGCTGACCGAGATCTCGCCGTGGTGCCAGTTCGGGGGCAACGCCTGGACCGACCCCAAGGGCCAGGGGCACAGCGGCTGGGAGGAAATGCCCTACTGGCTCAAGGGCTTCGGCGATCTCGGCCGCGTTACCGGCGACGAGCGACTCCTCAAGGAAACGAAGAAGTGGATCGACGCTGTCCTGGCCACCCAGGAGAAGGACGGCTGGTTTGGCCCCGTCGCCCTCAAGACCAGCCTCAACGGTAAGCCCGACCTCTGGCCGCACATGCTCGTCCTCGATTGCCTCCAATCGTGGTACGAGGCCACCAGCGACGAGCGCGTGTTGCCGTTCCTGACGAAGTATTTCCGGTGGCAGCTCGCTCAACCGGAGAAGGACTTCCTGGCCGGCTACTGGCCGAAGATGCGCGGCGGCGATAACCTCGCCTCGGTCTACTGGCTGTACAACCGCAGCGGCGATCGGTGGCTGCTCGACCTGGCGACGAAGGTCCACCGCGCCACGGCGGCGTGGGAGTCCGGAGTCATCGACTGGCACGGCGTCAACGTCACGCAGGGCTTCCGCGAGCCGACACTCTACTGGCAGCAGTCCCAGCAGAAGAAGCACCGCGACGGCGCCGCCCGCAACTATGACACGGTCATGGGCACCTACGGGCAGTTCCCCGGCGGCGGCTTCGCGGCCGACGAGAATGCGCGTCCGGGCTACGCCGACCCGCGGCAGGGCTTTGAGACCTGCGCGATCGTCGAGTACATGCACAGTTTCGAGATGCTCACGCGCATCACCGGCGACCCGCTGTGGGCCGACCGTTGCGAGGAAGTGGCGCTCAACTCGCTGCCCGGGGCGCGGACGCCGGACAGCAAGGCATTGCACTACCTGACCGGCGCCAACATGGTCCAACTCGACCGCCAGAACAAGGCGCCGGGGATCCAGAATGGCGGCACGATGCTCTCGTTCAGCCCGTTCGCAGTCTACCGCTGCTGCCAGCACAACGTCGCGCACGGCTGGCCCTACTACGCCGAGGAATTGTGGCTGGCGACGAGCGATGGCGGCCTGTGTGCCAGCCTGTACGCCGCCAGCGAGGTAAGGGCCCAAGTCGCCGACGGTAGCCGCGTGACGATCACCGAGGCAACCGACTACCCGTTCTCGGACACCGTTACTCTGAAGGTCGGCACCATGTCGGCGGTGAAGTTCCCGCTGTACCTGCGCGTGCCACGCTGGTCCGGCAAGCCGGTGCTGCGGATTAACGACCGCGAGGTGAAGGCCGAGGGCAAGTCCGGTGAGTACCTCGTTCTCAAGCGCGAATGGCGGGATGGCGACAGTGTGACCTTGCGGCTGCCGATGTCCGTGGCGGTGAAGACGTGGCCGAAGAATAAGGACGCCGTGTCGGTGCATTACGGGCCCCTGGCCTTCGCGCTGAAGATCGGCGAGAAGTGGGTGCGCTACGGCGGCAAGGACGGCTGGCCCGAACAGGAAGTCTACCCGACGACGCCGTTTAACTACGGCCTCGTTCTGAAGGCGGACAAGCCCGCCGAGTCGTTCCTCTTGAAGCGCAGTGACAAGAGGCTGCCCGACAATCCGTTTACGCCGGGGACGGCCCCGATCACGTTGACGGCAAAGGCGCGGCGCATCCCGCAGTGGACTCAGGACGCCAATGGCCTGCTCAACCCGTTGCAGCCGAGTCCCGCGAAGTCGCAGGAGCCCGAGGAGACGGTGACGTTGATCCCGATGGGAGCGGCCCGACTGCGCATCAGCGCCTTCCCCGTGATCGGCGACGGCACCGACGCGCACGTGTGGGTCAAGCCGCCGCCGGCGCCCCGGGCGTCGCACTGCTGGCCGGCCGATACGACGGCGGCGCTGAACGACGGATTGCTGCCCAAGTCGTCCGACGACCCGTCAATCCCACGCTTCACCTGGTGGGACCACAAGGGCACAACCGAGTGGGTGGAGTACGACTTCGAGAAGCCGCAGAAGCTGAAGGCGGCCGAGGTGTACTGGTTCGACGACGAGCCGTCCAAGGGCGGCTGCCGCGTGCCGGCGTCGTGGCGTCTGCTGGTCAAGGTCGGCGACGCGTGGCAAGAGGTCGGGCGGCCGAGCGCCTACGGCGTCCAGAAGGACAAGTTCAACCGGGTGACGTTCGACGCCATCACAACCAGCGCGATCCGCCTGGAGGCCCAGTTGAGGGCGGGCTTCTCCGGCGGCATCTTGGAGTGGCGTGTTGAGTGACGCCGTCGCGAGTCTTGGCCCCGTACCCCCCGGCAACATGGCACCAGGGAGCCTGCATCGTGGTGATCCGGTGGCTGGAGAACCGGCTCGTCTATCGGCCCCGCAAGGCCGAGGAGTCGTGGGCCGACCCGCCGTGCCCCGAGGTCCGCGACGTCTGGCTGTCCTCCGCGGAGGGCACCCGCCTGCACGCCTGGTTTCTGCCGCGCGAGGGAGGCGCTGGCGCAGTCCTCGTCAGCCACGGCAACGGCGGCAATTTGAGCCACCGCGGTGCCTTCGTCGTGGACCTGTGCCGTCGGCGGAGCAAACGCTCGGCCAGAGGCGTGTCCCAAGGGCCAACGGCGAAGGCGTTATCGGTTACGAAAGACAGGGCGGCCGGCTGGTGCTCGCCTCCGTCGTGGATCAAGGATTTGCCGGAGGCGATCGGCGAAACGGCGGATGAAGTGCTGCGGCGTCTACAGCCGTTCCCGGCCACCGCGTCCTTGCGTTTGTAAAAAGCACACACCAGAGACAACAATGGCCGTGTCAAGACAGTCGAGATCGGCGACAGGAACGCCCAGAACGCCGTCGCCTTCACGGTCTCTGCCACCGGAACGAAGAACGCGTTGCGATGCGGTGCGGACGCCACGGCGGTCTTCTGATGCGCCCCCTGCGGACTCCGCGCTGGACGGAAGAGGCGCTTGCCGCTGTGAAAAACCGTCCCCTATCCCAGCAGGAGCCCACTCGCTGCTGACCTTTGCCGTGGGCGTCGGGCGGGGGACAATGGGCAATGGCTCGCGCCGCCCGACGAGCCACTGGTGGTCACCTTTCCTCACCCTTCGCCGTCGTCCACTCCATGACGGCGTCCTTCGTGATCGTGGCGCTGCCGAGGGCCATCCACCGTTTGCCGTCGAGGGAGGCGACCCAGGCGTGCCCCTTGGCGGGAGTCACGCCGCAGAGGCCCGTCACGACCAGCCCGCCCCCGGCATCGGTCTTGTACGTCACCGCGACCGTGTGCCGCAGCACGTCGAAGGCGTTGGTGTCGGTCGCAACGGGCTTCATCGCTTCCAGGGTGAAGCCGCGCGCCTTGTCCGTGATCTTTAGGGTGACCGTGCTGTCCTTCTTGACCGCCGCGGGCGCCCCTGCGGAGTCGCGCGGCGAGGGGCCGCAGAGGCAGGACAAGACGAGCAGGGCGGTTGTTGCCGGGAAGCGGGCCGAGCGCCAGGTCGTAAGTCACTCCACGTCTGGGAAAGGAAACGGGCGAAATGAACGACGGACTGACGCCAGCGATTGTCTCACCACGCCGACTACTTGATACTCATCCCGTCTATCCAAAGGCGCACCGGCAGCCCGCCCCAGGGGAAAAACTCGATGGTCGCGTAGTTGAGTGTGGCCGGCAGGTTCCCCTCCCGTCTCCACTGCCCGTTGCCCGCCAGCGGAATGGTCCAGTAGGTCCAGTCGGCCCGATCCTCGGTATTCTGCGGATAGTTCTTCTGGTCATCAAAGGGTCTGAGAAGGGCGAACTTCTCCTCGGACTCGTAGAGCGTCACCGTGGGCATCAGGCCCTTCCAGGCGTGGATGTTCCCGTTGAGCTGCTTGCTCCAGAAGACCAGATGGGTCTTGCCCGCAAGCGGGATACCCGCCTTCTTGGACCGCGGATACATGAGACTGATGGGGTTGCCGGAGGGCGACACCCGTACCGCGATCGACGACTTGCCCGCGAGGAGCTCCTTCGTGTCCTCGGTAATCTGCACCTTCGACCGTGGCTCGGGAACGGATCGCACACGCTCCACCGCCCGTTCATGTCCTCGCTGCACGTGGAGGCCCTCGCGGGGATAAACTTCCTCCCAGACCCAATCGGCGGCCTGGCCCTCGGTGCCCCACTCGGGACGATCCTCGACGACGCGGAAGTCGCGGTAGGCAAGGTCCGAGAAACGGCCGTTGGTCGCCGTGACGCCCATGCGGTAGAAGCCCGGCGCCTTGAACACGTGCGCGGTGCGGGGCTGGGTGACGATTGTCCCGTCGCCCAGGTCCCAGCGGAAGGTGAGCCGGTTGCCGCCGGGATCGGTGCTCCCCGAGGCATCCAGCACGATCTCCTGCCCCACTACCCCGACGGACGGCCCAACCAGCGCGGCCTGGGGCGCCCGTGTGATGCGGGCGTTGTCCTGACGCAGGGTGAGGTTCGTGGCGACACCTCCGCTCACCATGTTGCTTTCCCGGTTGTCCTCACACTCGTTGGCGGCCATGTCGATCCAGTCGGCGAACTCCAGGTAAATGCCCCAGCGGTTGCCGCGGAGGACGTTCTGTTCCAGGACCCAGTGAAAGTCCTTGAAACGGTGCTGGGGCGACGAATCGCCGAACAAAGCAATGCCGGCGCCCTCGTTGCCGAGGCACTTGTTGCGGCGGGCGATGGTATGGCTCGCCGGCCCGGCGAAGATGATGCCTGCGTGTCCGTGCTTGGGCGCGTACGGCGCGTAGCTGAAGGGAAAAGGGGCGTTGTGGTGTCCCTTCGGATCGCCGTTGTAACACGCCTCGTTGTCTTCCAGGACGGTCTGATCCGACATGCCCAACCAGAAGCCATGGCTGCCGCGGTTGGCCTTGTTATGGCGGTAGGTGTTGCGTGGCGACTGGGCCTCGAAGCAATTGTTGTGGGCGTAGGAGGCGTCGTTGCCCTCGAACACGTTGCCGCTGCTGACCCAGCCGTTCAAGGCCCGGATGAACACACCGTCGCCGCCGTGCCGGATGTCGTTGTCCAGGAAGCGGTTGCCGTTCGAGCCGGACTCGACCAGCACGCAGGCCGAGTCGCGGGCGTGGACTTCGCCGGGTTTGATGCGCAGCCCCCAGCTGAGGTCGTTTTTGCGGACCCGGTTGCGGCAGGCCGTCCACAGCCGCAGACAGGTGTTCGAGGTGTGGGAGAAGTCGTTCTCTTCCACGGTATTCTCATCGCACTGGACCAGGCTACAGGCATCCCAGACGCGGTTGGCCTTGTTCTTGCGGAGGGTGGAATGATCGACCCGCTCCAGCACGATGCCGCCGCGGAAGTCCGGGCCGCCCCAGCCGTGTTCCGGGTCGTGGAAATTGTCGGAGAAGTCGCAATTCTCGATGAGCCAGCGGCTGCCGTTGACGACTTTCAGCCCGGTCTCCCAGCCCTTGACCTTGACGTTCTTGAGGGTGACGCCCGAGACGCCCTCGGCCGAAATGCCGGCCTCCTTGTAGGTCTTGGGGTCGCCCGTGGTGACGCCGATGACCCATGCCCCTCGACCGTCGAGGGTGATGTCCGAGGATTTGATGACGATACGGCCGTAGGATTTGGCCGGGTCGAGTACCGTATCTTTGGTGATCTCCAGTGGCGAGAGCGTCTCGGCGGTGTCGGCCGCCAGCGAGGGAGACGAGGATCCTTGCCAGACGAAGGCCGCGATGAGGAACATGACTCCAACCAGGCCCAAGGCACAGGCTCGCACTGCCGAAAAACCGCACTTGTTAACCATCGCCGTTCTCGCAAGGTAAAGTGATGCGATGACTACCGGGGCAAGGCGACCGCGCCTTGGCGACCAGTCCCATTGTACGCGCTCGAGCGACCGGTTCCCGCTCGGCAGGATCGGCGATAGCCGGCCGGACACGCCGTCAACCATGCGGTCGAAATCGATGCCGAGATTGTGGTACACCGTCGCCAGCACGCAGCCATCGGGGATGGGCCGGTCCTTCGCGTTTGCCGCGGTGGCGTCGGTCGAGGCGATGACCTGGCCGGTGCGCATTCCGGCGCCGGAAGGCCGCGCCCCGTTAATGCCCGCCCAGTGGCCGCGGCCGGCTTGAGGTCAAAGGTGTCCTGATGGGCGAGGCCAGCTGACAGGTACCGCCTGATGATCGGGGGCTCGCAGTTGCCGGCCCCGGCGTGCCGGTCGGCGCGGAGCAGGTTCGGCAGCGTCAGGCGACCCAGCACCAGGCCGCCGATCTGCTGACAGGGGCGGCGCGGCTTCCCTGCGGACGAGGTTGTGCGGAGCGTCATGGAATATGACCTGGAGGGCCTCGCACTACCTCTTCAACGCCAACGAACGCCTGCGGAGCCTTATCACGCCCTCCAGGCTCGCTTCCTGACGGCATTTTCGCCCCGTTCAAGCGCTGGCCTCCTGCTCGTAGCAGCGCCCTGGTCGTCTCCTTCTTCCAGTCCGAGTGACTAAGTATAGAAACAGAAGGGGGAGAAGCACCATGAATAGTACCTCTCTTCCTCTCTATTAGCGCAGCGCCAATCCCGTAGGATCTCGCCCGGTTCAGCGCCTTGTCCTTGCCGCGCCACAGCTTCTCTACGCGAACGTACAGGAAGCCGACCCGCACCAGCGCCGCCAAGAAGGCGCAGCACTTGTTCTTGTGCCAGCGGATGCCCAGGTCACCGCACAACCTCGGCACCAGCTGCCACGCCAGCTCCCGCCACGGGTTCCGCTTCACGAAGGACACGACACGACCCGCCGCCTCGTAGGTGACCGCAATCTCTTCCGTGTGCAGCAGCGCATGAACCTCTTCCTTGAGGACGCGCCGCTGCTCGTAGCTGAACTTGAAGACCTCGTCCTTTCCGAGGTCTGGAAACCACCGCGCCTTCTCCGGCAGGTTCGCCCAGGTGCTGCGGTCGTGGAGGACGATGCCGCGCTGTTGACAGTAGGCGATGACAGCCTCCAGCTTCTTGCCGCTCTCCTCGGGCGCCGCCTGGTAGCCGTTGTTGCGGTAAACCACCTCCACCATCTTCCCGGTCGAGCGCATCAGCTCCGCGAAATCGTGGGTCAACCGGTCGGAGAACGCCTGGTGCGGCAGCGCCAGGAACGCCTCCTCCAGCCAGTCCGCGCACTCTTCTTCGTCGAGGAGCCCCTGCTTGCAGATGAGGCGGGCGGTCACCACGGCGTACTTGCCGATGGTGTCCTTCTCGGGCACCGCCTTACCGCTCCAGAAGTCGAACAACGTCCGCAGGCACCTTCCTTTCAGCCTTCCTATGCTCCCCATGCCGGTCCCTCTCGTCTTTGTGCGTTTTGGCGGCTTCGGCGGTTCCGGCCGTGGCGCTTCGTGCTCCGGCGTGTTCTGCGCCAGGAAACCCAGGAAGGCATGCTTCTCGACGTTCTTGCGGTCCCAGGGTCACCCTTCGGCCGAAGTACAAGTTTCCCAGCCTGCTCGAAGGTATCGGTTCGGCCGGCTAGGGGTGTCGTGCCTCATGTTACTCCAGAAGTTTGCGGCGACGCTGTCGAGCCACCGCAGCGGCATGCGGGCCGACTACGACTGCCGGATTTCGACAGGACCCCTGGAAGGGACCAACAACAAGATCAGGACCACGCAGCGGCAAGCCTACGGCTGCCGCGACCGAGAGTTCTTCGAGCTGAAGATCCTGGCCCTCCACGAGGCCAGGTATGTTGGAGTCGGATGAACCAGTATTATGGCCGGCTGGTCGGGATGGTTGCGTGGCTTTGTCCTTGTTGCCCCCAGACCTGCCGCAAGTCTTCCTTCCTGGAGTACAGACTCTGGCCCTGCTGGTGGAAGGTCACGGTCTGGGCTGCGATCCTGCCGCCGCGTGAAGAAGCCTGGAACGGCCCTGACCCGATAAGTAGAATGACCGCAACTGACTACCCCCACCCAGTATCCGACGATCGTCAACGACGTGGTTGACCATCGCCGTCGAGCGGACGATCCCGGGGTAGCACTGGCCGGTCTTGGGGTTCTTGCGCTTCTCGGTGCGGAAGACGGGCGTCTTCTCCTGGGCCTTGCCGACGAACAGGACCCCTTCGGGCTGGTCAAAGCGCGCCAGGTGCTCGGCCGCGACGTCGTCTTTGCGCTGCTTCTTGGCGAAGGTGACTACCGGGACGGCGTGCGCGGCGGTGAAGGCGTCGATGGCCTGGAGGAAGGCGTCTGTGATGGGGGCGAGCAGGGCGGAGGAGGCGAAGAGGTGTCCGCGGTGGTAGCGGAGGAAGCCGACCACGCCGAGTTCGCGCTGGAGCTGGGGGACGTAGACGTTGAGGTACATGCGGTCGATGCCCTCGACTTCCAGGGTGACGTGGTCACATAGGACGTCGGCGACTGTCTTCGCTAGACTCATGGGTGGGTTCTGGTCGCAGGAGGCCGCAAGGCCAACCGACCGCAGTGCGGTCAAAAATGGGAGCGGCTCGTCCGCATCCCGCTCGTTCCCTCGGCCAGAACCCTCCTCAACTTCAGCGAATCACGATGACTTCACCGTAAATCTTGTCGGTCTGAGGCGCAGCCTCGTTAGACCTTGAACGGTAAGCGGCACCCACTCCCACGGATCGACCAACTCCCGGAAGCGGTAGCTGAAGGACAGAGTTGCGTCACGCCCCTATCAGGCGGTCGGTCCCCGCGCCCCTCGGCCTCGATTGTCTTGCGGAGGTCCAGGGTGCCCGTGGGGCCGGGCCAGGCTTCTCGGCATCGTCGTCCCTCGGCCCGGCGCTTCTCGCGGATCTCCTCGCGAATGCTACGGAGGCTATCGCCCACGCCCATGATGAAGTCGTTCAGGGCCGCGCCGGGCTCGACCGGCCGCCCGAGGTTGCCGCGGTTGGGTCGATGCGTACTTCCACCTCGATCACTTGTCCGCAGGGGGTACGTCTTCTGCTTCCCTCTCGTTTCGGTTGACCTCGTCGCCTTCCGGGCGGACCTGCGACCAAGGGGCCGCAACGGACCCCAACAGCGCCAGGGCCAGCAGCAGTGAGCTGGCCTCGTAGCCGGCGGGCGGCGGCAGGGCGAAGGCCGCGTCGGTAGCCCGCTCCGCCGCGGGTAAACACTCCGGCGCCCCTGGCAGGCCCCCCCGGCCGAACTCACCCGGCTCGTCCGGCGAGGCCACCGGACGGACGACCTCAGCCGGGACAGCCGCGCCGGGCCACGGCCCCGCCTGGCCCGTGGCCGGCAACGATGGCGGGACTCCGGGGGCGAGGGGTGGCAGGGCCCCTTCCGGCGCGCGGAAGATGCGATCCAGGGCGCCTTGTGGCTCCGCGGGGCCCGGGCCAGCCTTCTCGGCGTCGTCGGCCCCCTCGGCCCGGCGCTTCTCGCGGATCTGCTCGCGAATGCTGCGGAGGCTATCGTCCACGCCCATGATGAAATCGTTCACGGCCGCGCCGGGCTCGACCGGCCGCACTCCGCCCGGGGGGCCCGGCTCGGCCGCGTCGTCCCCCGCGCCGCCACCGCCACCGCCAACCAGCATGACGGCTAACGCGACCGCCAAGTCCCCCCGGGCGAGCGGGCCAGCGTCTCCCCCGAACCCGCCCTGCGCGACGGCGCCTTCGTCGGTCGGGCCGCCCACCCCGGCATCTGTCACAAAGACGGCGACGAGGAAGAGCCCCGCCTCGCTCACCGACTGCACCTCGGGCGACTGGCCGCGTGGCTCGAGCGGGCTGCGTATCCCCGGCACGGCGATGCCCTCGGACAGGGCGAAGACGAAAAGACTGCCCTCCCCCGCATTGGTGGCGAAGATGTCCGTTTGGCCGTCGTTGGTGACCAGCTGCAAGGCGTTGGGGTCGGTGAGCCGGGCGTCCCGAAAGAGGAGGTCGGGAACGAGTTGCCCGTCGCTGTCCGGGGCAAGCAGTTCCACGGTGCCGCCACTGAAGCCCGCTACCATGTCGCCGTTGGCGCCCACGCCGAACGTGGTGAGGGCGGTGGAGGCAAAGGCCAGTGCGGTCGCCAGCGTGCTTGTATTGACCCGGAAAATCCCCTGCGTCGTCCCCAGCAGTCCGTCGCTGACCGGGCCGAGCGGAGTGCCAGGCAGAGTCACGGATCGGGTGCTGGGAATGGCGAAGAAGCCACTGCCCTTCCCGCCCGAGCCGATGCCCGGGACGAGGGCCAGCGTGCCGTCGTTGTTGGTGGCCAGCAGGTCGGGGCCCTGGGTGCTGCCGGGTTGCTCGACGAAGGACACACCGTTGGGGCCGCTGCCGCCGGAGCTGAGGCGCTGATACGGTGTCGCGACCCACTGGCGCGTGCTCGGATCGATGGAACCGATCAGGAGGGAGATATCGTTGGACCCCTGGTTGGCCACCGCGAGGTCGGGGATGCCGTCGCCGTTGATATCCCCGACGGTAATCGAGACCGGGTCGTCGCCGACGTTGTAGCTGTGGACCAGGTTGAACTGACCGGTGGCAGGATCGTACTGGTAGAGCAGCACGTCATTGCTCAGGCTGTTGGCCACGGCCAGGTACGGGTTGGGGTCGCCCGGGACGGAGAAGGTCTGGACGGCCCCTGGGGCCAGCAACGGCAGTTGCTGGCTGGCGCCGATCGGGACGGGGGGGCCGATTCGAGTGGTGCCCGGGATGAGGGAGTAGAGCCACACCTGGTCGAGCTTCTGGTCGGCGACCACGGCGTATTGCTGTCCGGTGCCCTTGATGGTTCCGACGGCCAGCGGGGCGCCTTGCAGGTTGGCACGATCGGGCGCGAAACCGCCGTGGCCATCGTACAGCAGCGTCAGGATGTCGCCGTAGGCGTTGCCGACCAGCAGGGCCAGCTGGCCGTTGACCGTCGCCACCGAGAAGCCGCTGGGGTCGTTGCCGGCGTCCACGACGGTTGGGGCGGCGAAGGTGCCGTCGCCGTTGTTGCGGTAGATCCACACCTGGCCGAGGTCCTCCATGAGGACGGCCACGCTGGCAAGCGAGTCGCCCGGCAGCGTCAGGCTGACGGCCTGGCCGGGTCGGTTGCTGGTGAGGTAGGTGTCGGCGAGCTGCGGGGGGGCGAAGCGACCCGGCCCCTGCGCGGGCAGCAGGCTGAAGCTCTCGTCGCCGAGGTTGACCAGCACCAGGTCGGATTGTCCCGGGCCGGTGAAATCGCCCGTGGCAAGGGCGACCGTTTGCAGCTCGCTCACGACCGTCTGTTCGCCCGAGTTGGGATCGACGGCGATGTCGAACGGGCCGGTGCCGGCCCGGTAGCGCGATTGCTGACTGAACGAGTGGGCGGCGTCGTTGAAGAGGACGGTGTAATCGCCGGAAACCTGGTCGCTGACGACGACGTCGGGCCCGTTCGGCCCCCCGCCCGCGAAGGCGATGTCGGACGGCCCCACCCCCACCGCGTACGTCAGCGGCGCGGTGAACTGACCGGAGGGGGTTTGGAAGGCGATGCTGACGCTGTGGTCGAAGTCGTTGGCCACCACCAGGTCGTCGAGGCCGTCGCCGGTGAGGTCGGCGGCGGCGACGCGCACGGGAAGGTTGCCCGTCGCCACCGTGCCGGCGGGCTGGAAGGAGTCCGTGGCGGGGGACCAGGCGTAAAGGGATACGCGATTGCCCGCCGTATCGACCGCGGCCACTTCCCATCCGGCCGCGGTTCGGAACGCGGTCACGTCGCGGGCGGGCTGACCCGGGTTGATGACCACCGGCGGCGCGAAGAGGTCGGGGCCGCCAGGGAGGCCCTTGCGGAACAGCAACTCACCGGTGGCACTGAGGGTCACACTGTCGGGCAGGCTGTCGCCGTCAAAGTCGTGCAGGATGGGGACGTCACGGATCGCGATGCCGTTCTGGGGCGTCGCCGTCTGGAATTCGCCCTGCCCCGCGCCCAACAAGACGGTCACCGTATTATCGCCGCTGTCGGTCGTGGCGAGACCCAGATTGCCGTCCTGGTTGAAATCCCCGGCCACCACGGCGGAGGGCTCGCTCCCGACGGCGTAGATGACGGGGGGCTGGAAGGTCAGGTCGCCGTTCCCCCGCAAGACCGAGACCGTGTTGTCGCCGGGGTTGGTGACGATGACGTCGAGGTTGCCGTCGCCGTAGAAGTCTCCCACGGCCAGGCCCACGGTCGGCGTGAGGCCGGTCCCCAGTTGGTACGTGTGGACGGGCAGGAAGGTGCCGTCGCCCTGCCCCCGCCACACCGTCAGCGTATTGGGGAACGCGCGACTGTCGTTGTTGGCGACGGTAACGAGGTCGAGGTTGCCGTCGTGGTCGAAATCCCCGACGGCCACCGACCCATAGAAGCCGGGGTTGCCCTCCGTGAGAGCTGCGGCCGTGGACTGGAGGCCGCCGCCGCCGCCCAGCAACACCCCGAGCGTGCCTTGCTCGTCGGCGGGGGGGAGGTCGGGAGAGTCGATGGTGGCGAGGTCGAGAAAGCCATCGTGGTTGAAATCGCCGACGGCCGCGCCGCCGCCCTGACTCCCCCCGAACACGTTCGGGCCCCCGAAGGTCCCGTCCCCGTTGCCGAGCAATACGGACACCGTGTTGTCCGAATTGTTGGTGACGAGGTCGAGGTTGCCGTCGCCGTTGAAATCCCCCACGCCGATGGCATCGACGGGGCCGTAGGCCACGACGGGGTAGCCGGCCATCGACCCCACGCCGGTCACCGGGTAGTTGACGGCGGGCAGGAACTTGCCGTCGCCCAGCCCCAGCAAGATCGACACGGCACTGTCATAAGTCCCGGTGACGGGGTCGATTTGATTCGCGTTGACGGCGACGGCGATGTCGAGGTTGCCGTCGCCGTTGAAATCCCCGACGGCGACGGCCGCCGGACTGTTGCCGATGCCGACGACGTTGCTGACGAAGGGCAAGGCGTAGTTGACCGCAGGCAGGAAGGTGCCGTCGCCCCGCCCGAGCAGCACCGACACGGTGTTGTCACCGGCGTTGGCGACGACAAGGTCGAGGGTGCCGTCGTGCGTGAAATCTCCCGCGGCCACGGCCGAGGGGTCGCTGCCCACGGCGAAGCCCGGGAACGACAACGGCGGCACGGACGGATCAAAGGTGGACCCCAGTACGTAGCCCCGGTCCCCGCCGCCCGCCTCGGCCGCCGCCGACACCTCCAGGTAATAGGTGCCGGGTTGCAGCTGCTGCGCCAGCCGCGCCGGGGCGCTCCCCGTGGCCTCCGCGTCGGACTCGATGAGCAGCTGTCCCGAGTCACCGTAGAGAGTCAAGCGGGGGAGTAGCGCCGTCTCGTCCGAAGGCGTCACGGTCACGGCCAGGGCGCCCGTTTCGCCGACGGTCAGGCGGAAGTAATCGTGACCGCCGTCGCCCAGGGTCGCCCGAAGGTCTGCATTACCGTTGATCACGTCCGCCGTCGCCAGGCTGTCGTTCGAGCCCGTCTCGGTCGAGGGAGAGCGGGCGACGTTCAGCGTGTACGTTCCCGTCGAGGTGCCCCCGGACCCGCTGCCGAAGGTGAGGGGGTCGTAGTCGATGTTGCCGGCGCCGGAGACCCCCACGTAGTAGGCGCCGGCGGTGGGGGCCGTGAACGTCAGCGGCGCGCCGGGCGCGCTCGGCCCGACGGCCAGTTGGCGGCCCGCGTCGTCGAAGACGCGCAGGGCGCTGTCCAAAGGGCTTAACGCGTTCGGAGGCGTCTTCACCTCGACGGTGATCTCGTCCCCGAAGTTCGCGAGGCTTTTATACAGGTCCACCTGGTCGGGGGCGGCCGCGATGCCCTGCGCCTGCGCCTGTTGGTTGCCGTCGAAGGCCAGGGGGAGGGCGCTGGCCAGCGTGCCGTGAGCGGGTGATCGCGCGACACTCAGCGTGTAGGTGCCGGTGAACGAGCCGTCATTAAAGGAGCCGTCACTGGGCACGAGCGGGTTGTATAGCACGTTGTATTCGCTCGAAACACCGAGGTAGTATCTCCCGGCGGCGGGGGCCGTGAAAAGCAGATGCGGATCGATCGGGCCGTTCAGGCTGAAGGTGTTGGACAAGGCCAGTTGCGTACCGTTGCCGTCGAAAGCGCGCAGATAACTCTGGAGCAGGTTGCTCGGGCTGTAAGCCGCCACGCCGGCGCTGACCGTGTCGCCGGCGCTCAGCCGGATCTGATACAGGTCCACCTGGTTGGGTTCCGCGATCGCGCCGGACGCCAGGGCGAGCTGGTTGCCGTCGAACGCCAGTGGCAGGGCCGTGGCCAGCGTGTCGTCGCCGGGCGATCGTGCGACGTTCAGTGTGTACGGCCCCGTCGAGTCGCCGCCCGCGCCGCTGCCGGACGTTAGGGGGTCGTAGTTGAAATCCGTGGCGCTCGAGACGCCCACCTAGTAGAGGCCCACGGCCTGGACCTCGTACGTCAGGGGGATGCCGCCGATCAGCTGGTTATCGTTGGTATCGAGCTGCTCACCGCTAGCGTCGAAGATCCGCAAGTAAGAGTTCACGGGGTTGTCGAAGCTGGCAGACTGGACCTCGGCCGTGAGTTCATCGCCGGAGTTGAGGCGGACTTGATACAGGTCCACCTGGTTGGGGTCGGCGAGGGTGCCGGGCACCTGGGCCTTCTGGTCGGCGTCGAACGTGAGCGGCACCGCGGTGTTGAGCGTGTCGTGGGCCGCGGGCGCCAGCCGGCTTTCCAGCGGCTCAACGCAGGGCCGAGAGCGCCCCACCGCACTCTCCCGTCGGACAGAGCGTCTCATGGGCGTTCCCTCTCTTCTCACCTGGCCCCATTTCGGGGCGGTTCGCAGGCCCGCGATGTTCAAGGCGGTTCTGCGAACCGCCGCTAAACGACGTCTACCGGACCGGTCGGCTAAACTCACTTCGCAGCTGTGCGAAGTCGGTGCGGCCACTGATCGGCCGCAGGGCGGGGTCCGTCCAGAAGTCGGTCCGCTCGGCCAGCGGCGCCTTCAGGCAGGCGGCCCGCAGCAGCGACAGCGCCCGGTATTCCTGCTCACGGCGCAACTGTGCGCCCTGTCCGGTCGGCAGCTCCAGGTCCGTCGCGACTCTCGCGGCCGCCTGGGCATAGATCCGCGCCGCGTTGTACAGCGTCCGCGCCTTGGGGGGCTCCTCTTTGAGGGCGGCTTCGCCGTCCGCCACCGCCGGCCGCCACAGACCCAGCAGCACCCGCGCGTAGCCTCGGCCGCCGTAGCAGTCCGCCCGGTGGCTCCCCTTCTGCCGCAGCGCCTCGTCGAAATCGCGCAGCGCCAGCTTCGGCGCGTCCTCGGCCAGGTACGCCCAGCCGCGGTAAGCGAGCGTCGCCGAGTCGGCCGGCTTGCCCTCCCCTCGCTCCAGCTCCAGGGCGTGCGTGAAGTCATCGATACCGCCGGCGTAGTCGTGCATTTTGACGCGGCCCAGCCCCCGCGCCTTCGAGGCGATGGCGGAGGGGGGCCCTTGGCCAGATAGCGGTCCAGGGCCGCCACCGCCTCCGCGATGCAGCCCAGTTCCAGCAGCGTTTCGCCCCGCAGCTGGTGCGCCTTTACCAGGTCCGGCGCCGTGACCAGGGCCTGATCGAAAGCCTCCAGGGCGTCTCCGTACTTCTCCAGCCGGAAGAAGATCCGGCCGCGCTGGAGTTGGTCGTCGGCCAGTTCGTGGACACTGCCCGCCGCCTGCCCGAGGCGGATTGCTTCGTTCAGGTCCGGCAGCGCCTCCGCGTAGGCACCTCGCGTTTCGTGCAGCCCCGCGCGCGTCCGGTACAGTGCTGCGGATGGCGCCAGGGTGATCGCCTGGTCCAGCTGCGGCAGCGCTTCCTTCAAGCGGCCGCGGCGCAGGTGGGCCTCCGCCAGATTGGCGTACGCCTGCGGCTGCTGCGGCCGCATCCCCGCGGCGCGCTCCAGGTCGGGCACCGCCGCGTCGTAGCAGGGCGCGGCCAAGTCGTCCTCCCGCCGGGCCTCGCCGGGCCGCCCGAGCCGGCGCAGCGCCCGCGCCCGCTCCTCGTGCCCCATCCCCTGGCGAAGGCGCACCACGGCGCGGTTGACGCACAGGCCGTAATGTTCCACGTCGTCGGTCGCCAACTTCTCGGCCGCGTCGAAGTCGGCAAAGGCGGCCTCGAAATCGCCCAACTCCCCGTTGACGAAGCCGCGCAACAGGTACGGCCAGACCAACGCCGGCTTCATGCGCACGCAGGCCGTTAGCGGGGCCAACGCCCGCTCGAAGTGCGGCGGCCGCTGGCGCAGGTAGCAGCCCGCCAGGCAGTAGCTGGCCCAGAAGTGATCCGGCTGTCGCTCCAGGACCTTCATCAGGTGCGCCCGCGCCTGTTCCCAGTCGCGGGCGCGATAGGACGCCATGCCGAGCAGGAAATGGTCCACGGGATGCGACGGTGCCAAGGCGGCTGCCTGTTCCTGCTCCTGCCGCGCGCGGGCCGCCTCACCCAGCTCCTGGAGCAACTGTGCCCGGCGCTGGTAGCAAGAGCGCGTGACCAGCCCCAGCTGCCCGGCCCGGTCGAGGAGGTGCAGCGCCTCGCCGGCCCGGGCGCGGCGCTCCTCGGGTGTGGCCGTCGCCGTGGGCGACAGCACTTCGGCCCAGGTCAGGTACAACTCGTAGCAGCTTTCGGCGAGCCATTGCTCGACGTCCGCACCGAACAGGCCGGCCTCGAACGGGGCCGGCGGGGCCGGGCCGTCGTCGGCCAGGCCGAACAGGGCGAGTCCGTCATGGGCTGCCGCCCGAGCCGCCTGCCCATGCGCCGACTGGTCCCCTTCCTCCAGGGCCAGCACGGCGTGGAACATCGCCCGGTCGCGCTCCTCGGTGAAGCGGAGGACGCGCTGGGCGGCCTGCTGCAAGACACCGGCCCGCTTGCGCAGATCAGCCATCGCCGGATCGTCGCCGACCCGGGCCAGCGCCTCGTTGGCGGCGGCCACGGCGCCGGGCCAATCGCGCTTCTTCAGGGCGTCCTCGGCCTCGGCCACTCCCGTGGCGGCTCGTACCCGGGTCTCCGCCCGGGCGTTCTGGCGGGACAGCTCCGCCTCCAGGTCCAGGTTCTGCCGGTAGAGGAAGTAGCTGCCGCCGGCCGCCAGGAACAGCAGGGCCGCGATGCCGGCGGCCCACGCGGCCACCACCCAGGGCCTGCGCCGCGCGTATTTCCGGCCGCGTTCCCACACCCCGGCGCGGCGTGCCAGGATCGGTTCATGATTCAGGAAGCGGTGCAGGACCTCGGCCAGCTCCCGGGCGCTGGCATAGCGCTGGCGGGCGTCCTTCCGGAGACCTTTCAGACAAATCGTCTCCAGGTCGCGCGGGACCTTCGGCTGTAGCCGCGACGGCGGCACCGGCTCCTGGGTGCAGACCAGCTCAAGGGTGTCCGGGACTGTGGCCCCCTTGAATGGCGGCCGGCCCGTCAGCAACTCGTACAGGATCGCCGCCAGGCCGTAGACGTCAGTTGCCGGGCCGATGTCATTGAGGCGACCTTTGGCCTGTTCCAGGGCCATGTACGATGGCGTGCCCATGATGGCGCCGCTGTGCGTGTCCTGGCTGGCGCCGTCGAGCCGCTTGGCCAGGCCGAAGTCGGTGATCTTTGGCTCGAAGGCCTCCAGGGGCAGTTCGCTCACGTCTCCGGCCCCCGTCGCCTCGGCGGCGCCGTCCGGCTTGCGCGCCAGGAGCACGTTGGCCGGCTTGAGGTCGCGGTGCAAGACGCCGGACTGGTGGGCGGCGTGCATGGCGCGCGCCAGGACCGCGACGAGGCCGGCGGCCAGCCGCGCCGGCTGGGGCGTGCCGCGGATGCGCCGGTCGAGGTTACCGCCTTCCACGAGTTCCAGCGAGAAGAACGGGCGGCCGCCCTCCTCGCCAACCTCATAGATCTGCACGATGTTGGGGTGGCGCAGGCGCGCGATGGCCTCCGCCTCGGCCCGGAAGCGCTTGAGTTCATCGGCTCCCGCGTGGCTCGCCGCAAGGATCATCTTGAGGGCGACAGGCCGCTTGAGTTTCCGCTGGACGGCCCGGTAAACAACCCCCATGCCCCCGCGGCCCAGTTCGCCGAGAATGTCGTAGTCCCCCACGCTCGATGGGAAGGAAGCCGCAAGGTGGGGCGATCCCAGATCCCGGGCGCCGGGGTCCGCCGATCGCGTGGCGTATGTGGAGGGGACACCGTGGGACGGTTTGTCGAGTCTCGTCTTTCCTGCGCCATCGACTGTGGCCGGACCCGGGAAGGCAGAGCGAACGGCGTCAGCCTCGTCTGGGAAGCGCCGCAGGTACTCGTCGAGGTGCAACGCCTCGCCGGTCTGCTGGCGGTAGTACACCTCGACTTCCAGGAGGGCCTTGAGCAGTTCGCGGCGCTCCTCGGGCGACCAGTCGGCGGGAAGGTGCTCCTCGATGGCCGGGTTGCGGCCGTCCCTGACGGCCTGGTCAAAGAGGGCGCAGGCGTCGGCGATGCGCCGCCGGGCGTACAGGGACAGGGGCACGGTGTCGAGAGGGAGCGGGTCGCTCATGGGACGAAGGCCTCGCCAAGCCACCTCGTCGGGCAAACGGACACACGGGTTTCGCCCTGGATGGTACAACACCAGGACTCGCATTGCCAGACTTTGCGCGCCCCTTTCGGTTCATTTTTCGGAAGCTAGCCGATCAACACTCCCCTTGCCCCCTCCCTCCGTCTCCTCGCGTCTTCTGGTGTGAAAGCAGAAAGACCATGGCTCTTCAGCCCGTTTCTCACGCGGAACTGTCGGCCGTCTCAGTCCCGTCATCGTCGGGCAGACTCCGGCGCTGGTGAATTAGTAGGCGAGCAGCGGCAGCTTTTCTCCCTTCGCCCCTGTGGGGAGACTATTCCCTGCCGCTCGCCTTGGGGAGCTGGAACGGTCTGATTTTATACGACGGCCGACCCGGCCGCAAACGGAATCAATCGGTGAGGGGTTCC
>DATFNV010000194.1:0-7705 GCA_035266225.1 Gemmataceae bacterium
TTCAACATGCTACCCTGGGCATCCTGCACGAGACGCTGCTGCGCTGGGTGCCGCCGCCGGTGTCCGTCCTGGCCCAGGTCCACGCCCACGTCGCCTCGCGCATCGACCCCGCCAGCGGCGTGCGCCGCCCCGTCGGTACGCCCGACAGCGTACAGGTGCTGACGACCCTGGAGAACGGCGCCCGCGCCGTCTATCACTTCAGCGGCGCCACGCCGTTCGGGCAGGGTCTGGGCATTCACCTGTACGGCAGCGAGGGCGTGCTGCGCTACGACCTCGCAGCCGACCGCATCCAGGGGGCCAGCCGCCGCCGCGGGGCGCAGCCGGGACAGGTCAGCGCGCTGGAAGAGATCGCCATTCCGGCCGAGAAGGAGCGGGGGTGGCGCGTCGAGGCTGACTTCGTGGAGGCCATCCGCGAGGGCCGGGCGATCGAGCTGACCGACTTCGCCACCGGCGTGCTGTACATGGAATTCACCGAGGCCGTGGCGCGCAGCGCCCAGCGCGGCGAGGCGATCGAGTTGCCGCTGGAGGCGTACCTGAGCGAGGAGGCCGGCGGCGACTGAGGCGCCGATTCGCGCCGCGAGATCTGCTCCGCCCCCCTCCACCCCCCGGCTCAACGTTGTCAGCGACGACGAGCACAGCATCGATTTTGATCTGATTTCCCTGTACCGTCATCACGAAGGGCGTCACGGTCCCCGCCCGGTGTACAACCGGGTGGCAGTCGGCGGGGCCTCTCCCCGGTTGAGCTAGAGGTTGACCCCGCGCGTCGCTTCGGCCCAATTTCCTCCCTGCCGAATCGTTTCATCGCCCCCCCCGAAGTGTGTCTAGCAAAAGCGTGAAACGAATGGGTTGTCGGCGGCGCAAGGCGAGGAGGGACAAGGACATCGGGAAACGCGATTCGTTTCACCGGCCCGTGAAACGAAACGGCCCTTGGCACACCCGGCGAGGCCGAGGAACGCCCGGCGCGGCCGGGGTGATGCCGGGCCGTGTGTGCGCCGCGCAATGCAATCCATTCTCCGGCCGCGAATCGCTATTCTGATAGGATGAGCGGCGCAGAACAGAGCCGCCCCGGACGGAGGCATCATGTCCGACGACCTCTTCGCAAACCTGCCCCGCAAGGCCGAGGATCTGGGCACGCCCCTGGCGCACTACCGCAATCGGCCGGGGCTCTCGCTCGTCCTCACGCTGGTCCGCGTCTGCCTACGGCTCGTCTGCGCCGTGGCGTTCGTCGGGTTGGGGCTCCGCGCCTACGGCGACCCAGCCGACAACCCCGGGGCGGGAGCGACCGCGCTGCTGATCCTGGGACTCGTGGCCGGCCTGGTCTGCCTGCTGTTGGCGGCGCTGATCGTCAGGCGTGGCCGGCGCAACGGCAACGTGCGCGGCGTCGTCAGCTGTCCCGGCGGGCTGGTCTGCGTCCAGGCCGACAAGTCCGTCGTCGTTCCCTGGGACGAGATCGATTCGGTCTGGGACGCGGGCCGCCGCTTCCGTACCCGCGGCGGGGCCGAGATCACGCTCCCGGACACACTCGATGGGGTGCAGGTCCTGGCCAAGGCCCTGTTCCGCGAGACGTTCCAGCGGCTGACCATCTGCGCCAGCGCCGTCCTCCTGGGCGGTCGGTCGGTCGAGTTCGGACCCATCAAGGTGACGCGGGAAGCGATCGCCGTGGGTGACAGCAGCGCACCCACGGTCAAGAGGAACGCCACGCCGTTGTTCTACCCCGAAGGGGTTGCATAACGCTGGCGCAGCTATGCAACCCCTTCGGGGTAGGCGATCAGGGATTCGGGCCCAACGCCCCCGTGGGTGCTGCGCGACCCACGGCTGCGATAGGCAACGCCTTCGGCGTAAAGAAACGCTCGCCCCCGCAAACGGCGAAGTTATTCTGGCATGGCCGCTTCGATGAGTTTCGCTTGCGGCCGCTGCCGACCGAGGACAAAATGAATCCGAATTCGGCCCGCAATCCTCACGGCGGCAATCGGCCGAAGGTCTCGGCGGGCAGGAGGCGGTGGCGGCCCAGGTCGGGTCGAACCGGCGCCAGGCCAGGAAACGCCACGCTTCCGCCGATGCCTGGGTGAGGCGGCCCGTGGCGACGTCAATCGTCGCGACCTGCATCTCGGGAAACAGGTACACGGTCCACAGACAGGTGCGGGTCGTTGCGTCCCACACCTTCACGATGTTGTCGTCAGCGCCGGCGGCCAGCCGCCGCCTTTCGTTTCTCCGCTCGTTTCCGAACAGCCTCCCAGAAATCCTCCTCGGACAATCCCTTCCCTTCGTTGATGCTTTGTCGGGAGCGGTTGAGCAGCGCTTGAAAGCGCGGCGACCGCCCCAGCAGGAGACGCTCCAGGTCATCGTCGTCGTAGGGAACCAGCAACACGGCGACGGCCTTGCCATTGCGAGTAATGACGACAGGGCCTTCGGCGCCACATTCGTCCAGGTAGGCGCTCAAACGCGCCTTCACATCCGCCAACGGGGCAATCCTCATGACTCGTACTCCTCCCCTCCGATCAAGAGTCGGCTGCGATCTTGGACGCCAACGGCCAACACCCGTACCGCTTGCGACGCCGAATCGACCCGCCCTCCTCACGACGGCAATCGGCCGAAGGTCTCGGCGGGCAGGAGGCGGTGGCGGCCCAGGTCGGGGTCGAACCAGCGCCAGGCCAGGAAACGCCACGCTTCCGGCGACGCGTGCGTGATCCGGCCGGTGGCGGCGTCAATCGTCGCGACCTGCATCTCGGGAAACAGGTGCCCGGTCCACAGGCAGAGACCGCTGGCGGCGTCCCACACCTTCACGGTGTTGTCGGACGAGGCGGAGGCCAGCCGCGACCCGTCCGGGCTCCAGGCGCACGAACTCACCCCGCTTTGATGTCCCCGGAGGGTGAGCAGGCACCGGCCGGCAGCCGCGTCCCACACCTTCACGGTGCTGTCGCCCGCGCCGGACGCCAGGCGCGACCCGTCCGGGCTCCAGGCGCACGAACTCACCAGGCTGTCATGTCCCCGGAGGGTAAGCAGGCACTGGCCGCCGACCGCGTCCCACACCTTCACGGTGTTGTCGTAAGAGCCGGAGGCCAGCCGCGCCCCGTCCGGGCTCCAGGCGCACGCACTCACCCCGCCTTGATGTCCCTGGAGGGTGAGCAGGCACTGGCCGCTGGCCGCGTCCCACACCTTCACGGTGTTGTCGTAAGAGCCGGAGGCCAGCCGCGCCCCGTCCGGGCTCCAGGCGCACGACGCCACCCCTTCTTGACTTCCCTGGAGGGTGAGCAGGCACTGGCCGCTGGCCGCGTCCCACACCTTCACGGTGCTGTCGTCCGAGGCGGAGGCCAGCCGCGCCCCGTCCGGGCTCCAGGCGCACGACAGCACCCAGCTTTGATGACCCTGGAGGGTGAGCAGGCACCGGCCGCCGGCCACATCCCACACCTCCACGGTGGTGTCACCAGCGGAGGCCAGCCGCGTCCCGTCCCGGCTCCAGGCGCACGCACTCACCCCGCCTTGATGTCCCTGGAGGGTGAGTAGGCACCGGCCGCTGGCCGCGTCCCACACCTTCACGGTGCTGTCGTCCGCGCCAGAGGCCAGCCGCGTCCCGTCCGGGCTCCAGGCGCATGCACTCACCGGGCTGTGATGCCCTTGGAGGGTGAGCAGGCACTGGCCACCGGCTGCGTCCCATACCTTTACGATGCTGTCTCCCGCGCCGGAGGCCAGCCGCGTCCCGTCCGGGCTCCAGGCGCACGCACTCACCCCGCCTTGATGTCCCTGGAGGGTGAGTAGGCACTGACCGCCGGCCGGGTCCCACACCTTCACGGTGTCGTCGATCGCGCCGGAGGCCAGCCGCGTCCCGTCCGGGCTCCAGTCGCACGCACTCACCGGGCTGTGATGCCCCTGGAGGGTAAGCAGGCACTGGCCACCGGCCGCGTCCCATACCTTCACAGTGTCATCGACCGCGCCGGAGGCCAGCCGCGTCCCGTCCGGGCTCCAGGCGCACGCACTCACCCCGCCTTGATGTCCCTGGAGGGTGAGCAGGCACTGGCCGCCGGCCGCGTCCCACACCTTCACGGTGCTGTCGTAAGAGCCGGAGGCCAGCCGCGTCCCGTCCGCGCTCCAGGCGCACGAACTCACTGGCCTATCATGTCCCCAGAGGGTGAGCAAGCACTGGCCGCTGGCCGCGTCCCACACCTTCACGGTGCTGTCTCCCGCACCGGAGGCCAGCCGCGTCCCGTCCGGGCTCCAGGCGCACGCACTCACCCCGCCTTGATGTCCCTGGAGGGTGAGTAGGCACTGGCCGCTGGCCGCGTCCCACACCTTCACGGTGCTGTCGTAAGAGCCGGAGGCCAGCCGCGCCCCGTCCGGGCTCCAGGCGCACGCGTTCACGCCGTTCGCATGACCGTTCGGGATCTGTAGCACAGCACCGGCCAGCGGCGGCCGCGCGCTGGCCAGATTGACAGTAGACGCCTGGCTCGTCCAGTCTTCGGGTAAGACCGCGGCCGTGAGGTCGCTGTCGATCCACTGGCAACCGGGGATGCGGGCACCGGTCAAGTCACCGTCGGCCAGCGAACCGCCGCGCCATTGCAGGCCGGCAAAATCGGCTCGTGCCGCTTTGACGCCCGCGGCCTGAACGTGCAGGAACAAAGCCTGACGGGCCTCCAGGCCGGTGAGGTCGGCGCCGGTGAGGTCGATGTTCTCGAGCCGTGTCCGATTGAGCCGGGCGCCGGCCAGGTTGGCACCGCGCAGGTTGAGCGGCTGCGCCGGTGAGCGGCCGCGCACCTGCCATTCCTCCAGGTCCGCGCCCGCCAGCCGGACGTACACAGGCTGCGGTAGTGGCAGGTCCTTCTCCAGCGCTCTCAGCCAGTAACGAAAGGCGATCATTGCCGCGGGCAGGCAGTCGCCGCCGAGGATGGCGTTGAGCGTTGCGATGTCTCCAGGCGAGCGTTCCCAGGCGAGGACTTGGCCGAGGAAGTCAATCGTCTCCAGCGAGGGCATCGGCAGGTCCCAGCGCTGGCCCGCCCGCTCTCGCAGCGCCCGCGCCAGGTAGCCGGCCAGGAAGAACTCCTGGAGCGAGGTGTGCGCGAAGCGGAAGTGTTTCTCCTCCGTATCCGGCCGCAGCACGAAGGTGGCGGTGCGTAGGTCTTCCTTGAGTACGTCGCGATCCTTGTTCTGGTAGGCGCCGGCGAGGGCGCGGTTCCCATCGGCGGCCAGGAACTCATCGAGCCAGTTCTCGAGATGATCGACGTCCCATTGCTTGGCCCCCTCGCGCCACATGGCCGCGGCCAGGTCTTCCATAAGCCGGCGTTTGTGGGCGGGATTGAGCTGGTGCTTGGGCTCGTCGCGATTGAGCCAGGAGCGGACAAAGAGATCGTAGAGGCGGGCGGCGTTAACCGTTTCGCCGCGTACGCTCAGAGTTTCGAGCTGCCCCAACTGGGAGGAGATGAGCGTGAGGAGGTAAGGTCGCTTGGCCAGTTCGGGGAGATTGTGTACGCGGGCGATGAGGTCGAACGCCGCGCGGGCGTGCTCCGGGTCTCCCAGGAACGAGACGAGGTAGCCGCGGACCTGGTCCTCGGTGAAGGGGAGCAGGCACAGGGCCGGAAACGACCTGGCGTCGAGCCCCTCGCGGTCCTCGCCGACCAGCATGGCATTCTGGCTCATGACGTCGCGGAAGTAGTGCGAGCGGCACGAAATGATCATCCGGCCGCGGCGCGTGCCGGCGGCCTGGGACGCCTTCGCCTGAGCGCGGGCAGCGTCGGGCAGCACGGCCCACAGCGTGCGGATGAAGGCCCGCGCCTTGTCGGGCGTCAGGTGGACGATTTTCTCGTCGAGGCCGTCGAAGATGATGAGCGCCCCTTCCTCCCGGACAAGGCGAAGGATGTCCTTGGCGGTGACCGTGCGCTCGCTGAGCTTCCAGCTGCGGCGAATGACCTCATCGAGCAGCTCGTCGATAGTCGGGACGTAGTCCTTGCGGTCGCCGACGTAGTCGCGCAGATCGACGAAAATCGGCAGCGGGAGGGACTTCTTCGCGGCCGGCGAGTCCTTGAGCCTATCGAGGAGATCGCGGGTGAACTGTTTGAGGGTGGTCGTCTTGCCGATGCCGTACTCGCCGAGGAGAGCGAAGAATGGCGGCGCGTCGGGATTGGTGGCCCAGGCTTCGAGTTCTTCGAGGGCGTCGCGGGCCTGGTCGCGCGCGGGGGTCTTGTCGGCGAGCGTCACCCACGTGCCATCCTCGACCCACCTGTCATCCTCGACTAACCTGCCATCCACGCCAATTAAGATGTTGCCTCTGTGGAGGTCGCCGTGGACCGGGCGGTAGAGCATCACCAGGCCGGCGAGCGTGGTGGCGACCCCGCGAGGGCGCTGGAAATCGGGCGTCTCGTCGGGGACTGGGACGTGCTTCGCCAGGTCATCGCCTTGCCGCTCGCTTGTGTCGTCCTCCCGCGCCTTGCGGGGCCGTGGCGGACGGTCGGCCGTTGGGCCGAACCAGTGGTTCAGGCGCTTCTCAGCTTCCAGGTAGAGAGCGAGGACAAACTCGCGTTTTTCCTCGGTCCCGCGCTGGCGTGCGAAGTACTGCCCACTCTTGAGAAAGATCTGATGTTCGCTGAGTCCCTTCAGGTCGTGGTGGCCGAAAGCGACAGGGACCAGGCCGACGGGGATGACCGGCTTCTTGCCATCACCGACGAAATGCGGGAGCTCGTTGTCGCCGATGTACTCGCTGCCGAGGAAGGAGGGGCTGACGAGGAGTAGGCCGAAGTCGCAGTCCCGAATGGCGTCCTGGATCGATGCATGCCAATGGCTGCCGACCAGAATGTCACGATCGACCCAGAGTTGGAGTTCGTAGCGCCGGGAGGGCTTGAACTGGATGCGGAATTGCTTCATCAGCTTCTCGGCCAGTTCCTTATCCTCGTGGGCGTAGGAGACGAAGAAGCGAACGACGCGCTTGTTGGCGGCCATGGCGCTGCCAGTGGTCACGATGCCGCGTGACGGGACCAGGGGCTCGCCGAGGATGTCGGCGGTCAGCTCGTCGGAGAATTTCGTTACCTGGGCGAAGGCCGGGTCGGCCCCCTCGAACCAGCAGCAGCGTTCGCTCGCGGCATCGCGCTTGCGGCTGTCGGCAAGGAAGCGCACCTCGACGCCCTTTTCCTCGGCCAGTTCGTTGAAGCGCGACCGCAGGTTCGTGAGGGCCTTCAGTGCCTTGGCCTGATCCACGTCCGGGAACAATGTCGAGAAGCAATCCGACAGCCGAATCCTCTCGCCGGTGGCGAGGTCGAGGACCTGTTCGACGCGCTTGCGATCCGACGAGCCGAGTTCCTCCAGCAGGGGCTTGACCACCACGCGAAGCAGATCCCCGTGAAGAAGGCGATTCGTTCCGCGACCGGCCATGACACGCCCCTCTGACAGCGGCGGTGTGATTTGGGCGATGAAGATGCGATATTGACAGGTCGCACCGCCCTTGTCAAGCGTCCGGTGTTCGATTTAGGCGATGTTTGTGTGAAATGATTCGCGGGGCGTTGCAGTGCCCAGGCTCATCCGTGGATGCGGCGGTGGCGCAGTTGTGCGCTCCTCGCCGATTGTTTCCCGAGTTCGCCGCCAGGCGGTCGTAGCCGCATTCGCCAGAAAGATTCTCACTTCATCCGGCCCAGAGATCGCAGGGCTCCCCCATGGGGGCCCTGCTCTGACCGGCGCGCATCAAGGCTAGCCCATTGTGCGCTAGCACGCTCCAACCCGTCTGGCT
>DATFNV010000195.1:0-15250 GCA_035266225.1 Gemmataceae bacterium
CCCGTGCCCGTGCCCGTGCCCGATTCCAGACCGGGCACGGGCACGGGCACGGGCACGGGCACGGGCACGGACCCGCGCCACCTGAAACGGCCCGTTTCTGAACCATGCCTGTGTGCCAATGTGCCCGAGCTCACCGCCAACTTCTGTAGCACGACGCGGCGAGAGCGCCAAGTCGAGGTGTTCAGGGGGACGGCAGAGCGCCGTCGGCGGCCCCGTCCCGACCTGGCGTCCTGGGGGCTGAGGGCTATCATGCCCTGAGGATTGTCCTCCTCCGACGGCCCGCTGTCATGAGCGCCGATCAACTCCCCCACCTGGAAACATTCGCCCGGGCGGCCGAGCTGAGCTGCTTCACCAGTGCCGCCCGAGTTCTCGGCCTCACCCAGGCGGCGGTCAGCCAGCGCATCCAGGCGCTGGAAGGCGCCCTCGGCGTGTCGCTGTTCCAGCGGCACGCCGGCCGCGTCGTCCTCACCGACGCCGGCCAGCGCCTCTACTCGTTCGCCGAGCGCATCCTCGCCCTGCATCGGGAGGCGGTCGAGGAGGTCAGCGGCCAAAAGGTCCCGCTGACCGGCGAGCTGTCGCTGGCAGCCAGCTCCGTCCCAGGCGAACACCTGCTGCCGGACCTCCTGTCGGCCTTCCGCAGTCGCCAGCCTCACGTCCAGGTCCGGGCCAGCGTCACCGACACCGAGACGGTCCTGCGCCAGGTCGAGCACGGCGAGGCCCACCTGGGGCTGGTCGGCGGCAAGACCGACCACCCCGAGCTGGAGTTCCGCTGTTTCGCCACCGACCGTCTCGTCCTCGTCGTCCCCGCCGGGCACCCCTGGCGCCGCCGCCGTCGAGTCACGCTGGCGGCGCTCGCCGAACAACCCCTCATCGTCCGGGAAGCGGGCTCCGGCACGCGCTGGTGTTTGGAACGAGCGCTGGCGCAGGCTGGCCAGTCGCTGCGCGACATGCGCGTCGCCCTGGAGCTCGGCAGTAACCAGGGCATCAAGGAGGCGGTGCTGCGCGGCCTGGGGCTGGCCTTCCTGTCCAGCCACGCCGTGGCCGACGAGCTGCGCACCGGGGCGCTCCGCGCGGTGCAGGTCGCCGGCCTGACCCTGTCGCGCGAGATGTTTGTCGTCTGGGGGCGCCGCCGTGCCCTGCCCATCACCGCCCGACTCTTCCTCGACCTCCTCCCCTTCGCGGTCCCGGGAATCGGCCCATAAGCTGCGCTTATGACGGCCGTCCCGGCTATTACCACCAGTGCGGTGGCGTTTCCCACCGGCGCGGATACCCTGCCTAGGCTAAGCGCCCCCAGACCGTTGTTCCTCAAGCGGAGGTATGGTACCGCGATGCAAATGAGTCTTACCGCCGGGGCGTCCCTGGCGCTCGCGCTGCTCGTCGGCTGCGTGGACGCCGCGGACGGCCTGAAGTCCGGCCCCCAGGTCGGGGACAGCGTCGGCATCTTCGAGCCCCTCTACGTGACGGGGGCTTCCGCCGGCCAGAAGCGCTGCCCGGTCTGACAGAACGTCAGCAAGCCGGTCGTCATGATCTTCGCACGCGAGATCAGCGACCCCTTGACCAGTTTGGTCAAGAAGGTGAACGAGACGAACAAGGACAAGGCCGAGAAGATGGGCAGCTTCGTCGTCTTCCTTAGCGACGACGAGGCGATGGAGAAGAACCTCAAGGCCCTGGCAGAGAAGGAGAAGCTGGACAAGACCACTCTGATGCTCGACAACCCGTCCGGCCCGTCGGGCTTCCACATCAACAAGAAAGCCGACGTCACGGTCATCCTGTACGTCGGCAAGACGGTAAAGGTCAACCGCGCCTATGCGAAGGGCGAGTTCAAGGCCGACGAGGTGGACAAGGTCATCAAGGACCTGCCCAAGATCCTCGACAAGGACAAGGATTAGGGGCCATCGGAGAATGACTTCCGTTTAGCGGCGGGTCGCAGACCCGCGCGCTCGTAGTGACCCGATTTATCGGGTCCGGCCAAGACCGCATAAATGCGGTCACTACGAGCGCCGGCCAAGACCGCATAAATGCGGTCACTACGAGCGCGGGTCTGCGCCCCACCGCTAAACGCAGAACGTATTGATCGATGGCCCGCTCGACCCGCGCCGCCTGCAACTCCGCCACTCCCACATCCGCCTGTCGGCCCATAATCTGACGACAGAACCTCCGCGCGGCCGGGCGCGAAGAGGAAGCGGAGCGAGCATGTCCGATCCCATCGAGGTACGCGGCCTCAGCGCCGCGGACGTTGCCCAGCGCGTCGCCCGCGGCCAGGTCAACCGCGCCCCGCGCTCCGCCCTGGCCGAATACCGCACCATCGTCGCCCGCAACGTCCTGACCCTCTTCAACGCCCTCGTCGTCCCCGCGGCCGTCGCCCTGTTCTGCTTGCACGACTACAAGGCGGCCTGGGCCGTCAGCGGCATGGCCCTGGTCAATTCCCTCATCGGCATCGGGCAGGAGGTCCGGGCCAAGCGCCACCTCGACCGACTCGCCATCCTCTCCGCAACCCGGGCCCGCGTCCTTCGGGACGGCCGCGAGGAGGTCGTCTCGGCCGACGACGTGGTGCTGGACGACGTGCTCCTCCTGGCGACGGGCGAGCCGGTCGTCGCCGACGGCACCGTGCTGCGCGAGCGCTTCCTGGAAGTCGATGAGGCGCTGCTCACCGGCGAGTCCGACCCGGTGCCGCGCCGTGCCGGCGACCGTCTGCTCTCGGGCAGTTTCTGCGTCGCCGGCGAGGGCCACTATCGCGCCGAGCGGGTCGGCGGCGAGGCGTTCGCCCACCAGACCTCGGCCCAGGCGCGCCGCTACCGCTTCGCGCCCAGCCCGATGCAGCGCACCCTCGACGCCATCATCCGCGCCCTGACGGCCATCACCCTGCTGCTGTGTACCCTCTACGTCGGCCTGTACTTCCTGCGCGGCTTCCCGTTCGACGACCTGGTGCGCATGACGGCCGCGACGGTCACGTCGATGGTGCCGCAGGGGCTGGTCCTGATGACCACGCTCGCCTTCCTCCTCGGCGCCGTGCGCATGAGCGCCCGCGGGGCCGTCGTGCAGCACCTCAACGCCGTCGAGTCGATGGCCTCGGTCACTGTGCTGTGCATGGACAAGACCGGCACCCTCACCACCAACCGCCTCACTCTCGATCGGGTATCTCCCCTGGGAATCGGCGAGGAGGAGGCGCGCGAGCGACTGCGGCTGTTCGCCGGGGTGTCGGTGGACGAGCGCAGCAAGAGCATCCAGGCGCTGCGGGCCGCCCTCGGGGAGTCGGCCGCGAAGGCGGAATTGCTCGATCAGGTCCCGTTCAAGTCGCAGAACCGCTACAGCGCCGTCCGCCTCCGGGTCAACGGCACCGAGCTGGGGCTGGCACTGGGGGCGTTCGAGGCGCTGAGGCCGCTGCTGGAGAAGGGTGATGCGCTCGAGCGGGCCGAGGCCGCGTGGCAGGGCTTGCTCTCGACGGGACTGCGCCTGCTGCTGTTCGCGGAGGTATCGGGGGCGGTCCCGTTCAACGGCTCGCTGGAGGGCTTCGTCCTGCGGGCGGTCGCCGTCGTGGCCCTGAGCGACGAACTGCGGCCCGAGGCGGGGGCGGTCCTCGTCGCCCTGGCGGCCCAGGGCATCGCCTTCAAAATCCTGTCCGGCGACAACCCCGAAACGGTCCGCGCCACGGTCGGCCACCTCGACCTGCCGCTGGCGCATGAGGCGGTCGTGTCCGGCGAGCAGCTCGAAGCGGCGGCGGACCCGGCGGGCGTCATTCGCAAACACGGCGTCTTCGGCCGGGTGGCGCCGCGGCAGAAACTCGACATCGTCAGCACGCTACAGGCGCAGGGGCACCACGTCGGCATGATCGGTGACGGCGTCAACGACATCCTGCCGATCAAGCGCGCCGACCTCGGCATCGCGATGGGCGAAGGGAGCGCCGCCACACGGACCGTCGCGGGGCTGGTGCTGGAGAACAACAGCTTCGACCTGCTGCCCGCGACGCTGGACGAGGGCCGCACCATCCTGGGCAACCTGCGACGGGCGGCCAAGCTGTTCCTGCTGAAGAACGTCTACGTGCTGCTGCTCATCGTGATCGGCTTCGGCCTCCTGCGACTGGACTTCCCCTGCGAGCCGCAGCAGGTGACGCTGCTGAACGCGCTCACCATCGGCGGGCCGGCGTTCCTCATCATGCTGGGGCGAAAAGCCCAGGCCTTGCGACCGGGAGGCTTCCTGCGCGAGGTCGGCTGGTTCGCCACGGCCACGGGGCTGGTGATGGGTACGGCGGGCCTCCTCGTATGGCTGATCGCCGCGCACGGGCTCGGCGAGAACGTGAGGGGACAGCGGACGCTGCTCCTCACGACGCTGGTCCTGCTCGGGCTCGGCAACGTGCTGCGCCTGGCGGAGGGGGACCGCCGGCTGCACTTGTGGGTTGCGGCGGCGTTGCCGGTGTACGCCGCGGTGCTCTACCTGCCGCCGCTGGGTGAGGTCCGCGGGACGTCGCTGAGTACGGCCGACTTCTTCGAGCTGCAGCCGTTGAGCTTGTCGCAATGGGGGTTGGTCGTCGCGGTGGCGGTCCCGGCGCTGGCGCTGTGCTGGCTCGCAGGCCGCTTGCGGTCTAGCGTTCGCTCCGAAGCGAATAAAGTTGAGAAACAGGCAGTGAATCCCGCCGGCCCCGCCGCCCCGCCCGCCAAGCCGCCGTGAACACGCCAGGAACGCACGCTCCCGCCAGGCGACCCGAGGCCATCGCTCAATAAGTTCCCCGTTTCGCGGCGGCTCGCAGAGCCGCGCGACTCTGCGGGCCGCCGCGAAACGGTAGTAATTCTTCGCGGATGATGAGCGGATCGGCCTTCCGGAAGAAGGAACCGGCGCCATTGTAGCCCGCCTGCCGCGTAGTTGGACGCTGGCAGCTTGCGGTCACGGGGCGAGCCGTAGAATAGCGCTGGCCCGACCCGAACCGAGCCGACCCGAGGACCGATGCGAGACGAAATCGCCTACGCGGATCTGATTCGGCGGACGCGCGAGCAGTCGCTGCTGGCGTCGTGCGCCGAACTGCTGGCCTGGGACGAGGACACCTACATGCCTCCGTCCGGCGCCGAGCACCGTGCCGCGCAGCTGGCCCTGCTCGCCGGCTTGCAGCACGCGCGAGCGACCGACCCACGCCTCGGCGACCTGCTCGCGGCCGTCGAGGGTTCGCCGCTCGTTGCCGACCCGGATTCGGCCGAGGCGGTGAACGTCCGCGAAATCCGGCGCGGCTTCGACCGGCAGACGCGCCTGCCGCGCGGGCTAGTCGAGGAATTGGCCCGCAGCGCGTCCCTGGCGGAACGGGCCTGGGCCGAGGCCCGCCGCGCCGCCGACTTCCGCCGCTTCCGCCCCTGGTTGGAGAAAATCGTCCGCCTCAAGCAGCGCGAGGCCGAATCGCTCGCCCTGACACCCGACCCCTACGACGCCCTGCTCGACGGCTACGAGCCCGGGGCGCGCGGCGACGACTTGGTGGGGCTCTTCGACGCCCTGCGCCGCGAATTGGTGCCGCTCGTCAACGCCATCGTCTACGGCCGGCGCCGGCCGGACACCGCCTTCCTGCGCCGGCCCTACCCGGTCCAGCGCCAGCGCGCCTTCGGCGAGGCGGTGGCGGCCGCGGTCGGCTTCGACTTCCGCCGCGGCCGGCTCGACACGACAACGCACCCCTTCTTCAGCGCCGTGGGCCCCGGCGACTGCCGCCTGACGACGCGCTTTGCCGAGGACAACTTCAGCGACGGGCTCTTCGGCATCCTGCACGAGGTCGGCCACGGTTTGTACGAACAAGGCCTGCCGGCCGAGGACCACGGCACGCCGCTGGGCGAGGTGTCGTCGCTGGCGCTGCACGAGTCGCAGGCCCGGCTGTGGGAGAACGCCGTCGGCCACAGCCGGCCGTTCTGGCAGTACTTCTTCCCCGCGGCGCGGGCCGCCTTCCCCGGCGCTCTGGTGGACGTGGCCCTGGACGAGTTTCACTTCGCTGTCAACGCCGTCGAGCCGTCGCTGATCCGGGTGGGAGCCGACGAGGTGACGTACAACCTGCACATCGTCATCCGCTTCGAGCTGGAGCGGGCGCTGCTCGGCGGCGACCTGAGCGCCGCAGACCTGCCCGCGGCCTGGGACGAGGCGTACCGGCACCACCTGGGCGTGGTGCCGCGCGACGACGCCGAGGGCTGCCTACAGGACGGCCACTGGGCGGCGGGGATGTTCGGCTACTTTCCGACCTATACCCTGGGCAACGTCCTCGCGGCCCAGCTCGTCGCGCGGGCACGGCAAGAGTTGGGCGACCTCGACGGCGGCTTCGCCCGCGGCGACTTCGGCGAACTGCTGGGGTGGCTGCGCGAAAAGGTGTATCGAGAGGGGGGGCGCTATTCCGCGCGGCGACTGATCGAGCGGGTGACGGCATCGCCCCCGGACCACCAGCCGTTGATCGACGAGTTGCGGCGGAAGTATGGGGAGCTATACGATATATGACACCCGTTTAGCCGCCGACCTCGGGGCGGCGCGACTCACGGTAGCAAGTCGATCACCGCGATCTTGGCCTGCGGCAGCGCAAGTGGCGTCACAAAATCCGTCGGGCCGAGGTGCGTGACGTCCGCGTAGCGATAGCCGTAGCGGTGCGTGAGGTCCGGGACGGGGTTCCGATACACCTCGAGCCGGCCATCGACGAGGTTGAGGATCCAGTAGTCGGCAATATTGCATCGGGCGTAGAGGCTGGCCTTGCGACGTTGATCGAAGCGCAGGGTCGTAGCGCTCACCTCCACGATCAGCAGTGCGCTCGTCGGGTTGTGCGCCGGGTCGTGCGTGCGGATGTTGCCGGCGATCACGGCCAGGTCCGGGTCGGGCACGGAGTGCGGCGTCAGGTCGAGCGACATCTGGACGCGCACCCAGTACGCCGGGCCGAAGGCGGCGCGCAGGGCGTCTTCCGTCAGGGTGATGCCCATCGCGTGGAAGTTCTTCTGGGAGGCCATGACGAAGATCTCTCCTTCGATCAGTTCCACGCGTTGCCCGTTGAAGAACCCCAGGTCCAGCAGGCGATACATCTCCTTTGCGGTCCAACGCCGGCGCCGGACGCCGCTGTGCTGCTTCTTCACGGCCATGTCGCATTCCTCCTGTCTTGGTGCTCAGTCACCTCCCGGCCAAGCCGCAGGCGGCTACTGCGCGTTCGCCATCGCTTGCAACTGCACCACGCTGCGCGTCTGCTCCTTCTCCAGGTACTCGCGCCCCTTCTTGACGTTGACGTGGTCCCACGGCAGCAGTTCGCTCATCGGCCGGTTGCGCTGCGAGTACCACCCCACGTCGATGCCCAGATCGGCGAAGGTCTGCCACCACACCTCCGGCTTGAAGGACTCGCGCCAGCCGTCCATGCGGCAGCCGCGCCGCCACGCTTCCTCCAGCGCCGCGGCGACGCGCCGGTCGCCGCGCGTCAGGATGCCCTCCAGCAGGCTCAACTCGATGTCGTGCTGCTTGACCGTCACCGAACGGATGCGGCAACGATCCTTCATGTACCACCCCGCCCAGCGCAGGTACTCGCGCGTCTGCATGCCGTTCCACTGGTACGGGGTGTGCGGCTTCGGCACGAAGTTCGACACCGACGCCGTCACCTCTACGAAGCGGCCCCGCACCTCCCGGCCGATCCGCGCGATCGTCTCGGCCATGTCCACGATCCCGTCGAGGTCGGCCTGCCGCTCGCCCGGCAGGCCGCACATGAAGTACAGCTTGACGCGCTGCCAGCCCGCCTTGAACGCCTCGCGGCAGCCCTCGTAAAGGTCGTCATTCTTGATCTTCTTGCGGATCTGTTCGCGCATGTCGTCGCGCGCCACCTCGGGGGCCAGCGTCAGGCCGCTCTTGCGAATGCCCTGCATCAGCTTCGGCAGCGAGCGCAGCTGCTGGTTGATGCGCAGGCTCGGCAGCGAGATGTTCACCCCCAGTGGCAGGAACACCTCGTGCATGCGATTGACCAGCTCCTCGAAGTAGGGATAATCGCTGGTGCTGAGGCTGAGCAGGCTGATCTCGTTGTAACCGGTGTTGCGGTAGGCCTCCAGCGCCGAGCGGACGATGGTTTCGACGGAGCGCACGCGCAGCGGCCGCTTGATGACGGTGGACTGGCAGAAGCGGCACTGCCAGGGGCAGCCGCGCATGATCTCGATGGCGATGCGGTCGTGCGTGCTTTCGACGAACGGCACGATGGGCCGGGCCGGCAGCGGGATGGCGTCGAAGTCCTGGTTGATGGTGCAGGCCAGGACCTGCTTCGGCACGTCGGAGCGGGTGCGGTTCATCGCGGCCAGGGTGCCGTCGGCGTGGTACTCCGGCTCGTAGAACCGCGGCGCGTAGGCCCAGTCGGTCCCGCCGACGAGCTCCGCGATCATGTCGGCGCGCGACCGGCCGCCGCGCTCCTTGAGGCTCATCCACTTCTCCATCAGCCACGGCAGGCTCTCCTCGCCGTCGCCGATGACGAAGACGTCGATGAACGGGGCCAGCACCTCCGGGTTCTGTGCCCCCGGCCCGCCGGCGATGACCAGCGGGTCGTCCAGGGTGCGGTCCCGGCCGTGCAGCGGGATGCCGCCCAGGTCGAGCATCGTCAGGAGGTTGGTGTAACAGACCTCGTACTGGAGACTGAAGCCGACCAGGTCGAAGTGCCGCAGCGGCGTGAAGGTTTCGAGGCTGTACAGCGGCAACCCGTTCTCGCGCAGCAGTTTCTCGAAGTCGAGCCACGGGGCGAAGGCGCGCTCACAGGCCCACTGCGGGTCGGCGTTCATGATGCTGTACAGCACCTGCAAGCCGTGATGGCTGGTGCCGAGGGCGTAGGTGTCGGGGAAGGCGAGGCAGAGCTTGCCGCGGACGGTGCGATGGTCCTTGACGACGCTGTTCAGCTCGCCGCCCATGTACTGGGCGGGGGTCTGAACGCGCGGCAGCAGTCGCATGAGGGTGTCCTTGAGCGCCGTGTTGACCATGACTTGCCTCCACAGTGAGCCGGGCGGGCGCGCCGTTACGCCGTCCTGGTATTATGCCAGATTCGTTGGGGATGGGTACGCGCAACGGTTATAATGGGCGCATGGGACCAGCCGCCCACACCCTTACGGGAGGAATGACATGGAGACGACAACGATGGGGAAGGTACTCGTCACGGCGAAGATCGAGAACATGGACGATTTGGTTCGCGCCAGGGACGGGCACGTCAAGCCCGAAGAAGTCCGCAGCATCGAGGTGACGGATGCCCTGGTCGATACCGGGGCCACGATGCTCTCGCTGCCGCGGCGCCACGTCGCGCAACTTGGTCTGCAACGGTTACGCGCCCGGCAGGCGAGGACCACGGCGGGCCCAGTGACGCTCCAAGTGTATGGCACGGTCCGCCTTACCATTCAAGGCCGCGATTGCCCCGCCGATGTCCTGGAGGTGCCCGACGACTGTCCCGTACTGGTCGGGCAACTCGCACTGGAGGCGCTCGATTTCGTCGTCGATCCCGCCAAGCAGCGCCTGATCGGCAATCCGGAACACGGCGGCGAGCAAATGGTCGATCTGTACTAAACACCGCAGACCGTCCACGGCGGCAACCCGGCTCTTGCTTCGCCGACCGCAGTCGGGATAATGGGGGCCGGCTTTCTCCCCGCTCCCCTCCGAGGCGCCGCCGATGACCGCTCCCCTCACCTGCCCGCACGGGCACCCCGTCCCCCTGGCCGAGGCCGCCACCCGGACGCACGCCGACGGCCTCGCCTGTCCCGTCTGCAGCGCCGCCGTCCGCCTCACGGACCCGGCGGGCAGCGGCAGCGAACGCGCGGCCACGCCTCCGGACTCCACCGAAGAGCCCACCCTCGCGCCGCCATCGATGGAGCGCGCGGCGGTGCCGGGCTATGAGATTCTCGGCGAGTTGGGGCGCGGCGGCATGGGCGTCGTCTACAAGGCCCGGCAGGCGAAGCTCGGCCGCCTCGTCGCGCTGAAGATGATCCTGTCGGGGGGACACGCCGGCGAGGCGGACCTGTCCCGGTTCCGTACCGAGGCCGAGGCCATCGCTCGCTTGCAGCACCCCCACATCGTGCAGATCCACGAAATCGGTGAGCACGGCGGCTTGCCGTACTTCTCGCTGGAGTTCTGCGCCGGCGGCTCGCTGGAGAAGAAGCTCGCCGGCACGCCGCTGCCGCCGAAGGAAGCGGCGGCGCTGGTCCAGACGCTGGCGCGGGCGATGCAGGCCGCCCACGAGAAGGGTGTCATACACCGCGACCTGAAGCCGGCCAACGTCCTGCTGGCCGAGGATGGGACGCCGAAGGTGACCGACTTCGGCCTGGCGAAGAAGCTGGGCGAGGCCGGCCAGACGGCGAGCGGGGCGGTGATGGGGACGCCGTCGTACATGGCGCCGGAGCAGGCCGGCGGCCGCTCGGAGCAGATGAGCCCGCTCGTCGATGTCTATGCGCTGGGGGCGATCCTCTACGAGTGCCTGACGGGACGACCGCCGCCGTCAAGCCGTGACCGGCGCGGCATCGAAGGTGGCTGCTGTGTCGTGACAGGCCCGGAGGTACAATCAGGAGGAAACAACGATGCCCCAGATTCCGACCGTCATCGGGCTGCTGGTTTGCGAAAAGGCCATCGTCGAGGAAGGGACGAAGAACGTCTCCCTGGTCAACTGCTTCACGCGCCTCAAGGTCGGTGGCTTCCCCTCGGCGCGAAGGCAATTTGCCGTTTATGCGGCGCTCACGGACGGAGTCGGTGACATCGCCCTGACCCTCGTGGTTCAGCGGCTCGACACGACCGGGGACGTCTTCCGTGAGTCGCGCACCCTCCGTTTCGCCGACCGGCTCCAGGAGGTGCGGTTCCTTTTCCGTGTCGCGAACTGCTTGTTCCCCGTGGCCGGGCCGTACGACGTGATCCTGTTCGCGGACCAATCGGAACTGGCCCGCCATCGTATCCGCATTGGTTGAAAGAAGGTGCCCCGTGACACTCCCAGCTCCCGTGCCTGCCGCTTCACCCGAGTGCGACAGTCTGACGGCCGACCTCGTCATCGCGGACGACCAGGGCGGGACGACCGTACTGCCCGCCGACCCGGAAGCCCTCGCTAGCTACCTCGCCGAGTGCCGTCGGCTCGAACGCCGTTCGTCCGACGCGCTGGAGGAGAAGAAGCCTTGAGCGAGCCGGAGACGAGCGGCCTGGATGCGTCACCGTCTGCGCTCATCACCGACAACGGTCGGCGCGTGCTGCTGCGGATTCAAGGGCGCTACTACGAGCTGACTCAGCAAGAACTGCGAGCCCTGCTCGGCCTCCCCGCAGGCCCGCCTGGTTTGGGCATCACCATCGACCGTGATCGCCTGCGCTTTGAATTCGCAGCAGACAGTCGCACCGTCGAGATGTCGGCCGGGCAATTGCGCCGCCGCCTCGCCAAGCAGGTGACGACCAGGACGTGAGCGCATGACAAAACCCGGCGTGTCAGCAAAATTGCCCCGCTGACAGGCCTGGCCTGGTGACCGCATCTGTGTGCAGCAATCAGGAAGCGTTCTGCTTGCCGCGTCTCGCAGGACCACCAGTTCCCCGCTCGCGCTTGCCGGCTGGAGTACCGTTGACAGGCACATCGGCCTGCCGGGCCGAGAGGTCTTCCAGCACCTCCCACGCCTTGCGCCGCTGCGCGACCGCGACTTCCCGCAGAACCTCGCCGATACGCAGGGCGTAATCGACGAAACCCTTGTCCCGCGGGACGATGATCTCTGCCTGCGGGTCCGAGGGAAGATGATAGATCCCGGCCTCCGCGGACGAGACTTTGGGATCCACCTCCCAGCCGTGGGCCAGCAGATACGCTTCGACGGTCGCCGGGTCCAGGGCCAGGACCCGCTCTCTCGGCAACTGAAGAGCGGAACTCATTGCAACCTCCTCACTCCTCGCGACTCCTGCTCCATGAGCCGGCGAAGCGCGCCACCGATAGAAGATTCGTTCGGGGCAATTCTACGGGGACCTTGCTCCTTTGGGGCGCGTCCCCCATCCCCGCGAGTGACAGGTAGTACGCGGCGCATCGAGCTCAGCCGGGAAGTCTCCGGCCCAGGATGACGACTACCTCTCCGTAGTCTCCCCCTCCGACCGCTTCCGCCGTCGCATGCTCGATGTCCACGCTTGGGCCGAGTTTGCTCGTCCACCAGCCGCCCGGCAGTTCTCGGGCAACGTGCAAGGGGACGCCGGCCTGCGCGTACAGGGCGATCCGCTCGATGTCCGGGTCGGGATCGTGCCCGGCGACAGGGCCATAGCCGAGCGTGGCGAATGCGGCAACGAAAGCCTCAATCGTCTCCTCCCGCGGGACCCCCGGCGGCCAGTAGCGACCCGGCAGCGGCCACCACCAAACGTCGGTGACGCCGAGCGCCCAGGCGACGCAGTTGTGTTCCCACGTCGCGGGGCTGCTGATGCGGTAGTTATCGGCAGTCAGTCGGGGCAACGCGGCCCGCGCCGCTTCGTGCAAGGGAGGCAGCGTCTCACCCCGTCAGATCAGTCGGCGGGTGCGCCCCCACGCCAGCCAGGCCGCGGCCATCACCCGAACGTGGCCCCAGTCGGCAGGAGGCACCGGGTCTTCCCCGGTAATGGCCTTCAGGGCCTCGAACCAGTGGGCCGGCTCGCGCTCCAGCTCCCGCAGCAGCAGAGGCACGGCCGGGGGGCCAAGGGCGATGACCGCCTGATACGCGGGGTGGGCCACCATCGCCGAACTGGACGAGGTCAAGGCGACGGCGGCCTTCCATTCCGCGGCGAGTGCCTCGAAGCGGGCCGCCAGGGTGGGAGATGCGGTCATCGAAGCAGGGGCAGTCAAGGTCCATCCTCCTCTCGGGAGCGACCCGGTTACTTTACTGGAGGAGAGGCTCGCAACACAACACGCGACTTGTCCTGGTACTTGCTTTGACGACATGAGGCGTCATAATGGGGGCCGGGTTTCTCCCCACTCCCTTCCGAGGCGCCGCCGCCGATGACCGCCCCCATCACCTGCCCGCACGGCCACCCCGTCCCCCTGGCCGAGGCCGCCACTCGGACACAGGCCGAGGGCCTCGCCTGTCCCGTGTGCGGGGCGGCCGTCCGTCTCCCCGACCCGGCGGGCAAAGGCAGCGAGAGCGCGACCCTGCCGCCGGTGTCCGCCGAAACCCCGGCCATCCTCATCGACTTCGCTTGAGGGCAGTGCGGCGCGGGGTATAATGCGATGGGCGCTTGCCGCCGCCGCTGACCACGACGCAGGAGTACCCATGCCCTCCCCTTTCCCCGGCATGAATCCGTTCCTGGAGCAGAACGACTGCTGAGAGGACTTCCACGACCATTTCATCATTCACGCGCAGGAGACGCTCAATCCCCTGGTGGGGCCGAATTACATCGTCAAGGTCGAAGTGCGCCTGATCCTTCACGAACTGTCGGCCGACGAACGCCGCTTCTTCGGCCGCGCCGACGTTGGCATCACCGGGCCAGCTCCGCAGGCAGCCGCCGGGACTGCGACAGAAAGGGTCGCGGCTCCGGTACGACTCACGCTTCCCGCCGTGGACGCCGAGCGCATGGCGAGCCTGGAGATTCGCGACCGGCGCAACCGCCGCGTCGTTACCGTTCTCGAACTGCTCAGCCCCTCCAACAAGACGCCCGGGCCGGATCCCGACGAGTACCTCGCGAAGCGCGTCCGTCTCCTGCACCAGCAGACACATTTTGTGGAGATTGACCTGCGCCGCGGCGGCGAGCGGCCTCAGCACCCCCCGCTACCGGACTGCGATTACTATGCCCTGGTCTGCCGATGGCACGACCGGCCGACCATCGGCTTCTGGCCCATCGCCTTGCGCGACCCGCTGCCGGTGATCCCAATTCCTCTGACGCCGCCCGACCCCGACGTAACGCTCGACCTGCAGGCGCTGCTGCACCGCGTCTACGACGGCGCCGGCTACGCCAAGTACATCTACGGCGAAACGCCCGACCCGCCGCTGCCGGCCGAAAACCTGGCCTGGGCGCACCAGCACGTTCCGCAGTAGTGCGGTTTCCGTTTAGCTAGCGGCCGGTCTTTGTCTCCCCTCTGGCGTGGCCGCTGCCGGAGTATTGTGTCACACACGCAGGAACTGATACAATACTCGCGCCGCGCGGCGCAAGTGATGCCTTTGCAACGACTTGCTGCGACGGAGTATTGTGTCACCCGCCCCGCGGGTTGACACAATACTCCGACACAAGGCCCGGCCGGCCGATCCTTCCTCTCCGGTCGCCTGACAGCGGGGCCGCTCACCGCTTCGGGTACGGCGGCACCTCCGGCAGCTTCTTCTCCTCCTTCTTCAGCCGCTCCAGGATCACCTCGATTCCCTTGTTCAGCTGGTCGTCGGTGCCGGCGAACTCGCGGGCCGGGTCGTTGTCCACCACGATGTCCGGATCGACGCCGTGGCCCTCCATGATCCACGTTTTCCCCTCCAAATCGTAGCGCGAGAACTCCGGCTTGTTCAGGTAGCCGCCATCGACCAGCGGCAGCGAGCCGCGGATGCCGACGACGCCGCCCCAGCTCCGCTTGCCGATCAGCGGCCCCAGCTTGTAGTGCCGGAACCGATACGGGAAGATGTCGCCGTCCGACGCCGAGAACTCATTCATGAGGCACACCATCGGCCCGTTGAACGTGCCGTCCGGCTCCACTGTCGGCTGGTTGTTGCGGGAGATGGCGACCATCGCCGCCTCGCGCCGCAGCCGCTCGATCAGCATCGGCGACACGTTGCCGCCGCCGTTGCCGCGCACGTCGATGATGAGCGCCTTCTTCGCCAGCTGCGGGTAGAAGTGCCTGGCGAACTCGTTCAGCCCGGCCACCTGCATGTCGGGGACGTGCAGGTAGCCGACCTTGCCGCCCGTTGCCTCGCTCACCTTCTTGACGTTCCCCTCGACCCAGTCGTGGTAGTACAGCTTCGACTCGTCGTCGATGGGCGTCACCACCACGGCGCGGGCGCCTTTCGCTTCCGGCTTCGAGTTGACCTTGAGCGTCACCTGCTTCCCGGCCGTGTTGACGAGCAGCTCGTAGAGGTTGTTGACCTCGTTGGCCGGCTTGCCGTCCACCGCGATGACGTAGTCCTTCTCGCTCACGTCCACCCCCATCTCAGTCAGGGGCGAGCGCATCCCGCGGTCCCAGTTGGCCCCCTTGAGGATGCGCGTGATCTGATAATACTTCGTCTCCGGGTCGCGCCTCAGCTCGGCGCCGAGCAACCCGGTGGGGATGCGCTTTAGCTCCGGCAGGTCGCCGCCGCCGACGTAGGCGTGGCCGGCGTTCAATTCGGCGATCATCTCGCCGATGACGTAGGTCAGGTCGGCGCGGTGCTGGACG
>DATFNV010000196.1:0-20463 GCA_035266225.1 Gemmataceae bacterium
TGGTCCCAGTCCCACACCGCCTGTTTCGACTCGGGCACCTGGACGGCCAGGTAGGAGCCCAGCGCCAGCCGGGCGCCCATCGGGTCGGAGCCGAAGTCGAGGCCGAGGGAGAAGTCCTGTACCGGCACGTTGCGGCTGCGCCCGGCCAGCGCCTTGGTCAGGTTGAAGGCCATCGCCGACAGTTGACAGGACTCGTGTGTGTGTCGGCAGCGCAATGCAATCCATTCACCGGTTGAGCCAACGGGACTTACGACCAGAGATCGTTGCGCTGCGTAGTCCCGCCCCTGTCACCCTCTCCCGCACCAGGCCGCGCACAACTCGATCCGCGCGGCGCAACATCAGGACTGAAAACCGGGACGCGGGTCGGAAAGACGAATTGTCTTTCCGACCCGCGTCCCGGTGTTCCGGCGGTCATCGCTTCTGCTGCTTCTTCAGCAGGGCGTCGTAGCGCTCCGCCTCCTCCGCGCTGATGAGCCCGTCGCCGTCCGTGTCGATCTTCTGGAACTCCTCGTCGGTGCCGAGCCACTCGCGCGGCGAGACGTCGCCGTCGGCGTTGCGGTCCATCTTGCGGAACCACGCCGGGCCGCGCGTCGGCAGCGGCACCGGCATCTGCGCCCGGTAGCCGACGCCGACCTCGACGGAGAAGTAATAATAGGGGTTGGTCAATCCGCTCTGGCGCACCGCCAGCTGCAGCCGGCGCGGAACCTCGGTGCGGGCGATGCAGCCGTCGCCGTCGCGGTCCAGGGGGGCCAGGCGCGACCACGCCATGCGCAGCTCGCGCAGCCCCAGGCGGCCGTCGCGCGGCGCCACGTCGAGCAGCTCGAACAGCCCGCGGCCCAGGTCGTGCGCCGTCATCGTCACCACGCACGCCCCACCGTCCGCCTGCAGATCGAGGTAGTCGGTCAGCTCCTTCTCGGTGAGCTTGTTGTCGCCGTTGCGGTCGGCCAGGGCGAAGAACGACAGGAAGTACGGGTAATTGCTGTTCTCCAGCGTCTTTCGTTCGAGGTAGCCCTTCTTGTTGACGTCGGCCTCCTTGAACTGCTGCACGTAAAACTGCTTGGCGCCGGCGCTGTTGAGCGCCGCCGACTGTCCCGATTGGAAGTCCACGTGGGCGTCGGGCAGGCCGAGCTTCAAGCCGCCGTCGTCGCCCTTGCTCACGGCCCCGGCCAGGGCGCGCGGCCGGTCGTCGGGGCTGACGAGCGTGACCGGCTGCCGGCGCTCGCCGCCCCGGCTCCGCTGGGTTTCCTGGACCACCAGTTTCAGCAGCCCGCCCGGTTCCTTGCTCCTGGGCACGTTCCCCATCTGGTACATCAATTCCAAGTCCGGCGCGCGGGCGGCGAACGCGGCCAGCTCGGCCAGGTCGAGCTGGCCATCCTTGTTCTTGTCGAGGGCCGCAAAGTCGGCCGCGTCGAGGCCGATTTCCTTGGCGCTCAGCTTGCCGTTCTTGTCCTTGTCGTACTGCGTCACGAGGCGTTTTGCCAGCCGGTCGGCCGGGGCGCCCGGATCGACGCGAAAGAACGGGGCACCGTCCGGCAGGGGGGGGGGGCCGGCGCCGCCCAAGTTGATGCCCGTCGCGAACGCTTGGCCCCCACCGAACCGGTTCGGCACTAACTCCCCGACCGAGATCATCTCGTCGTCATCGGTGTCGAGGGGGCGGAGTCGCTCGGGGGCGGCGGCGAGTTCCTCCTTTGAAAGTTTGCCGTCCTTGTTGACGTCGAGGTGCTTGAACAGCGCCTCGGTCAGCACCTCGGAATCGCCGCCGTTGGGCCCCATCGTGACGCTCACCGGTTGCGGGGCGTTCTTCTTGTAGTAGGCCTTCAGCTCGTCGAGCGTGACCTTGCCGTTCTTGTCGGCGTCGAGGTCGGCCATCTTGGCGGTGGTGTCCCCGCGGCGCCCCCCGCCGAGGACCAACTCGTAGTCGTAGTACGACACGCCGTGCAGCAAGCGCATGAGCTGTTGCCCGGTGGGGGCGCGCTCGGCCTCCTCCTTGGACAGCACGCCGTCGCCGTCGCGGTCGAGGTACTTGAACAGCTTCGCGAGGAAGGCGTCCCACACCTCGCCGTGCGGCTTGCCGTCGATCCGGACGTGGAGCCGCAGCAGCACCGGCCGGACGTCGCCGAAGAAGACGAGGTCGATGGCGTCCGCAGTCGGCTTCGACGCCTCGTTCGTGTCGGCGCCGGAACCGGGAGCCAACGGCAAGGCGAGGCCGAGGAGACAGCAGACCAGGAATACCCAACTGCGGACGTTCATGCGAGCACCTCCTTGATCGGGTGCGCCGTCTTCTCGACGATGCGGATGGGCCGGCCGACGTTCGAGTCGTTCTGCTTGTCGGGGTCGATGCCCAGGGCCCGGCAGACGGTCGAGAGGAAGTCCGGCGCCGGCACCGCCCGCTCTTCGACCTTCATGCCGTCCTTGCTGGTCTTGCCGACGACCTGGCCGCCCTTGATGCCACCGCCGGCCAGCACGGTGCTCCAGGCGTTGGGGAAGTGGTCGCGGCCTTTGTCCCTGATAGTCGGCGTGCGGCCGAACTCGCCCATCCACACCACCAGCGTGCTGTCGAGCAGGCCGCGCTGCTCCAGGTCCGACATCAGCGTCGCCCACGCCGGGTCGAGGACGCCGCAGAGCTTTTTCACGTTGTTGAAGTTGTCCTGGTGCGTGTCCCAGCCGACCGGCACCTCATTGGTGTAGCCCAGGCTGACCTCGACGAAGGGCACGCCGCGCTCGACCAGGCGGCGGGCCAGCAGGCAGCCCTGGCCGAACAGGTTGCGGCCGTAACGGTCGCGCACCTGGTCCGGCTCCTCGTGGAGGTCGAACGCCCTGGCCGCGTCGGTGCGCATCAGGCGGACGGCGCGCGAATAGGCCGCCTGGTGGCTCAGGGGGGCGATGCCGGGCCGGCTGCTGACGAAGTCGTTGGCCAACCCGTGCATGAGGTCGATGCGGGCGTCGGCCTGCGCGCGGCTGATCTCCGACGACGGTTGCAGGTCCTGCACCTTCAGCGCCTGTTCATAGTTGTTCCCCTGGAAGACGCCGTTGCCGTCGCCGACGACCAGCGGGGCGAACTGCGGGCCGAGGAAGCCGGATCCGAACGCGGCCGGGCTGAGGAAGCGGTTCGGCGCGATGCTGACGAAGTTCGGCAGGGCGGTATCGTCGCTGCCGAGCTCCTTGGAGATCAGCGAGCCGATCGACGGGTACTGGATCGGCCCCTGCGGCAGGTAGCCGGTGCGCAGGTAGAAGGTGGCGCGCTGGTGGTCGCCCTCCTTGGTGGACATGGAGCGCACGATGGCCATGTGCTTCACGTGGGTGGCGACCTTGGGCAGGTGCTCGCCGATCTTGATGCCGGGCACGCTGGTGGCAATCTCCTTGAACTCGCCGCCGTTGGCGTGTCCGGGCTTCAGGTCGAAGGTGTCGGTCTGCGATGGGCCGCCGGCCATCCACAGGAGGATGCACGAGCGCTTGCGCTGCGGGTTCGACGCCGTGTCGGCGGCGAGGCTTTCCAGCCAGCCGGACATCGAGGCGCCCAGGACGCCTGCGGTGGACAGGCGCAACCAGTCGCGGCGGGACAGGGTCGGAAGTCGGGTCATGAAGGAGTCCCCCAGTGTCTAGCCGCTTGCGGCTTAGCGCTCGCCTCATCGCTCGATGAACCGAACGCTAAGCCGCAAGCGGCTCGGCGGTTAATGATTGAGCATGAATTCACTGCTGTTGAGCAGGGCCCAGAACACGTCGGCCAGCGCCTGTTTCCTGTCTTTCTTGGCGCCGCCGTCCTCGATGTATTTGACGAAGCGCTCGCGCTCCTGCGACCGCGGCAGGCGCGAGAGCGTCCCCAGGTAGAGCGCCTCGACCTTGCCGGCGGTGTCGAGGAACGGCGCGTCGGCGATGCCGGCCAGCGTCACGCTCCGCTCCGCGTTGGTGGCGTCGGCCACCAGTTTGCCGTTCATCAGGGCCAGCGCCTGGAGGATCGAGGTCGTCGATTCGGTGCGCTTGTCCTGCGAGGCGAACTTCGTCAGGAACTCGCTGCGCGGCGTGTTGGCGCCGAAGAACGGGTTCTGCGGGCCGCCCTGCTCGCGGTAGCCGGTCGCCGCCGACACGCTGTCGAACAGCTGCTCGGCCGTCATCCCCTTGACCGGCATCTTCGCGAACAGGCGCAACTCCTCCTGGCTCGGGTCGGTGTAGGCGCTGGTGAGCTGGTACGTCTTGCTCAGGGTAATGGCGCGGATCAAGAACTTGAGATCAAATTTGTGGGCCGCGAACTCACGGGCCAGCACGTCGAGCAATTCGGGGTGGCTCGGCTCGGCCTTGTCGTCGCCGAGGTCATCGACCGGATCGACGATGCCGATGCCGAAGAAGTGGGCCCAGAGGCGGTTGGCGGCGGCGCGGGCGAAGAACGGGTTGTCGGCCGAGGTGACCCACTCGGCGAGGGTGACGCGCGGGCCGACCTTGTACTTCCAGCGCGGCTCGCTGCCGTCGAGGAAGTTGGCCTGAACGACGCGGTCGGTGCCGGGGATGGCCATCTCGCGGCGGTCGGTCAGCTCGCGTGTGGTGCCGAAGCGGTTGGTGTCGCGCGACAGGCCGGCGAAGAAGGCGGCCGTTTCCCAGAACTGCTCGCGCCTCCACTTGGCGAAGGGGTGGTTATGGCACTGGGCGCACTCCAACTTGACGCCCAGGAAAAGGCGCGACGTGGCCGCCGCCAATTCCTCCGGCTTGGCTTCCTTGGCCAGGTAGAAGAGCATCGGGCTCGGCTCGGTGCGCTCCCCACGCTGCAGTCGGAAGATCGCGGCCTGGCCGTCGCTGACCACCGGGGCGGTCAGCAGTTCGCGGACCATCTTGTCGTAGGGGACGTTCTCGCTGAACTGCCGGCGCACCCACGCCTGGAACGGCGGCACGTTCAGGAGCAGCTCGAAATTGGTGGGATCGTTCTCCGGGACGAGCAGCTTCTGCCAGGTGTTGGCGAAGTGGTTGACGTAGCCCGGCCCCTTGAGCAGCCGTTCAATCGCCCTGGCCCGCTTGTCCGGCGCCGGGTCGGCGAGGAAGGTACGGACCTCGGAGACCAACGGGATGCGCCCCGCCAGGTCGAGGGTGGCGCGGCGCAGGAACTCGGCGTCGTCGGCCGCCGGGGCCGGCGTGACCTTCTCCTTCGCCCAGCGCTCGGCGATGAGCTTGTCGATCTTGTCCGCGAGCGCCTTGGCGTCGCGGGTGGAGTCGTCGGCCGGCGGTGCCGCCAGCGCCGGTGCCGCGGCGAGCAGAGCGCACACCGCCGCGGTGAGGAACCGATAACGAATCATGACGGATCTCCTTTGCTGCCGCCTGGTGCGGCGGGGTGTTCGCGTGACTCTATTGGCGCCCCTCGCCCGTGGTGGGCCAGGGGGTGGGAGTGAGTACTGAGTACTGAGTACTGAGTACTGAGTACTGAGTACTGAGTACTGAGTACCCCCGACCCCTCTCCCCGAAGTAGCAGGGCGAGGGGAGACCGTTATTTCGCACCTCCGGAGGGAGGCGCTTCCTTCATCGGCAGGTCCCACAGTTGGGCGGTGCCGTCCTTGCTGGCGGTGGCCAGTGTCCGGCCGTCGGGGGCGAAGGACACGCCGAAGACCTGCGCCCGGTGGCCGCGGCATTGTCCTCGCTCTTTCCACGTCGCCGTGTCCCACAGGGTCACGGCGAGGTTGGCCCGCTCGTCGGCGCCCTCTTCGTTGATCCAGTGCGCCTGCGCCAGCGTCTTGCCGTCGGGCGAGAACGTCAGGGCGCGCGAGGAGGCCGACGTCGTCAGGCTCTTGCGTTCGGCCAAGGTGGCGGCGTCCCAAACCTTCAGCGTGCCGTCGCCGCCCACCGAAACCAGCACCTTGCCGTCAGGCGAAAAGGCGACGGCGACGACGTGACGCGGGTGGCCGGTCAGCACCCTCTTCTCCTTGCCGGCGGCCAGGTCGTACACCTTGACCTCGCCCGGCTCGCTCCCCTTCCAGTCGCCGCAGCCCGCCGCCAGCGCCTTGCCGTCGGGGGACAGCGACAGCCCTTCCACGCCGAAGCGGTTAGGGCCGAAGGTGTGCGTCTCCTTGCCGGTGGTCGCGTCCCAGACGCGCACCGTCCTGTCCTCGCCGGCGCTGAAGACCGTCTTGCCGTCGGGCGAAAGGAGGACGGCCTTGACGCCGCCGGTGTGTCCCTTGAGGGTCAGGCGCTCCCGGTGTTCGGCCACGTCCCAGACCTTGACGGTGTTGTCGTAGCTGCCGGTGGCGAGTGTCTTGCCATCGGCGGAGAAGGCGCCGCAGGTGACGGCGGAGCCGTGGCCGGTGAGGACGACCGGCTCCGGCGTCGGCGTCACGTCCCAGAGGTGGACCTCGCCTGGCGACTGGGCGCTGCCCCCGGCGGTGACGAGGACGTTGCCGTCCTTCGAGTAAGCCAGCGTCTCGGCCCACTGCCGGTGCCCGTGCAGCGACATCCGCACGGCCCCGCTGTTCGCGTCCCACAATTTGACCTCACCGAAGGTCAAGTAAGCACCGCCGACCGTGGCCAGCGCCTTGCCATCCGGCGAGAACCGCAGCGCCAGCACCGCGCCCTGGAAGTCCCGCAGCGCCAGGCGTTCGGCGCGGGTGGCCACGGTCCACAGTTTGACCTCGCCGGGGCCAGGCGCTCCCACCGGCCGCTGGCAGGTCGCCAGGGTCTTGCCGTCCGGCGAGAAGGCCAGACAGTTGACGCCGTTCTCGTGGGCCTGGAACGACGCCTGCTCCTTCCAGGTGGCCGGGTCCCAGAATTTCACCGTGCCGTCAAAGCTGGCCGTGGCGAGGGTCTTGCCGTCCGGGCTGAAGGCGACGAAGCGCACGGCGTCGGTGTGCCCTTCCAGGACCTTCAATTCCTTGCCGGTCGCCGGGTCCCACACGCGCGCTGTGTTGTCCCAGGCGGCGCTGACCAGCACCTTGCCGTCCGGCGAGAAGGCGACGGCAAGGGCGGTGGCCCTGTGCCCCTCCAGCGCGACCTTTTCCTTGCCGGCGGTCAGGTCCCACAACTTGACCTCGCCCAGCTCGTCGTGCGGCTGGTAATCGCCGGCACACGAGGCCAGCGTCTTGCCGTCGGGACTGAAGGCGACCGACCAGACGCGCTTGGTGTGCCCCTGGAGCGACATCCGCAGTTTGCCGGCGGCCAGGTCCCACAGCTTGACCGTGTTGTCCTCGCAGGCCAGGGCGAGCGTCTTGCCGTCGGGCGAGAAGGCGACGCCGTAGACGGTACTGGTGTTGCGCGGCACGGGGACCCGGCGCCGCACCGCCCCCGCGCGCCACAGCCGCACCGTCTTGTCGTCGCCGCCGGTCACCAGCGTCTTGCCGTCGGGGGCGTAAATGGCAAACCACACCTGTCCCTTGTGCCCGCGCAGCGCCACCTGCGGCTCGAACTTCGGCGCGGCGGTGCTGTGCAACTTCACCGACTTGTCGTAACTCGCCGTCAGCAGCTGCCGGCCGCTCGGGGCCAGGGCGACGGCCCGGACCTCGTCGGTGTGGGGGCGGAAGACGGACACCTGCCGGCGCGATTCCACATCCCAGATCCGCACCGTGCCCTCGATGGCACCGGCGTAGGCGGTCTTACCGGTGGGGGAGAGGGCGACCGTCGTGAGGATGGCGTTGGGCACCTGCAGCTGGCCGCGCTCCTCGCCGTTGACCGGGTTCCACAGTTTCACCATGCCGTCCTCGCCGGCGGAGACAAGGAGCTTGGCGTCGCGCGAGAAGGCGATGGCCCGCACCGCCCCCTTGTGGCCGCGCAGGCGGCTGCGCTCCTTGTAGGTCGGCACGTCCCAGAGCCGGACCGTCTGGTCGCTGCTGCCGCTGGCGAGCATGGTCCCGTCGGGGCTGAAGGCGACCGAGCGCACGCTGGCGCTGTGCCCCTTGAGGACCGACTTCTCCTTGCCTTCGGCCACGTCCCAGACCCGCACCGTCTTGTCGTAGGCGCCCGAGGCGAGCACCTGCCCGTCCGGGGAAAACGCCACGGTGTGGACCCAGTTGGTGTGCCCTTTGAGGATCGCTTTTTCCTCACCGGTGGCGGCGTCCCAGAGGCGAACCGTCGTGTCCAGGCCGGCGGTGGCGATCAGTTTGCCGTCGGGCGAAAAGGCGATGGCGCTGACGACGTCGTCGTGCCCTTTGAGGGAGACCTTGACCTTGGCCTCGGCCAGGTCATAGACCCGCACGACCTTGTCGTCGGTGGCGACCGCGACCGTCGTCCCGTCGGGGGAGTAAACCGCCGCGAGCACCCCCTCGCTGACGACCATCGGCAGGCTCGTGGGGCTGTCAAACGCCTGCGGCTCCGGGTTGTCGGCCGGCGCGGCGGGGGCCGGCGGGTCGGCCGGGGCGGTGGGCTTGGCCTCGTCGGCGGGCGGCGCCCCCGACTCGGCCGGGCCGGGGAACCACGGCAGCAGCACCAGGGCGAGGGCGGCCATCCCGAGTCGGCCGCGGCGCGACAGCCCCCGCGGCGTGCTGCCGCGCAGGATCGTCGTCAGGCGCTGCTTGATCGCGTGGACCTGGGCCATGCCGCTGGCGACCGGCGGCAGCGCCGGCTGGTCCTCGGAGAGGAAATCGACCGTCGCCAGGATGGCGTGGGCGTAGGAGCGCGCCGCCGCCGGCAACTCGCCGACCACCCAGGCGTCGCAGCACTCCTCCTCGGCGGCCTGCAGCTGGCGCCGCGCCCACCAGACGACCGGCAGCCACCAGTACAGCCCCAGCGCGACGACCTCCAACCAGCGCACCCAGTGGTCGCGGCGGCGGACGTGGGCCAGTTCGTGCGCGAGGAGCGTCCGCCGGCCCTCGTCGTTGAGGCGGGCCAGCAGCCGCACCGGGAAGAAGACGTGCGCCTGGAAGCGCGGCGCCCACACCAGCGGGGCGATCGACCCGGGCAGCAGCCAGACCCGCGGACAGCGGCGCAGCCCCATGCGCCGGGCCAGCTCCTGCGCCTCGGCGCTCAACCAGGGTGGCGCGGGCACGGCGTGGTGCAGCAGCAAGGCGAAGCGGCGCATGCGCACCGCGGCCAGCGCGAACCAACCCACGGCCCCGGCAAGCCATACCCAGAAGGCGACCGGCAGCAACGAGCGGTAATCCCACACCCGGCCGGCGGGCCGCAGGAGCGTCGTCTTCTTCGGCTCATCCTCCGCGGCCAGGACCAGGTGTGCCTCCGGGGGCGGCAGCGCGTCCACCACGGCCATGCGCTCGTTGGCCCGCCTCCTGTCTTCCAACTCGATGGCCGCGCGAATCTTCTCCCCGTCGGTCGCGGTGCCGAGCAAGACGTCGTCGTTGGGGGCCGGCGCGGGCAGCACCGGCGCGGGGGGCGGCGGCAGGAAGACCTGGGTCACGGTCGGCGGGTCGGGCTCGGCGACCGCAGGCGCCGGCTCCTCCTCGCCCTTCCAGGGGAGGACCGGGAGGGGCAGCAGGGGGGGCGTCACCAGCTTGAGGAGCACCAGCAGCCACAGGCCGTGGCGCAGGGCGGGCTTCCTCCACACCCGACCCACGCCGGCCGCCAGCAGGGCCAGCGCAGCCGCCATGACCGCGTTGGCAAGGCCGATGCCGAGAAGCGTACTCACATTGGGGTCCTTTCAAGGCCGCGCCTCATCCGGGCCGGGCTTGGGGCACCGGCCGTCCAGGAAAGCGCGCAGCTCTTCCCTCTCCCGTGGGCTCAATCGTTCGACGGAGATGAGATGCGTCAAGAGGGGTGTGAGCGACCCCCCACACAACTTCTCGGCGACGGCACGCAGCCGCCGGCCAATCAGGTCGTCGCGATCAACGGTCGCGCTGAAGACGTGCGGCCACGGCCTGCGATCGCGCCGCGCACAGCCCTTGGCCTGGAGCCGTTCGAGCAGCTTCTGCACCGTGGCGTACTGCGCCGTCGAGCCGCCGGGATACAGGGCGTCCGCGAGCTGTCGGATCGTCGCTGACCCGCGCTCCCACAGAACCTGTAACACCGCCAGTTCGGCGTCGGTCGCGTCGTGGTCCGATTGGTCCATCGGGCCTATCCCCCGTCGGCCGGATCGTTATAACCGCTGAGATTAAGACGGCGTGTCTGAGTTGTCAAGAACATTTCGGTCGGATTTTACAAAGTGGCTCGCGGTCGCCGGGGACCGGGTCTGGTCGCGGACGCCGTCGGGGGCTATGAAAACCTCACCCCCCGTGCCCCGTGGAGCCAACACGGGACGCGCCTTTCCGAGGGATTGCGTATGCGCGTCCTGATCGCGGAAGACAACCTCACCTCGCGGCATGCCCTCCAAATGCACCTGGCCCAATGGGGCTATGACGTCATCAGCACCAGCAACGGGGCCGAGGCCTGGAGTGCCTTTCAGGCGCCCGACGCCCCGAGGTTGGCCATCCTCGACTGGATGATGCCGCAGATGGACGGCCTGGAGGTCTGCCGCCGGGTCCGCGGCCTGCCTAACCCCGAGCCGCCGTACATCATCCTGCTCACGGCGCGCTGCGACTCCAACGACGTCATCACCGGACTGGAGAGCGGTGCCGACGACTACCTGACCAAGCCGGTGGACCGCGGCGAGCTGCGCGCGCGGCTCGGGGCCGCCCGCCGCGTCGTCGAATTGCAGGCGAGCCTGGCGGCGCGCGTCCGCGAGCTGGAAGCAGCACTGGCCCGCGTCAAACAGCTCCAGGGGCTGCTGCCCATCTGCTGCTACTGCAAGAAGGTGCGCGGCGACGAGAATTACTGGCAGCAGGTCGATGCCTATATCAGCGAGCACGCCGACGTCCAGTTCAGCCACGGCATCTGTCCCGACTGCTACGAGAGGGTGGTGCTTCCGCAGTTCGGTGATTCCCCTGCCCCTGCCCCGTAGTCTGTTGCGAGAGCCGCTTGCGGCTTAGCGGATGCCTGGAATCCGCTAAGCCGCAAGCGGCTCTCGCAACAGACTCCAAGCTGATAGCGAGCGGTCTTCCCCCTGCGCTTCGCGCGGAGAACTCATGTCCGTGTCATCCCTGACGATCCTCGGCGGCGGCAACACGGCCTTCGCCGTCGCCGCCAACCTCACCCTTGCCGGCTTCCAGGTAACTCTCTGCGAACTGCCCGCCTTCCGTCACACGGTGCAGCCGCTGCTGGGCACGGGGCAGATCACCCTCGACGGCGTCGCCTACCGCGACACGGCCCGCGTCCACGCCGTGACGACCGACTTCGCGGACGCGCTGGCCGTCAACGACCTGGTACTGCTCATCGTCCCGGCCTACGCGCATAAGCCGTTCGCCGAGGCCTGCGCCCCGCACCTGCACCGCGGCCACACCGTGGTCCTGACGCCCGGCACGCTCGGCAGCCTGGAATTTGCCCGGGTCGTGCGCGAACGGCGCGGCCCGGAACTGTTCGCGGGGTCGAACGGGCTGGTGATCGCCGAGACCGACACCGCCCCGTACGTCTGCCGCAAGACTGGCCCGGCGTCGGCCCACATCTGGGGCGTGGTCACGGGCCTCGGCGTCGGCGTCTTTCCGGCGGCGCGGACCGAGACGGTTTGCGGGCGCCTCGAAGAGTTGTTCGCCGGGGTGCGCCCGCACCCGAGCGTGCTGGCCAGCGGCCTGGCGGCGATGAACCCGGTGGTCCACCCGGCCGGGGTGCTGCTCAACGCGGGGCGCATCGAGCGCTCGCGCGGCGACTTCTACTTCTACGAGGAGGGGGTGACGCCGGCGGTGTGCCACCTCATCTACGCCGTGGACCGCGAGCGCCGGGCCATCGCTGCCGCCCTGGGGCTCGACCTGCTGCCGGTGGACGAGGCCTTTCACCGGGCCGGCTTCGGGCCGCAAGGCGACCTGTGGGCGACAATCAACGGCAGCCGGATGCTCACCCCGCTACGGGCGCCGGGCTCGCTGGAGGGCCGCTGGCTGAGCGAGGACGTACCCTACGGCCTCGGCGCCTGGGCCAGCCTCGCCGAACAGCTCGGCGTGGCGGCGCCGACGCTGCGCTCACTGATCCAGTTGCTTTCGGCGGCGGTGGGGATCGACTTCTGGAAGGCGGCGCGGACGACGAAGGAACTGGGCATCGCGGGGATGAGCCGGGAGGAGCTGCTGCGCTACGTCGAGGCAGGCTCGACGGCCGCCGCGCCGGAAGCAGCGCCGCGGCGGCCGTGAACCGGCCGGCAGTCCCGGGGCGGGCGCGAACGGCTCGCACCGACGACCCGGCACGACCATCGAGGCAAAGCCCTCGGCGGCGAGGCCCCCTGGACGCCGGGGCGGATGGGTTGGCAAGATCCGCCCGGCCGGGGTGTCCCGCCGTCGAGGACCGCGCCCGGGGCCGTCGAAATGATGCCCCGAGCCGCGACGTTGGAACTCTACCCGATGACAACGGGCTGTCAATCTGCGGCGACCACGGAGGGGCGGGGAACCGAGGCAAGGGGCGCCGGTGGCAGCGGTTCTTCGCCGCTTGCGGCCAGTTCCCCCCTCGCCCCGGAGTACCGGGGCGAGGGGAGCCCAGGGCGACTTACCCCGCACTCAGGGCCAGCCTGTACAAGATCTCACTCGCCCGCTCCACCTCGTCGAGCGGCACCCATTCGTCGCAGGTATGCGCCTTGGCGATGTCGCCGGGGCCGAATACCACCGACGGGATGCCGGCCGCCGCCAGCGTCGAGGCGTCGGTGCCGTAGGGCACGGTGATGACCTCGTGTACCCCCGTCACCGCGTCGATGCACTGACCAAGGGCTGTCACCAGTTCGCCGGACAGCTCCGGCCCCAGCGCCGGGCAGTGGATCCATAGCGGGCCGCACTCGAACGGCACGTCGATTCCGGCCCGTTTCAGGAAGTCGGCGAGCTGCCCCGGTGCGGCTTGCGCGTCCTCGCCGGGGATCAGCCGGCGGTCCACCTCGATGCGGCAGCGGTCGGGGATGGTGTTGACGCTGGTGCCGCCCTCGATGCGGCCCACGCTCAAGGTCGGCGGGCCGAGCAGCGGGTCGGAGCGCGACGCGCGCAGCTCGGCGGCGTAGCGCTCGACGCCGGCAAGGACGTGAGCCATGCGGTAGATGGCGTTGATGCCCAATTCCGGAGTCGAACTGTGGCAGGAGCGCCCCGCCGTCGTCACGAGCCAGCGACAGACACCCTTGTGCGCCTTGACGATCCGCAAACTGGTCGGCTCCGCGACCACCGCCAGGTCGGCCTTCAGCCCGCGCTTGACCATCTCCTGCACGCCGAGGAAGGTGTGCTCCTCGTCAACCGAGCAGGCCATGACGACGTGGCAGGCCCCGCGCGGTTTTTCGCGGGCCAGTCGAGCGAACGCGGCCAGCATCGACGCCATGCCGCCCTTGATGTCGCAGGCGCCGCGGCCGTAGAGCCGGCCGTTCTCGACGTGCGCCCCGAACGGCTCGATGGTCATGTTGTCGGTCGGCACCGTGTCCTGGTGGGCCTCCAGGACGAGGGTGCGCCTGGCCCCCGGCGACTCGAAGCGGGCGACGATGTTGTCGCGCCGCGGGGCGACGGTCTGCCGCTCATAGGGGACGCCGAGGCCGCGGAAGAAGTCCTCCAGGTAGGTGGTGACGCGGTGTTCGTACAGGTCCGGCGTCTGGAGGGCGCGGCCCATCGGGTTGACGCTGGGCAGGCGCACGAGGTCGGTGAGGAGGCGGGTGGTTTCGATCATGGTCGTCCTTCAAAGTTCGCCGCTTGCGGCTTCGCAGGTTGTACGAAGCCGCAAGCGGCCCCGTCATTACCCCTTCAGCAGCTCGCACGCCTCCTTGTATCCCGGCGCGGCGTAGCCGTACTCGCTGGCCGTCACGCGCGCCAACCCCACCAGCTGCCGCCACTTGAAGGCCGGCCGCGCCGCCGCGAACTCCTCGCTCACGGTGCGGTAGTACTTCTCCGCGTGCAGCGCCCCGTCCTGGCTGAGCGCGTAGCGCAAGAGCAGGTCGAACACCGGCCGCTCCGGCATCCCCAGTTCGCCGATGCGGTGGACCAGTGCCGCCGCCCGCGCCTGGTCCTTCTCCTTGATCGCCCCTTCCGTCTCCTTAAGCAGGTCGCCGCGGTTGACCTCCTTGACCTTCTCGCGGCCTTCGGCGCGCGGGTACGGCTCCCACTTCAGGAAGTCGCCGCCGCGCTCCACGCGATCGAACGCCATCTGGAAGGCGCCGAGGATCAGACAGGCCGCGGCGTTTCGGCCGGTGCCCACGCGGGCCAGGTTGCGCCAGGCGTTGGCCGAGTCGCAGGCGTGGACGCCGATCGAGTCGCCGTGGACGCTCCCTTCCGGCTTGTTCGAGGCGGTCTGCCCCTTCGGCCGGCCGTTGTCGCGCAGGATGAGTTGGTTCGCGGCGAGGCAGATGGCTTCGCCCAGCGCCGCCGGGTCGAAGCCGTCGGCCAGCGCCTCCGCCGCGGCTCCCGCCGCGGCCTCCGCCTTGGCCTTGAAGAGGGTTTCGCTCATCTTCGCGACCCAGTCGTCGTCGGCCTTCCGCTTCGCCGTCGAGGTCCGTACGTCGAGCAGCTTGTACTTTTCCAGCAGTTGCGGCAGCAGCGTCCGCACGCCGGCGGTGGATCGGTTCCAGTTGTTCGCCTCGGACTTGACGCAGTAATGCACCGACTGGCGCAGCAGCGTCAGGGCGTGTTCCTTGCCGATGACCGGCAGCAGGTCCCAGGCGCGGTAGGGCAGCACGACCCGATGGACCTCGGTGTTGTCTTCGACCGCGCACAGCACCGCGTCCAGCGCCTCCTGGGCGCCGGCCCGGGCCGCGACGGCGAGCACGCCGTCCGCCTCCGCGACCTTCTTGGCCCGCACCGTCTCGCGCAGCTGGGACGGGGCCTCGCTGACGTGGACCGGCGGCAGGCTCGCGTGCAGCACTTCGTTCTTGCGGCCGCCGAATTCCTGGATGCGGTTGCTGTTGCGGTACAGCACCTTGAGCACCGGCAGCGCCGCCTGGTCCTTCGGCAGCTCGCGCGACATGTGCCAGGCGGGGGCCAGCGCCATCATCGTGTGGAAGCCGATGTAGTCCTCGCCGCCGAAAGTGCGGGCGTTGGCCAGGGCCGCGGCGGCCACCAACGTCTGCAAGTCGGTCCCGTCGCGCAGTTTCTCGACCAGCGCCGGCAACAATTTGTTCGCCGCCGTCTCCTGCATCAGGCAGACGAGCGGCTCCAGCTTGCCGAAGGTGAGCGCGTCGTCCTTGTCGGCGGCGCGCGCCGGCGACAGGCCGAGGTCGGCGGCGAGGCTCGTGCCGATGCTGGCCGCCACGGTGCCGCGGCCCACAGCCGCCAGGAACTCCCTACGATTGCGGTTCATGTACGTGTCCTCCGCGGGGCGAGTGTGCGAATGAGAAGGGGACGATCATCAGACTAACGCACCCCCGTTACAGCGGCCAACGGAATTTCGCGAATTGACTTGACACCCGCCGCGCCCCGCGCCCCTAATCGTGGCGTCGCCCGCCCCTCGTTGGTGCCCGCACATTCCTGTCGTGGTCCTGCGGAGGTCGTCATGAAGCGACGTCGCACTCTGTTCGTCGTGGCCCTGGGCATCATGGCCGCTATCGGCCTCCTCGCCGCCCAGAAGCCGAAGGCCGACGGCAAACTGCTGCTGCTCGACTGGGCGGCGAAGTCGTCGATGGACACGCCGCCGCTCGCCGTCCTCATCGAGCTGGGGGTCAAGGACGACAAGCCGACTCCCTGGGATGGCAAAGCGACGGTCAGCGGGGCCACGGTGGTCCATCGTGAGGGCTACCGCTTCCGCGACGGCGACAAGCTGACCGAGCCCGACCGCTGGGAGGCGTCGTCGCGGCGGCCGATCGCCGTGCCGCCGCGCCAACCCGCCGTCGCCAGGACGGAAGGCATCGACAGCGTCGGCGTCGTGCTGCACCTCGCCGACGTGAAGGACGACGCCGAGCTGACCGTCGCGCTGAAGAGCAAGGAGCAGGGCACGGCGAGCGTGTCGGTGAAGGACTTGCTGGCCGGCAAGCACGTGCCGGTTCTCGGCGGCAGTGCGGTGGTGCGCCTGGTGACGACGGCGACGCCGGTGGCGACCGGCAAGACCGAGGACGACTTCCCCGCCGCCTGCTACGGCCCCGATGGGACGCTCTGGGTAGCGTATGTCGCCTACCACGTCAAGGACGACGACCGCCGCATCCAGCAGAAGCCGTACAGGGATCAGCCGAAGGACTTCAAGGCGCTGTACACGCCGGAGTTCGGCGATCAGGTGATGGTGAAGTACCAACGCGGCGGCAAGTGGAGCGAGCCGATTGCGATCACCGACGCCAAGCAGGACATCGTGCGCTGTGCCGTCGCCGCCAAAACCTACGGAGATGTCTGGGTGATGTACAGCGCGAATCGCCGGGGACGTTACGATATTTACGCGCGCGCACTGATACCGAAGTTCTTTAAGAAGCCCGCAGAGGCCCCGGAATTGACGGACGAGCAGCGCTGGACAGGGGCAGGATCTACGGGAAATCTATCGCCGGTCGCCTGCACCGATCAGGCTGGCGAGACTTGGGTCAGTTTCCAGAAGTGGGAGCAAAAAGGACCGGCCGGAATCGCACAATGCCGTTGCCCGGAGGACAGGTATCCGAAGGAGACTGCCCGGGTACTGCTCCAAATCGTTCAGGCTCGGGATGGAAATTGCTGGCACCCAAGCATTGCGGCCGGCGAAAAGGGCGAAGTCGCCGTGCTCTTCGATACCACCGACGAGTATGGCGACTATGACATTCACGCCGGGTTGTCTCGTCCCGGCGAAAGCTCTTCGCCAACAATCATCACATCTTCCCGCTTCGAGGCGCGCCCTTCGTGTTGCTACGACCCGCGGGGCCGCCTCTGGATCGCCTACGAGGAAGGCCCCGAGCAGTGGGGCAAGGATTACGGCGCCCTCGTCGCCGATCAGGGCGAGCCGCTCTACAGCAGCCGCTCCGTCCGCGTCGTCTGCCTCCAGGACGGCAAGCTCTTCAAGCCCACCGCCGAACTGCCGACCTCCGAGGCGAAGAAACCGAACCCCGTCGGCGGCCTCCCCTTGAACTACGAGCGCCCCGCCCGCTACTCGTCGCCGCGGGTCGGCATCGACGGCAAGGGCCGCCTCTGGCTCACCTACCGCCAGAAGTTCGGCACCCGCTACTCGACCCACCCCGGCTCCTACTGGCTGACCTTCGCCCGTCGCCTCGAAGGCGATCACTGGACCGACCCCATCGAGGTCCACCACTCCGACGGCCTGCTCGACAGCCGGCCGGTGCTGCTGCCGCACAAGGACGGCGGCCTGCTCATCGTCCACAACACCGACGGCCGCTACACCACGCCCGAGACGATCAACAACGATATCTACCTGAGTTACATCAATCTGCCCGGTGATCGCGTCGAGCCGAAATTGGTGCCGCACGACCCCGGCAAGAAGGACGAGAAGCTCGTCGCCAAGGCGAAGGCGGAGCGCAAGGCGGTGGAGCGCATCCGCAAGTACCGGGTCGAGGCGGACGGCAAGAAGTATCAGCTCCTGCGCGGCGAGTTCCACCGGCACACGGAAATCTCCTGGGACGGCGGGCCGGACGGGTCGCTGGAAGACATGTTCCGCTACGCCATCGACGCGGCGGCGATGGACTGGATCGGCAACGGCGATCACGACAACGGCGCCGGCCGGGAGTACTCCTGGTGGCTGGTGCAGAAGTTCAGCGACGCCTACCACGTCCCCGGCCACTTCACGCCGATGTTCAGTTACGAGCGCAGCGTCAGCTACCCGCACGGCCACCGCAACTGCGTCTTCGCCCAGCGCGGCGTCCGCACCCTGCCGCGCCTGGCCGACCCCGACAGCAAGACGCCGGCCGGCATCCACGCCGACGACACCAAGATGCTTTACCGCTACCTGAAGGAGCTCGACGGCATCTGCGCCAGCCACACCAGCGCCACCAGCATGGGCACTGACTGGCGCGACAACGACCCGCAGGTGGAGCCGGTCGTCGAAATCTACCAGGGCGACCGCATGAATTACGAATACCTGGGTGCCCCGCGCTCGGGCTACGACCCCAAGGGGGAGAAGAAGCCATTCCAGATCGGCGGTTGGGAGCCGAAGGGCTTCATCGACCACGCCCTGAAGGAGAAGGGCTACCGCCTCGGCTTCCAGTCGTCGAGCGACCACTGGTCAACTCACATCTCTTTTTGCGTCGTCCTCGCGGAGAAGTACGACCGCCAGGGCATCCTCGACGGGCTGAAGAAGCGCCACGTCTACGGCGCCACCGACGACATCATCCTCGACGTGCGCAGCGGGGCCCACGTCATGGGCGACGAGGTCAGGACGAACGCGGCCCCGCGGCTGGAGATCAACGTCATCGGCACGGGACCCATCGCGGCTATCGACGTCCTCAAGGACAGCGAGGTGGTCGAGACGATCAAGCCGGGCCAGCGCGAGTACGAGGGGAAGTGGACCGACCCGAAGCCGACGACCGGCGTCCACTATTACTACGTCCGGGTCCGGCAGGAGGATGGGCAGCTGGCGTGGGCCTCGCCGTTGTGGATCGATTACGCGAAGTAGAACGCGAAAGCCCCGTGTTACCGTTTGGTGCTACTTGCTGTTTTTCTTGAGCCAGGCTGCAATTTCCTCCCGGAACTGCTGCTTGAGAATGCAGGTGATATGGTCCGGATCCTTGATGTCGATCACCGGCCAATCCTTCCGCACCCGTCTGGCCCGCCTTCTGGCGAATGCGGCTACCAACTCGGTTGGACGTTGTTCTTCCTTGGCCGCATAGTTTAGATTATCCCTGCCATTTCCTGAGTTGCGGAGATATGGTCCGCCATGACTCCTGGGCCGCGAGTTTCGGGCAGCACCTCCATGACGACCTACAACGACGCCGGCATCCTGCTGAAGAACACCGACACGATCACCGCCTCGGCCGGCACCTACACCCCGGCCCAGCAGAACTGCGGCCGGGCAAGCTCGGCGTGGTCGTGGCCGACGACCCCGCCCTGAAGGCCCTCGCCGAGCTGTGCCGCCTGGACAAACGGCTGCCGACCCACGGCGGTGACGACAAGTGGGAGCAGTTGCCTGGCACGCGCGCCGAGGTCGACTCCCTGCGCCGCCTGTTCGATGGCGACCCCACGCCGAAGCTGCTGTTCGACTCGCAGGCCAGTGAGCAGCAGTTCTCCGAACTGGCCAAGGGTGGCGAACTGGCCAATTACCGCTACCTGCACCTGGCCACGCACGGCGAGGTCGATGGCCGCTTCCCGCCGCGCTCCGCCTTGATCCTGTCCCGCGACGCCCTGCCTCGGGATCCCGTCACGGTTTCGCGGGCGCGGGAGTGAGGGCCGGCCGCTTCGACCGCTGCCAGGTCTTCCCTTTCAGCTCGGGGCTCTCGGCAAACGCCCTCTTGATGAAGTCCTCACACTCGCTGCGCTCCAGGAAGACACTAATCGCGTCCGCGTCCTCGATCACGCCCGGGGCGATGCCGACCAACTCGCCGTGGTCGTTGACGCACGGAGAGCCGGCGCTGTCCGCGAAGCTGGTCGGCGTGCTCGTCTCGATGATTTTGGCTTCGACGGTTTGTGCGAAGTCTTTGTCGCCACGCTTCCACTTTTTCTTTGTAGACCATGCGCACGATGTGGAAGGAATACACCCACAGGGCACCGCTGGCGCCGGGAGTGCCGACGACGTGCAGATGCTCGCCTTGCTGCGGCTCAGCCTTGGCCAACGGCAGCGCCTCGACCCCGTCGGGCACCCGGTCGAGCTGAATCAACGCCAGGTCGCGGGTCTTGTCGAAGGCCAGCACCTTCCCCTTGATGGCGTCCTCGCGCCTGGCCTGCGCCCGGTAAACATCCCGCTCGCGAATCGGCCGGCCGTCCTTGTCGTACACCGGGAACAAGGCGACGAAGTCGAGCAAGCCGTGGACGACATGGTAGTCGGTCAGCAGCAGCCGGTTCTCGCGGTCGATAAGCGAGCCGGTGCCCTCTCCATCACCGTTGGCCTGGCGGGTGAGGATCCAGGCCACCGACTTGAGGGCGTATTCGTAGACGGTCTTGCTCGAGACCTTAGTGGCGGGCTCGTCCTTACGGGGTTCCTTCGGCGAATCCTGGGAGGCATCTTGGGGCGGCGCCTTGGGGGAATCGAAGGGGGCCGTGTCCCCCTTCGGATCGGGCAGAGTGCGGGCCGGCCGCTTGAACAGCCAGAGACCGACCGCCACGAGACAGGCGATCACACATGCGGCCAGCAGCCGGTTTGTCACCGAGGTCGTCACGTCACCCTCCCGAGTGTCGGTTCCTGGTGAGCAGGAGGACGACGTACTCGTGCCTCGCCAATTGTCCCCTTCGCGGCTCGGCCGTCAATGCAAAATCGCCGCGACATGCCGCCGACGCAGCGCCCAGTGGGAGCGAATCGTTGTGGGGGAAAAGGGGGAAAAGGGGACACCGTACTTTTTCGCATGCCGTTGTGGCATCATTCACGCTGTCCCATTTTCTCTGCCCCGGAAAGAAGTTCGTAGCCGCATTCGCCAGAAAGATTCTCACTTCATCCGGCCCAGAGATCGCAGGGCTCCCCCATGGGGGCCCTGCTCTGACCGGCGCGCATCAAGGCTAGCCCATTGTGCGCTAGCACGCTCCAACCCGTCTGGCT
>DATFNV010000197.1:0-2333 GCA_035266225.1 Gemmataceae bacterium
CCCAGCCGCGGGTGGCGTGGACGGCCAGGCGCCGGGGCGGAAAAAGTCCCCAGGCGCCGGTCTCCGTCAGCACCGTGATGCGCGCGCGGAGTTGATGGAACCGGTGGAGGAGATCGACTCCGCGCCGGGCGGCGGAGCTGAGCGGCGGCCCCCCTTCGGGTGGGAGGGCCGGAGGAGGCTGCCGGTAGATTTGTCCACCGATGCGCGGATTCTCGTCGATGACCATCGGGTCGAGGCCGGCTTCGGCCGCCGCAATCGCGGCCGACAATCCCGCCGGTCCGGCGCCGACGATGACGAGGCGACGACGGATCACGCCGGTCCCTCCCCCGAGCCGGAGCCGTGCTGGGTTTCGACGCGCATCCCATTGGCGACGGGGGTCTGGCAGGCCCGGCAGTTCGGACGGCCGTCGATCCGCACCAGGCAATCGAAGCAGACGCCCATGCCGCAAAAGAGGCCGCGCGGCTCACCGCGCCGGCCGGTGGTGCGCCAGGTCCGTCGCCCCGCCGCGAGGAGGGCGGCCGCCACCGTCTGACCCTCGACGGCGCGCAGCTCTTCGCCGTCGAAATGCCAACAGACCGGACGACCTTCTGTCCCGGGGGCGTTCCTGCTAGCGCTGCTCGGAGGTGTCATGGGGGGGTCTCCCAGATGATACTACGACCGGCGCAGCACCGCCGTTCGCTGCCCCGTTGAAGTGGTGCTGCCGCTTGCGGTTTCGCTCGCCCGACTTGCCAAGCGGCGAGGGGCAACTTCTCGGACACTTCTCATTCGCATCTCAGGGGTCTTTCACGGGTCATGGGCTAGAGTTCTTTCATGTCATGAACAGGGATCCTTCGGGAATCGTCGCGGAGCTAAGGCATGGTCATTGCACTCATCCTGGCGGGGGCGACGGCAACCCTGGCCGGCGCCGGTTACTTCGTCTGGGCTAGCGGGCGCCGGGCCGAACCGGTGGTCCACCATGCCCGCTGCCCGAAGTGCGACCAGAAGGTGCGCTACGGCCCCGCCCGCGCGGGGCAACAGATCCCCTGCCCCCGCTGTCGGCGGCGCTGGACCTTGCCCGCTACCGGCGAACCGTCCGCGCAGGGCAGTGCCCTTCCGCGGCGCATCGCATAGGGCGGTCTTAGAAATTCTTGATGTAGGAAAACACGACACGCAACATGGCCGTTCTCTTGTTCGAGTTCCCGATGATCGGTCCTCCTTGTAACTCAGGCACCGAACGGCCGTCAAGCGTGCCGAAAAAAATCCTGTCGGTAACATGACCCTTCCCGGACCCGGGGGGAGTCGCCGCCGGACGAGAGGCTTTCACCGTGACCCTTCGCCTTCTCTTGATCGAAACCTCCGGCCGCGCCGGGCTGGTGGCACTGGCCGAGGGGGAGTCGCTGCTTGCGACGCGCCGCCTCGACGAGTCCCGCCACCAGGCGCGTGACCTGGCCCCCGCCATAGCCGACCTCCTGGCCTCGGCCGGCTGGAAGCCGCGCGACGTCTCCGCCATTGTCGTCAGTCGCGGTCCGGGGAGCTATACCGGATTGCGCGTCGGCGTGATGTCGGCCAAGGCATTCGCTTACGCCGCCGGTGGCGCCCTGCTCGCCATCGACACGTTTGCCGTGATCGCCTCTCAGGCACCCGCGGACGCCAACCCGCTCGACGTGATCGCCGACGCGCAGCAGCAGAAGGTGTACCTGCAGCGCTTCGAGCGCGGGGCGCCGGTCTCTCCGCTGGTGATCCGCCCGGCCGCGGAGTGGCTGGCCGAAGGCCCGGCACCCTGGGCGAGTGGGCCGGGATTGCGCCTGCACCAGGGCCGGTTGCCCGCGACGGTGCGCCCCGTCCAGGAAGCGCTTTGGGAGCCGCGGGCCGAGAGCCTGCTGGCGTTGGCGCTGAAGCGCTGGCACGCCGGCGAGCGCGACGACCCGTTCGCGGTGGAGCCGCTGTACCTGCGGCCCTCGTCGGCGGAGGAGCAGTGGCAGGCCCGGCCGGCGAGTCCTCTCATCCCGATCCCCGACGGGGGAAACGCGTGAGTGTGGCCGGGATACCTTGGGCAGATGAGCCGAGGTGAGCTCGACTGCCAGCGGAAGTTCTTGTTGACCCCGGCTCGGGCACGGGGGAGAATGAACGTGTTGGGTCTGCAAGAGCATCGTTTGGCCGCGCGGCCCCCCGAACGATAAACGGTTCCGCGCACCAAGCGGCCATCGGGAGATAAGTTCGTAGCCGCATTCGCCAGAAAGATTCTCACTTCATCCGGCCCAGAGATCGCAGGGCTCCCCCATGGGGGCCCTGCTCTGACCGGCGCGCATCAAGGCTAGCCCATTGTGCGCTAGCACGCTCCAACCCGTCTGGCT
>DATFNV010000198.1:0-13658 GCA_035266225.1 Gemmataceae bacterium
CGGCGTTCATGCCGCCGGAACAGGCGCGCGGCGAGGTCGAGGCGGTCGATGAGCGCGCCGACGTGTTCGGCCTGGGCGCCATCCTATGCGTCATCCTGACGGGTCGGCCGCCGTACACCGCCGCGGATCGCCAGGAGTTGATGCGCCAGGCGGCGGCCGGCGACGTGGCGGAGGCGTTCGCCCGCCTGGACGGCTGCGGGGCCGATGCCGAGTTGGTAGCGCTCTGCAAGTGGTGCCTGGCACCGGCGCGCGAGCAGCGCCCGCGTGAAGCAGGAGAAGTGGCAGCGCGGATGGCGGCGTATCAGGCGCGGGTACAGGAACGGCTGCGGCAAGCGGAACTGGAGCGGGCTGCGGCCGAGGCGCGGGCGGAGGAGGCGAAGGCCACGGCGGCGGCGGAGCGCAAGGCACGGCGGCGGACGGTCGGGCTGGCGCTGGCGGTGCTGCTGCTGCTGACGACCGGCGGCGGTGGGACGTGGCTCTTCCAGCACCAGCGCCTGGTGCATGAACAGGAGGTCGCCCGCCAGCGGCAGGCGACCGAGGACGGGGTCAGTCGCTTGATGAGCGACGCACAGCGGCTCTCGGATCAGGCTTGGAACGCCTCCGGGAAGAACATCCCCGACTTCTACGAACAGGCCCGCGACGCGGCCGCCAAGGCGGACGATCTGGCCCGGAATGGCGATGCTTCCGAGGCGGTGAAAGAGCAGGCAGCGGACCTGGCGCGGTCGCTGGAAGCGAAGGCGGAAGCCGCCAAACGCGATCATGAATTGTCGCGGGCTTTGCTGGAAGTGCGTGGGCCGCGGGGGGGGGCCGACGTTTCGGACGAACGAGAAGGGATTCATGAGCCTGGTGGCCGAGCCGAGTGCCGAGGAGCAGTTTCAGTCCGCGTTCCGGGTGTGGGACCCGACCTTTGACGTGGACAATGTGCCCACGGAAGAACTGGCGGCGCGGTTGAAGTCTCGTCCTTCGGCGATGGTGACGGAGGTGGTCGCGGCGCTGGATGAGTGGGCCAGCGAACGGCGCCGGTCGGGGATGCCCCCAGCGAAGTGGCAGCCCCTTGCGGACCTGGCCGCCGCGCTGGACGAGGAGCCTGGTCCCCGGCGGCGCGAGCTGCGCGACCTCCTGGCGCGCGGCCGGCTGGGGCAGGAGCGGGCGTTGGGCGTACTCGCGATGGCGCTGCGTCCGGTGCCGGTGCCGTTCGACGCCGGGCCAGGGGAAGACCGGAATCACTTGCGGCGGCTGGCGGAGCAGACCGACCCCGTTACCGAGCCGGTGCTGGGCCTGCTGACGCTGGCACGGGCGCTGCGGGTGGCGGGTGATGACGACCGGGCCGAGCGACTGTTGCGGGCGGCGTTGCGGGCGCGGCCGCAGCAGGTGGTGCTGCACGACGCACTGGGGAAGTTGCTGGCGGACCAGCGACCGCCGCGCTGGTCGGAGGCGGTGGAGTGCTACACCGTGGCGCGGGCGCTGCGGCCCGAACTGGGGGAGGAGTTGGCCTTCACGCTGGTGAAGAGCGGTCGGGTGGCTGAGGGGCTCGCTCTCTATGACCGGCTCCTCACGGAGAGGAAGGACAACCCCTGGCTGCACTTCCGGCACGGCTACGCCCTCTTGAGCCAGGGCCGGCACAAGGAGGGGGAGGCGGCCTGCCGCGAGGTCATCCGACTCCAACCCGACGACCCCACGGCGCACAACCACCTCGGCAACGCCCTGTCTAGCCAGGGCCGGCACAAGGAGGCGGAGGCGGAACACCGCGAGGCCCTCCGACTCAAACCCGACTTCCCCGAGGCGCACTCCAACCTCGGCAACGCCCTGTGGAGCCAGGGCCGGCCCAAGGAGGCGGAGGCGGAATACCGCGAGGCCATTCGACTCAGACCCGACTCCCCCGAGGCGCACGCCGGCCTCGGCAACGCCCTGAACGACCAGGGCCGGTCCAAGGAGGCGGAGGCGGCCTGCCGCGAGGCCATCCGACTCCAACCCGACCTCGCCGAGGCGCACAGCAACCTCGGCTACGCCCTGAACGGCCAGGGCCGGCCCAAGGAGGCGGAGGCGGCCTGCCGCGAGGCCATCCGACTCAAACCCGACTTCCCCGAGGCGCACTTCAACCTCGGCCTCGCCCTGGGGAGCCAGGGCCGTCACAAGGAGGCGGAGGCGGCTTACCGCGAGGCCATCCGACTCCAACCCGACTTCCCCGAGACGCACCTCAACCTCGGCCTCGCCCTGGCCAACCGGAGCCAGTACCAGGAGGCGGAGGCGGAATACCGCGAGGCCATCCGACTCAATCCCGACTCCACCAATGCGCACATCTGCCTCGGCAACGCCCTGTCTAGCCAGGGCCGGCACAAGGAGGCGGAGGCGGAACACCGCGAGGCCATCCGACTCAAACCCGACGACCACCTGGCGCACTACAACCTCGGCAACGCCCTGGGCAAGCAGGGCCGGTACAAGGAGGCGGAGGCGGCTTGGCGCGAGGCCATCCGACTCAGGCCCGACTTCCCCGAGGCGCACTTCAACCTCGGCGTCGCCCTGGGGAGCCAGGGCCGTCACAAGGAGGCGGAGGCGGAATACCGCGAGGCCATCCGACTCCAACCCGACTTCCCCGAGACGCACCTCAACCTCGGCCTCGCCCTGGCCAACCGGAGCCAGTACCAGGAGGCGGAGGCGGAATACCGCGAGGCCATCCGACTCCAACCCGACTACCCCGAGGCGCACTGTGGCCTTGGCCACGCTTTGCGCGATCAAGGGCGTTTCGACGATGCCCTGGAGGAACTGCGTCGGGGGCACGCCCTGGGCACCCAGGTTCCCGGCTGGCCTTTCCAATCCGCCGCATGGGTGCGCCAGTGCGAACGCCTCGTCGAACTGGACCGCCAGCTCCCGGGCATCCTCCGAGGTGAGGCCGAGCCCGCGACGGCCAACGAGCGCCTGGAATTCGTCTCGCTCTGTCAGCATCCCGCGAAGCGACTCCACGCCGCCGCAGTTCGTCTGCTCACCGACGCCTTCGCTGCCAACCCGCAACTCGCCGCCGACCTTCAGCAGCAGATCCGCTACAACGCCGCGTGCAGCGCCGCCCTCGCCGCCGCCGGACAGGCCGAGGACGGCAGGAACCTGCCCGACAAGGTGCAACTGATGCTGCGGCGGCAGGCGCTCGCCTGGCTGCGGGCCGACCTGGCGCTGTACGCCAAGCTGGCGGAGCGTGAGGAGCCCGCCGCGAAGCAGTTCGTGCGGCAGCAAATGACCCACTGGCAACAGGACAGAGACCTCGCCTCCGTCCGCGACAAGGCGGCGCTGGACCAGCTGCCCGCGGATGAGCGCCAGGCGTGGCGTCAGCTCTGGGTGGATGTCGCTGAGCTGCTGAAGAAGGTCGAGGAGAAGAAGTAGCGCCAGGCCCGGCGCCCCGTCTAGCAGACTGGCAAGGGGGGCGATTTCGTCATCCCCGGCCCGCAATCACCCCACCGGCCGCCAGGAGCCCCGCCGATGCCGGACACCGCCGCCCTGATCCGCACCGCCCTGTCTACCGCGGGCCCCGGCGGCGTCTCGCAAGCCCTGGAACTGGCCCTTGCCACCGGTGCGGATGCCGGCCGCCGAGCAGCTGGCCGTGGCGATCCAGAGGGTGGGTTTAACTCCCGCGCGAGGGCCCCAGCCGGGGCTACTCGACATTCCCCGCGAATTGTAAGCCACCGCGGCCTGGTTCACCCCAAGGTAACAGTGATGGGGTCGGTTGGGCAGCGCGGGCGGCGCTGGGCGGGGTTCTGTGCCACCCCCCGCACACCCCCGTGGCACGTGGCACACACCTCATTTTTTCGCCGTAAACCGAAGGCCGACAAGGGGATAGTTCTGTGCCACGCGGTGGCACAGAACTCGGGCCCGGCGGCACACGACGGCCACGCCGACCCCGAAACCCTTCCCGCCGACCCCCGGCCGTGTTACCCTGTCACCCTCGGAATTGAACCAGGCCGCCACCGCTGGCCCGTGGCTGTCGCAAGTCATTGATATTTAATGGGCTTGCGATGTCGTCACGGCGCGGTCGAAGTGTGAGAGAAAGTGCTGCTTACTGGCCTGGCCGTCCGCCGCGGCCGGTTCCGCCTGGTCCTCCTGGACGTCATGATGCCGGGGATGTGCGGCCTGGAAACCTTGCGACTCCTCCGCGAGTCTCACGCCGCCGTCGAGCTGCCGGCTCGGCCTGTTTTTCTTCGCCGGGGCCGCCCCGGATCGGGCCGACAAGCTGCCGAACATGAAGTGGTACGAGCGGCTGGAACAGTTTGCCGACATCACCGTGGACCGCCAGGCTGTCTGCCCTACCTAGCCCGCAATGCCGCCGGCCGCCAGCGTCCTGGGTTCTCCCAGCCGCTTGCGGCTTCGCAAGACGTGCGAAGCCGCAAGCGGCTCGATAATCATTCCCTCTTCGTAAACTCCGCGATCCACCGGTCGTCCCAAAGCGACGGGAAGCTATTCTTGCGATACGGATGGCGGGCGCACGCCTCGACGTTCAGCTCCACCCCCAGTCCCGGTCCCTCCGGCAGGGCGAACTCGCCGCGGCGGACTGGGTCCCAGCCGCCCACCAGCTCCCTGCGCCACGGCACGTCGTACTCGGCGAAGTTCTCCTGCACGACGACGGCCAGCGTCGCCCAGCCGAAGTGGATGGCGGCGCACAGGGCGACCGGCCCGACCGAGCAGTGCGGCGCCACGCCCACGTCGCGCGCCTGGGCCAGCGCGGCGATCTTCTTGCCGACCCACAGCCCACCGCAGTGCGCCAGGTCCGGCTGCACCACGTCGCAGGCGCGTGGGCCGATCAGCTGCTGAAACTCCTCCAGGGTGTAGAGGCGCTCGCCGGCCGCCACCGGGAACGGCAGCGCCTGCTTGACCTCGCGCAGCAAGTCCAGGCTGCCGGGCGCCACCGGCTCCTCGTACCACGCCGGCCGGTACGCCGCCAAGCGCCGGCCCATCGCGACGGCACAGCCCACCGACAGGCGCCCGTGGACCTCGACCATCATCTCGACGCCGTCGCCAACCGCCCCGCGCACCGCGGCAACGACGGCCTCCGCCGCAGCCATGTCCGCGGCGGTCATCTCCTTCCACGCGGTGCCGAACGGATCGAATTTCAGGCCGCGGTAGCCGCGCCCCACGACCTCGCGCGCCTTGGCCGCGAAGTCCTCCGGGGTGCGGGCGGCACCGTACCAGCCGTTGGCGTAGGCGGGCAAACGCTCGCGCGCCCGGCCGCCCAGCAGCCGATAGACCGGCTGCCCGCAGGCCTTGCCGACCAGGTCCCAGAAGGCGATCTCGACGCCGCTGATGGCCGTCAGCACGGTAGCGCCGCCCTGGTACTGGTCGCGGATCAGCCCGCCGATGACGCGCTCCACGTCGAACGGATCGGCCCCCAGGACGCGGTCTTCCACCCATTCGTGGAGGAGCGTTTCGACCGTCCGCTCTTGCCACTCCAGCGACGCCTCACCCAGGCCGGTCCGCCCGTCGTCGGTGCTGAGTCGGACGAAGAGGTAGTTGCGCAGCCCCGCGTTGGTGAGGAAGGTTTCCAGGCGGGTGATTTTCATGGCGCGGCCCTCGATTTATCGATTCGCGAAACGATGAATCCGCGCGGCTGAACGTCACTTGATCTGCTCGCCGAGCACCTCCAGCGCCCTGAGCAGCTGCTTGTCGCTGCTCTTATCCAGGTCGGCGCGGCTCATCCGGCCCGACTCTTCCGGCAGGATGACCGCCGCCCCCGACGGCAGCGCCACCGGCACGTCCGGCGTGATGCCCTTGTGCCAGATCTGCCGGCCGTCCGGCGTCAGCCATTCCGACACCGCCAGCAGGACCGCCGAGTGGTCGCTCAGCTCGAAGGGTTGCAGCACCGTCCCCGTGCCGAACGTCTTCGTGCCGACCAATTTCCCCCGATGATGGTCCTGAATCGCCCCCGCGAAGATCTCGGCCGACGACGCCGTCCCCTCGTCGATCAGCACCACCAGGGGGACGTCCGTCGCCGTGCCCCCCGGCTTGACCGGCAGCGGCGTCTGCTTCCCCTGGGCGTCCTGCTCGATGAAGACGTTTCCGTCCTTGAGGAACTCGCTGGTGACCGCGACCGCCTGGTCCTTGAGCCCGCCCGGGTTGAGGCGCACGTCGAGGACCAGGCCGCGCGCGCCCGCCTTCCGTGCCTCGTCCAGCGCCGTCCGCAGCTGCTCATCGACCTTCTCGCCAAAGGACAGGATGGAGAGGTGCGCCACCGGCCGGCCCTGGAGCATGTGCCATCCGACGTCGGGCACCGTGATGTGAGCGCGCGTCAGGGTCAGCGTGAGCGGCTGCGACTCGCCGGCGCGGCTGACGGTCAGCGTCAGTTCGGTGCCCGCCTTGCCGGTCACCATCTCGACGATCTGCTCCGGCGATTTGCCCTTGAGGTCCTTGCCGTCCGCCTGGAGCAGCACGTCGCCGGGCTTGACGCCCCCCTTCTCGGCGGGGGTACCGGGCAGCACGGCGAGGGCAGTCGGCCGGCCCTGGCGCTCGCCGATGCGCACGCCAATCCCCTCCATGTGCCCCTTCAGGTCGTCCTCCATGCGCCGGGCCTCCTCCGGCGTCAGGTAGGTCGTGTGGCCGGTGTCGCCGAGGGAGTCGAGCATGCCGCGGATGGCCCCTTCGGTCATCGGCCGGGGCTTGACCGCCTGGCGATCGACGTAGTTGTCCTCCACCAACCGCCACGCCTCCCAGAAGGGGGTGAAGGTGTGCTGCACCCGGGCCGGCTGCCCGCTCAATGGGTTCGGCAAGAGCCCGGACCAGCCAAGGAGCAGGCCCGTGGCGAAGACGACGAGGAAGACGGGGCCGGCGAGCCACGGGGAGCGGTGCATGGGGGGTCTCCGGAGGCGCGGGGCGATGGGGAATAGTCTACCCACTTGCGCTCGAAAAAAGTTGCCGGCCGCGCGGCGCACGGTTACACTGTCCCCGGTCGTAGCCTCCGACTCGCTCCCACCACCCCACACCAGAGGGACCATCATGACTCATCGTCACTCGCGCCGCGACTTCTTGAAAACCACGGCGGTCGCCGGCGGCTTCTTCGCCCTGGCCGGCCTCACCCCGAGCGTCAGCCGCGCCGCCAACGAGAAGATCCGCATCGCCGGCATCGGCGTCGGCGGCAAGGGCCACAGCGACATCACTGGGGCCGGCAAGGTCGGTGACGTCGTCGCCATCTGCGACATCGACGAGAACCACCTGAACAATGCCCTGAAAGACCTCCAGAACCCGAAGGACCCCAACGCGCAGAAGCACAACCCCCAGACCTACTTCGACTACCGCAAGATGCTGGAGGAGATGGGCAAGTCGATCGACGCCGTCACCGTCAGCACCCCCGACCACACGCACGCCCCGGCCAGCCTGATGGCCATGCGCCTGGGCAAGCACGTCTACTGCCAGAAGCCGCTGACGCACACCGTCGCCGAGGCGCGACGGATGCGTGAGACGGCCAGGAGGATGAACGTCGCCACCCAAATGGGCAACCAGGGCACGGCCGCCGACGGCCTGCGCCGCGCCGTCGAGATCATTCGCGCCGGCGTCATCGGCCCGGTGAAGGAAGTCCACGTCTGGACCAACCGCCCCATCTGGCCGCAGGGCGCCGACGCCATCCTGCGCGTCGGCGCCGCCCGCGAGGCGGCCCTGGCCGCCCTGCACGGCAAGACGGCCGAGCTGAAATTGCGCTCCGCGCCCAAGCACGTCCACTGGGACGAGTTCCTCGGCACGGCCCCGGCGCGCCCCTACGACTCGATCTACCACCCGTTCTCCTGGCGGGGCTGGTGGGACTTTGGCACCGGTGCCCTGGGCGACATGGCCTGCCACACAGCCAACATGGCCTTCATGGCGCTGAAGCTCGGTTACCCGACCAGCATCGTGGCCGAAAAGGTACACGACCTGAACGACGAGTCCGGGCCGACCGGGGCGCGCATCGTCTTCCAGTTCCCGGAGCGCGACGGGATGCCGCCGCTGAAGTTCACCTGGTACGAGGGGATCGACGGCGAGCGCAGGAAGTACCTGCCCAACTCGGCGCTGTTCCACGGAGAGACTCCCCCCGGGAGCGGCTCGCTGCTGGTGGGCGAGAAGTGCATCCTCTACTCGCCGAGCGACTACGGCTCCGGCTACCACTTCCTGGGCAAGGACGCCAAGGACATCGAGGCGGAGGTGAAGAAGGTGCCGGTGTCGCTCCCGCGCAACGGCAAGGACGACGACGGCATGAAGGTGGAGTGGGCCGAGGCCATCCGCAGCGGCAAGCCGGAAACCGCCCTGTCCAACTTCGACTACTCGGCGATGCTGACGGAGACGATCCTGCTGGGCAACGTCGCCATTCGCAGCGGCGAGGGCAAGAAGCTGGAATGGGACGGCCCGAACATGAAGGTGACCAACCGGCCCGAGGCCGAGCGCTTCATCAAGACCGAATACCGCAAGGGCTGGGGGGAGGCGTAAGACCGCCCGCGGCTTCGCAAGGGAAACGAGCGGGGGCACGCCGACATCGGCGTGCCCCCGTAGTTTTGCGGAACCGCAAGCGGCCTTACGGCAGCGGCACGTCCCGCAGTGTGAACGGCACGTCGATGAACAGCGTCCGCCGGTCGGTGTAAACGAACTTCGCCGCTTCCGTTTGACCGTCATCGGCTTCGTAGACCAACTCGTACTCGTGCGCCGCCCCGGCCCGCAACCCGGTACTCATCGCCTTGACGGTCCGCAACGGGTTGCCTTTCTCGTCCAGCAGCGCGAAGTTGAGCGAGCTGAGCAGGTCCTCCTCTCCGACGCGCTTGCCGTTGATGATGATGGTGCCGCCGAACGGGTTCGCCGGCACCTCGGTGATCCCTCGCCCCAGCGCCTCGACCTGCACCTTGAGCCGCACGCGGCCGTCCTCGTCCTTGACCACCTCGACCACCTTAATCTCACCGCCGTGCTTGCCCTTGACGGTTTGACCCCCGGAGTGCAGCACCTTTTCGACGACCACCACAGCTTCCTCGGGCGTCCGCACCTGGGCAGTGATTGTCCCGGTCAACTCCTTCAGGTGACGTGCCGGCTTCTCCCCGGGTTGCTTCAGGCGGACGGCTACCAGCCGCGCGGCGGGACCGTCCGGCTCGTCCGGGGGCGCCGTGATGGCCGTGCCGTTGACGACGACGCTCCCGCGGCCCCCGCCGGCGGGGGCCGGCGGCCGGAACGTGGTGGGCAACTGTCGCAGCAAGCGCCCGTCCTCGTCCAGTGCCCGGTCGATGCGCAGGCCGACCGCCTTCTGCCACCGCAGTCCTCCGTCGGCCGCCACGTCGAGCCCGAAGAGCACTTCGCCGGCCTCCCTGGTGTGGTGCGGGATGGGCGTGTCGGCCGGGGCGAGGCGCACGCGCAGGGCCCCACTGCCGCTCGTCGGCCCCAGCACCGGCTTGCCGTCGCCGAGGGTCAACTCGAGCGGCTTGTCGTCGGAGGCACTGCGGAGGATGTTAGTCTGCGAAGTCCCCCGCCCTCCCATGATACTGATCGATGACCCGCCGCTAGTGCCGCGCGGCTGGTAGGCGGACGCGGGGGGCATGGTCTCGACGAGTCCGCCCCGGGCGCAGAACTGATCGAACGCCTCCCAGAACGTCACGGCGCCTGTGTCGAGGGTGATCTTGCGCTCGCCGGCTTTCACCAACTCGGGGCCCAACTTGAGCGTCACGCCCGACTTCTTCGAGAAATCGGCGGCCGCGTCGGCCAGCGGCGTGTCCTTGTATTGCAGGCGGAGCCTCTGCGGCGACATCACCTTCGTCATCTCCAAACGCCTCTCGATGGCCGCAACCAGGGCGGCGGCGCGGCGTCTCGCCTCCGGATCCCCCCCGCCGGCGGCTTTCCGCAGGGCGCCGAGGGCCGAGGCGCCGGCGGCGTCGAGCGCCTGCGTCGCCGCCTCGCGCTCGGCATGGTGATCGCTGCCGAGCTGACCCACGAGGCGGCCGATGCGGTCGCCAGGCCCCGGGCCCTCCGCGAGGCCGTCGGGGAGGGGCAGCATTTCGACCGCCTCCGTCTCGGTCAGCGCGGTGCGTGACGTCCCGGTGCCTTTCGCAAGGTCGATGGCCAGCAGTTCCTTCACCCCGTTGGCCCAGCGCACGGGAAGGTGGAAGACGCCACGGGCGATCGCGCCGCGCCCTCCCGGCGCCGACGTGTCGCACTGCCAGAGCGCCGTCCCGTCGGCGAGGTTGAGGGCCCGGACCTCTTTCTTGCCCACCACGATCACCTTGTCGTCGGCGGCGCCGGCCAGGAAGAGGTCGCCGTCGCTGCGCTTGCCCTGCCAGACCAGCGAACCATCGTGCAGGTCGAGACAGCGCAATTCCGACGCATCGGGGGCGGCGAAGACCACCCGACCCGCCGCGATCACGGGGGCCGACACTTTCCATTCGCTGGTGATGTTGGGTGGCGCGGTCACGAACTGAAACCGAGGACGCCGGCGCCCTCCGAACGGCAGCGGCTCGGGGGGCGACGGCTCGTCACGGTAGGCGTGGGCCCAGGCGAAGCTCCGCCGGACCACGTCGAAGGCCACGACGGCGCCCGCGTACGTCGGACAGACGAGCAGGCCATCCCCGTATACCAGCCGAATGGCGTGCAGCCGCCGCCCGCCATCGACCGGCAGGCGCGACTTGTACGTCGCCAGCGTTTGTGTCCAGACGACCTCGCCGGTCAGCGGCTCCAGGCAGAACAGGCGAAGGTCGAAGCCCTGCTGCACCGGGACGTAGAGTTTGCCCCCAAGCGGCAGCGGCGGACCCAGGAAGTAGCCATCGTGCGCCGGGCGGCCGGGGCCGCCGAGTTCCCAGACGACCTTCCCCGACTCGGCGTCGAGGGCCAGCAGCTTGCTGTGGTAAACGGCTTCCGTCAGTCCGGGGGCGTCGGCGAGGACCAGCCCTTGGCCCTGGTTGTTGTGGAAGGCGGGGTAGTTAACCGGGCGCGGCGGAATCGGCAGGTCCTCGACGGCATAGACGCGGCGGCCATCGCCGCTGAGCGAGCCGAGGACGGTATTCTCCAGCAGTACCGCGGGGGAGTCGGCGAGGTACGATTCTACCCAGGAGCCGACGTGGGCGTGGGCGGCCGGGTCGCGGATGAGGTTGCCCAGGGCCAGCGCGGAGGGAGATTCCCAGACGCTCAGCCCCGTCGCCAGATCGATGGCGCAAATGCCGCGGTCGCCGCGGAAGAAAACCCTGTTACCGACGACCAGCGGCGTCCCGGCGGGCAGGACCGCCTGCGAGTTCGCTTCCAGCCGCCGCGCGGCGTCCGCCAACCACGCCGCGGCCGGACCTTCGGACACGGCTCGGAGCCGGAATCTCTCCTCGGCGAGGATTCCACGAGCCGCGCTCTCCGCGTCCGGCTCGGCGGGACCGTGGAGCTGTTTCTCGAGATCGTCGAGGGGAATAGTGCGGTCGCCGGCCTTGATGCCGTCCGGCGCGGCGGCGGCGAGGCGCTTCCACGTCTGCTCGGCCCGGTCACGGTCGCCGGTTCGGCGGAACGCCACTGCCGCCTGGAACAGCGTCAGGGGCTGCACCTTGTCGCCACCGGGCGAACGCAAGAGGTGGCCGAAGTGCGCGGCGGCCAGGTCGAAGTGGCCGCGGTCAAGGTGGTGTGCCCCGAGCAGTGCGGCGGCGTCCGCGCCGGCTTTGGTGTGCGCGTAGCGCTGCACGATGACGGCCAGGGCGGCGGGCTGTGCCCTGGCGTCGGCCAGGGCTTGACTGGCGCGCTTGCCGACGAATGCGTCATACGCTTCGAGCCCCGGCCGCGGCAGGGCGGCCAGCAGGCGGTCGGTTTCGGCCCGCAGGCTGACACCCGTGGTGATCTCCTTGCCCTCGAGGCCGCGGCGCGTGACCGGCACGAAGACGTCTTCCGGCATGTCGAGCAGACCCTGCAACAGCCTCGCGGCCTGGTCCCACTCCTTCGAGGCGACGTAGTCGCGCACCGCCTGGAACTTCTTCGACACCCCCGAGTCGGCAGGCAACAGGAGCGCCGGGCCGAACGGCAAGACGTCCTTCGCCGCCGACCCGGCGGCGGGGGAGACAGGCGTGTCCTGTCCGGAGGTCGGCTCGGGGGTGAGGATCAGCACGACGGGCAGGCAGGCGAGAGTGGCAGCAAGGAGGCGCGCTCGCATTTCGGGACATCCTTGGGGGGTGCCCCGGCGGGAGGGGAAGCCGGGCGACACCGTCAGTTGATCGGACGAAACAGGTGGACCTTCAACCCGGGCGCCGGCCAGGAGGTTTCGACGGCGACCCGGGTTGGCGAGGTGGTACCCCGCACCTATTGGAACCCGGCCGAGCAGCCGTGTCAAGCGCCGCGACCTCGCCAGCCGGGCGCCAGCGACAACCCGACGCCGGACGTGCAGCCAAGGGACGCGATTGCCCAGCCTGCCGCACGAGTGACGGAGAGGAGGCGGCCGGCGGGGCATTACTAATTATAGGGATTCCTGACTATCTAATATGGTATAGTAGAAAATGAGTTATTGTTCCTACTTCAAATCTTCTTGAAGTCAAGAAATCGTTAAAATAATTCTAAAAAAAGAGTTGACACGTGGCTCGACCCTCGATAAGCTTCTCGTTGCATTCTGAACTCTCGCGATCCCGCAGCGCGGGTGGGGCCCTACAAGCGTTGCCGTGTCTGTGGCTACTGTCACTGGTAATTCCAGCCGGGTAGCCTCTTCTCTCCTTCGCTTCTCCTTTCAAGGAGTCGGAAAGATGTTCTTTACTCTCCTTCGCCGCAAACTGGTCGCAGGTCTGTCCGGGGCACGTCCGCATGGCAAACGGCGACCCGCGAAGTCCCACGCGCCCGTCCCCTCAGGGTGGAGTGTCTGGAAGACCGCACTACCCCGGCGCCAGTCACCCCAACCGGCAGCCTCGGGGCGCTGAACCCCACGAGTTCCGTCGCGTTCGACACCACCCTGGGCAAGTACAAGGTCGATGGTGGGTCCTGGCAAACAGGTGGCGTGCTCAGCAGCGACACCGAAGAGACCACGATGCTGTTCGACTTCACGACGATCACCCTCTCGTCTGGCGTGACCGTTACTGCATCGGGGGAGACGGCACTTGGGCTGCTGGCCACGGGCAACATCAGCATTAGCACCAACCTGGATTTCTCCGGCCAGGCCGGCGCGAACGGCGCAGCCGGTTACGGCCATGTCGGTGGCGGCGGTGGGGGCGGTGGTGGCGCTGGCGGCGCGGTACTCGTCGATACGAGCGGGGGCTCCCTCACGCTCTCGGGCGTGCTGAATGTCCGGGGAGGTGCCTCGGGCACAACTGGCACGGGATACCTGTCGGGTTCTGATAGTGGTGGCCAAGGTGGCGCGGGCGGAACGGCAGGCGTGGGAGGTGGCGATGGGGGTGCCGGTGGGGGTTCCATCGCAGGTGGGCAAGGGGGACAGGGAGGCGCTGGGGCACAAAATGTTGCCTCGGGTGGTGGTGGCGGTGGTGGTGGTGGGATCAACAAGGGCCCTGGCGGCGCCGCTGGCCTGGGGGGGCCTGGGGGAGCCGGTGGGGGCGGCGGTGGCCTTGGCGGCGTAGGGAAAGGTCAGGCAGGGGTGAAGGGGAACGGAGGGGCTGGCACCGCTGGAACTGGCGGAAACGGCGCCAGGGGGGGAGGCAATATTGGTGGATACGGCGATAGCGGTGCCGATGCGGCGAACGGCACTGATAAGGGCGGTGGTGGCGGCGGCGGTGGAGGTGCGGATG
>DATFNV010000199.1:0-15579 GCA_035266225.1 Gemmataceae bacterium
CGCTGGCGACGGCGCCGAAGAGGTCGGCGACCGTCTCGCGGCGTTCGAGGAGTTCGACGATCGGGCGGCGTGTGGGCCGGGGATCGACGTGCGGTTTGCGGCGCTTGCGGCGGTGCATGCGCATCCTCCGTGGCCTGCGGCCGCCGGGGAACAGAACCAAGGACGCCCGGCGGCCGTGGCGGTGCGAATGTGCGGAATTTGCCGACGAGGGGGAAGATTACACCGCCGCGGTGGCGATGGCAAGAAGAAAAGGCGAAAAAATGCTGTGCGAATAAACCCTTGTGGGAGAACGACTTACGTCGAACCGGGTGGTGGGTGACCGTCGGCGGGGCCCCTCACCGGTTGAGCTGGAGGTTCCCCCCGGGCGTCGCTTCGGCTCAATTTCCTCCCTGCCGAATCGTTTCATGGCCCCCCCGAAGTGTGTCTACCAAAGTCGTGAAACGAATGGGTTGTCGGCGGCGCAAGCTGGGGAGGGACAAGGACTTCGGGAAACGCGATTCGTTTCACCGGCCCATGAAACGAATCGGCCCCCGGCACACCCGGCCAGGCGAAGGAAAACCTGGCGCGGCCGGGGTGGCGCTGGGCGGTGTGGCCGTGCCGCGGGAGGGTTCACCAGGTGGCCGCGCTCTTGAACCAGGCCGTTCTTCGTAACGAGGGATGCGACGGAAGCAACTGCCGGTCGGGACGGCGCGGCCGTTACTGCGCTCCATCGACACGGCTTTCCATCAGTCGGTTCAGCTTGTGGACCGGCACCGCGAAGCCGATGCGCGAGTTCTTGATCTTGGCCACGACCACGCCGACGAGGGCGCCCGTCTCGTCCACCAGGGGGCCGCCACTGTTGCCGGGGTTGACGTCGCCGTCGATCTGCACCACGTCCAGCTCGCCGCGGTTGTCCTGGCGGATGCTCGACACGGAGCCCTTGGTCACGGTGATGGCCGGGTTGGGCTTGTTCGGGTCGAGGGCGGAGCCGAAGGGGAAGCCAAAGGCCAGCAGCGGCATCGTCTCCACCAATTTCGGAGTGCGATTGCAGTCGATCGGCCGCGGCACGTCCCTCACGCCGGTCACCTTCAGCACGGCCAGGTCGTCCTTCTCGTTGTCGGCGACGACTGCGGCCCGGATCGATTGCTCCTCCGGCGTGCCGCTGCGGAAGACGACCGTCAGCGTGGGCGGACCCGGCTTGGCCGGCGGTTGCGGCCCGCGCCGGCCGAACGGAGGGCGCCCGGCGGGCGGCTCCTCCACCGGCGGGCTGACGACGTGGTGGTTGGTGACGACGTAGGCCGTGTCGCCCCGCGCCCGGACCACAAAGCCGCTCCCCGACCCCGACACCGTGGGCGTCTCGACCTTGACGTAGACCGTGGCCGCCTTCAGCTCTTGCAGGGGGAGGGCGCCCATGCCGGGGGCCTCGCCGTGGGCGGCGGGCTCGATGGGTGCCAGGTCGGCCGGCGCGCTTGGCGTCGAGGTCCACAGGGCGGCGACGATGCCGCCGCCGATCAGGAGCACGCCGAGCAGCCCCAGGCAGGCCCCGAGGCAAATCAGACCTACGGGGAAGGAAGAGCCGTCCTTCTTGAAAGGCGCCCGAGGCGCGGGCCGGTCGTCGTCCTCCCAAGCCCGCCCCCTTTCGCCCCGGGCCGTTGCCCGAGTTCCGTCGGGGCGCGTCGGGGCGCCGGGTTGACCACGGGCAGGGCGAGCGGAGGGGAATCGCGACACGGGAGGGCTCTCCGTCACGGGGGTGATGATGGGATGGTAACACCGGCGACGCCGCGCCCGCAAGCAGAAAGAGAGTACTTCAGCCGTAAGTCGTCCTCCGTCACTTCCAGCGGCAGCCCGTCCTTCGGCACCGGCCGCCGCCAGCGCTTGCCAAGCGCTGGCGGCGAAACGGACCGAGAAATCTCGCCCGGCCGATTTGCCTTCCCTCCGGACAGCACCTACAGTTTACTTGCGTGCCGTTCTCTTATCGTCCTGACGGCCCTCTCCGCATCGGACAGACGTTCTCAGAGCGAGGCTTCCCCTCAGCGAGAGTTGTCTCATGGTCCTCTCGATTCATTCGTCGGCAGCCTTCCAGAGCGACAGCGGTTGGCCGAGCTATTGGCCGCCGGTCAAACTGCCGCCGCCGTCGCCACTCAGCGCCGCGGCCACCACGCTCTGGTCGCCGAAGCTGGGTAGCAACGTCGCGCTGGCGATTAACACGTCCGACCCGCTCTACTCGACGCAGCTGGCGACAGGCGGCCAGGCAGGGAGCGGCGCTTCGCAGGGTGGCTTCCAGATGGCCTTCCTCGACCAGCGCATTGCCCTGATGCGCTTCGACGCCAGCCACGCCACCCAGGCCAGCCCGGCCAACCCGGCCCCGGTTGCGGTCGCGGCGTAGGCAGGGAAACGGCAAGGGACGGCTTGCGGCCGGCGGCACGGCGGTGTACAAGGAAGGGAGGGCCCGCGTCGCCCGCCCTCCTTCCGCCCCCACCGAGCCGACCCGCATGCACGACCGCAACCTTCGCTGCTCGCGCCGCAAGTTCTTCGCCCAGGCTGCGGCCCTGACCCTGGCCGGCGGCCTGCCGCAGTCGGGGGCTGCCAAGGATGCCGCTCTCCCGGGCGCCATTCACACCCGGCCTACCACGCCGCCGACCGAGGGCCGCAAGCCCATTGCCGTCGTCTGCACCGTCTACCGGCCGCTGTCGCACGCCTACCACATCGCTGGCCGCTTCCTTCACGGCTACCCCCGCGACGGCCGCTTGCACCTCCCGAAGCAGTACGTCCGCTCCGTTTCCGTCGATCAGGCGCCCGAGAATGACCTGTCGCGCGAGCTGGCCCGCGAATTCGACTTCCAGGCCACCCGCAACGTCGCCGACGCCCTCACGCTCGGCACCGGCAAGCTGGCCGTCGAGGGGGTGCTGCTGATCGGCGAGCACGGCAACTACCCGCCCAACGACCGGGGACAGATCCTCTACCCGCGCTACGAATTGATGGAGCAGATCGTCGCCGTCTTCCGCAAGAGCGGCAAGAGCGTGCCCGTCTTCAACGACAAGCACCTGTCCTACGCCTGGGACCGGGCGAAGACAATGGTCGGCTGGGCCGAGGAGCTGAAGTTCCCCCTCATGGCTGGGTCGAGCCTGCCCGTCACCTGGCGCCGCCCCGAGCTGGAACTGCCGCTGGGCACGGCGGTCGAGGACGCTCTCGTCGCCGCCTACGGCCCGCGCGAGGTCTACGGCTTCCACGGCCTCGAAGCGCTGCAAATGATGGCCGAGCGGCGCAAGGGGGGGGAGACCGGTATCAAGGCAGTCACCTGCTTGACCGGCAAGGACGTGTGGAAGGCCGGCGACGACGGCAAGTGGAGCTGGGACCTGCTCGAGGCGGCCCTGGCGCGCAGCGAGACGGTCAACCTCGGCGACGTGCGCAAGAACGTCGGCTCGACCGCGGTGCAGGGGATGCCGGCGGCGCCCGCCCTCGCGATCCTCGTCGAGTACCGCGACGGCACCCGCGGGACCGTCCTGCTGCTCAACGGACACGTGCAGGACTTCACCTTCGCCTGCAAGGTCAAGGGGGAGGTCAAGCCGCAGTCGTGCCTGTTCCAGCTGCCGCCGCCGCCGGGGGCGAAGTACTTCGATTGCCTGGCCGGCAACATCGAGAAGCTCTTCGAGAACGGCAAGGCCCCGTACCCCGTGGAACGGACGCTGCTGACCGGCGGCGCCCTCGAAGCGGCGATGGAGAGCCACTACCGCCGCGGCACTCGGGTCGAGACGCCCGACCTGGAGGTGCGCTACGCCGCCCCCGCCGACAGCGGCTTCTTCCGGGGCGCGGTGGTGGCGCCGGCATGAGCGGGCGCGGGCGGCTGCTGCTGGCGCGGCGCTTCCTCGTCCTGATCGCCTTGATGTTCTGGCAGGGCGGCTTCACCTTCTACGCCTCCGTCGTCGTGCCGACCGGTCAGGCGGTGCTCGAATCGCACCTGGAGCAGGGTTACATCACGCGCCAGGTGACGTCGTGGCTGAACCTGTCCGGCGCCGTGGCCTTGGTCGTGCTCGCGCTCGACCTGGTCGCCGCACGCGAAGCCGGGTGGCTGCGCCGCCTGCGCTGGCTGCTCTGGCTTGGCATGCTCGGCACCCTCGTCGCGCTGGCCTGGCTGCACCCGCACATCGATCAGTACCTGAATCCGCAGTTCCACGCGGTCATCGACAGCGCGGCGTTCCACACGGGACACCGCGCTTACCTGTGGGTGTCTACGGTGCAATGGGGTTGCGCGCTCGTGTACGCCTGGCTGACGCTGCGGGCGTGGCGCGAGGCGGATCGCGTTTAGCCGCTTGCGGCTTAGCGTTCGCGCGAACGCGAAGAAATCATTTCACTAATGGCGAGCGGCGCGGCGTCAGCCCGCCGGTGAAGCCGAAACCGGCGGGCTGACGCCGCGCCGCTCGCCATTCTTGTAACAGTTTCTTAGCCGCAAGCGGCCTTGTGCCGCGACCTCGGTCGCTCCAGAATGGAGCCGTCGCATCCCATCCGGAGATCCCGTCCCATGCGTCCCCCATTCGCGCTCGTGACCGCCGCCGCCCTGCTCCTGTCGGCGCTGCTGTTGGTCCCCAGCGTTCCGGCCCCCGCGGCCGACCCACCGCAGGAGCCGCTCGTCAACAAGGTGAAGACGGCCATCGACCGGGGGAAGGAGCACCTCATCGCGAAGCAGACGCGCGAGGGCGATTGGGAAGTGGACGGCACCGGCAGCAGCCGACCGGGAGGGTCCACCGCCCTCGCCCTGCTGGCCCTGCTCAACGCCGGCGTGCCGCCCGACGACCCGGTCATCCAGAAAGGGCTCGAGTACCTGCGCAAGGTAGAGCAGAAGCATACCTACGTCGTCAGCCTGCGGACGATGGTCTACTGCCTCGTCGGCGAGAACAAGGAGCGCATCGCGGACGACGTCAAGTGGCTCCTCGAAGCCCGGCACATGGACGGCGCCAAGTTCCTCGGCTGGACCTATGGGATCTATGACAAGACGACCACCCACCCGGACAACTCCAACACGCAGTATGCTCTCCTCGGACTGCACGAGGCGCAGCTGGCCGGCATCGCCATCGACCCGAAGGTGTGGGAGTCGATCCGCGATTACTACCTCAACACACAGACCAGCGACGGCGGTTACGGCTACCAGTGGGACTGGGCGAACAACGTGATCCTCGGCCCGACCGGGCGACCGCGCTTCACGATGACGACGGCGGGCCTGTGCGGCCTCATCATCGCCGGCAACGACATCAACACCGGCCGCGAGACGCCCAACGGCGACGGCACCTGGAAGAAATGCGGCGAGTACCTCGAAAACGAAAAAGCCACCCGCGCCCTGGACTGGTTGGCGAAAAACTTCCCGGCGGGCGATCGGCTCTCCAGGGCGGACCCGTACCTCTACTACTCCCTGTACGGCATCGAGCGCGCCGGGCGGCTGACCGGGCTGCGCTTCATCGGCGAGCACGACTGGTATCGCGTCGGCTGCGAGTTTCTGGTGGCCGAGCAGAACACTCACGATGGCAAGGGCTCGTGGGGCAGCGGCGGCCCCATCGTCAACAGCAGCTTCGCGCTGCTCTTCCTCTCCAAGGGCCGCACGCCAATCCTCATCAGCAAGTTGACGCACGACGGCATCGCCAAGCGCGACGGTCTGGACATCCGCCTCAAAGCCTCAGGGGAAAGGACCGACTGGAACAACGACCGCAACGACGCCCGTCACCTGGTCGAGTTCGCCAGCCGCGAGCTGTTCAAGCGCAAGCCGATGGGCTGGCAGGTGTTCAACGCCCGCGAGGCCGCCCCCGGCATCAAGTCCGAGAACCTCGCCGCCGAGCTTCTCCAGTCGCCCATCGCCTACTTCAACGGCCACCTGGGACCGGACTTCAACGACACGGAAAAGGAGATGCTGAGGACGTACGTCCGCAACGGCGGGCTCATCTTCGCCGAGGCGTGCTGCGGGAGCAAGGAGTTCGACGCGGGCTTCCGCAAGCTGATGACGGACAGGCCCAACGGATTGTTCCCCGAGTTGGAGTTGACAGAGCTGCCCGACGATCACCCCGTCTGGACCGCGGCGGGCAAGTTCGCCATCCCCCCGGCGGCGAGGCGCCGCTTCCCCCTCTACGGGATGCAAATGGGCTGCAAGACGGCGGTGATCTACAGCCCGAAGGACCTGTCGTGCCGCTGGGAGTCGAACCAGTACGCCGACAACGGCGATAACGAATTGGCGTTTCACATCGGGGCGAACGTCATCGCCTACGCGACGGGCCTGGAGCCGCCGCCGGACCGCCTCACACAGATGCCGGTGTCGCGTGAGGATCCGCTGGCGCGGAAAGTGCCGCGCGGCTTCCTCAAAGTGGGACAACTCAAGCACGATGGCGATTCCAACGCCGCCGCGCAGGCGATGCCGAACCTGATGGCTGAGCTGCGCGAGAAGACCGGGCTCGACGTGGCCCTCAAGACCCACGAGGTTTGGCCGACGAAGAAGAACGTGGTCGAGTACAAGTTCCTGTACATGCACGGCCGCAAGAACTTCTCGCTGCCGAAGGACCAGCTCGACGACCTGCGCTTCAACCTGGAGCACCGCGGGCTGCTCTTCGCCGACGCCTGCTGCGGGTCGAATTCGTTCGACAAATCGTTCCGCGAGTTCATTGGCGACCTGTGGCCGGACAAGAAGTACAAGCTGGAGCCGATCCCCGTCAAGGACGAGTTGTACGGCAAGGAGCTGAACGGCACGGGGATTGCGTCGGTGCGCTGTCGGCGGGAGGGCGCGGGCCAGCGCGACACGAAGTACCAGGAATACGAGCCGTTCCTCGAGGGCGTGAAGATCAAGGGGCGCTGGGCGGTAATCTACAGCCGCTGGGACATCGGCTGCGCCCTGGAGAAGCACAAGTCGCCCGACTGCATGGGGCACGACTACGACAGCGCCGTGCGACTGGGGCGGGCGGTGGTGCTGTATCACCTGCACTAACGATTTATCGTTTCGCGCTCGCGCTGGGTGGCGCGAGCGCGAAACGAGAAATCGTTAGTGGGATCACCTCCACGGTAACTTCACGAAAAAAGCGCTTGGAAATACGGCTGGCGTCGGGTATATAATTTTTCTCAAGCGGCGAGGTGCCGTCAGGCCTGTGGTTTGGTGGAGGTTCACGAAACAGAGTCGTTGCCCGTTCCAGCAAGTTCCCGTCCTTTCCGTGCGTTTTTCGGTACCGGAGTCGGCGACGCCGCGGGGCGTCGCGCCGCGTTGCACTCTTTCCGTGCCGCAATTCTCCGAAAGATCCCGAGAAGGTGGGTAGAGCCGGCCCTGTGTTCTGGCCGGGCAACGGCGGCGGTCCCCCGTTCGGCGAAGCGGGTGGGCCGCGGTGATGGGGCGCCCGACAGGGCCGGGGAAGGACGGTTGGCCGGACAGATCCCATCGGAGGCACGGCGCCTCCCCGAATGCGTCCCGGGCCGCGCGCGACGGCCCCCGGGCGCCCGCCGGCGGCCGAGCCGGCCCGTATCGCGCTGCAACCCTGCCCACGCGCCCGAGCCCGGCTCGGGGGCGTCCGGGCCGTGTGTCCGCCTTGGCGGCGGCGGTTTGAATCGGTGAACTGGAAAGGTTTTGGTATGGCGAAGAACATTTACGTCGGCAACCTCGTCTGGGATGCGACCCAGGACGACCTGTACACGCTGTTCCAGGAATACGGGACGGTGACGCGCGCCCAGGTCATCATGGACAAGGAGACCGGCCGGTCGCGCGGCTTCGGCTTCGTCGAGATGAACGAAGACGCCGAGGCCCAGAAGGCGATCGAGTCGCTGAACAACTTCAACTTCCATGGCCGTCCGCTGACGGTCAACGAGGCCAAGCCGCGCGAGGACCGCGGCGGCGGGGGCAGTGGCCGGGGCAGCTACGGCAGCGCCCGGGGCGGCGGTGGCGGCTACGGCGGCGGCGGCGGTGGCGGCCGAGGCGGCGACGGCGGCGGCGACCGGTACTAACCGGGATTGACGTCCCAACCGCTTGCGGCTTCGCACGTCGGAGTTGCGAAGCCGCAAGCGGCCTCTTTTTTTCTTTGCCGACTGCTCTTGACGAACGTCGCCGAACTCGTCACCTTGTTGGCCAGAATCACCCCTGTTCGGACCAAGGAGGGTCTTCCGATGTTCTACCAGACCGAATCGAAGCCGCAGGGTTGGCGCGCCGTGGCGATCTTCGACGACCGCGGCGAGCGCCTGATCTTCCTCGGCCGCTCCTCGACGCAGGTGCGCGCGGGCTTCCCCCAGGCGTACTGGGAGGTGCTCGACGAGGAGGAGCGCGAGCACGTTCGCGGCATCGCCCTGCAGCGCTGGCACGGCGCCGCCGACGCTGGCCGTTGGCTGCACCAGACGAACCTGAACGTCCCGCAGAAGGCCAAGTTGGCCCGCAGCGCCTGAGGCCGGCCCTTCCCGCAACACCGCCGCGAACCTCGACCTCACCTCTCCCCTCCACACGACGGAGAGATGGGGCCGAGGTTTTTTCGTCCGTGGGGCCGGCACGGGGCTCCGGGAAAGGGCGGTAAAAGGAATCACCGGGCTTGCATCCGCCGGTGAAAACTCGAAGAATGGGAAGACAGTGGGGGAGGGTGTGACCATGTGCGTCCGTCCACGACCGTTTCAAGCATCGAGGGACGAGAGATGAACCCGTATGGCTCCTTATCTGACGACTTCGGGGTGTACTGCTACCTGAACACGAAGATGGAGCTTCCTTCGGGGCGGGAAACGGTGCTGCACTTTTTCGACAGCTTGCGCAAGTCTTACCCGCAGATGACCGACTTCGACTGCCGCGAGAACGGCGAATACGTCCTGGAGGAAGACCGCGAGCAGGGCAGCTACCGCTGGGTAACGGTCGATTCGCGGCGCCTGGCGACCGGCTACGTCAACCCGCCGGAGGTCGAGGCGGCCGACGCCCAGCACGAGCAGGTCCTCGAGAGCGCCCCCTACCATCTGTCGATGAGCCCGCTCGACTGCGAGGCCCTGGACGTCCTCTTCGCCTTTGATTTCGTCTTCAGCGGCAACCACGATGAGGTGGTGGCCGAGGCCCTGGGTCTAAACACGACGCTGGAGAACCTGTTGCAGCTGCCCGGCAGCCGCGTGATCAACTACGAGCCGTCGCTGATGCTGTCGCTGGACGAGAGCTGCCGTCTGCAGTGCCGGCTGAGCATCGAGACGCGCACCAACGCCTACCAGATCCGCACCGGTCAGTTCCCCGAGGCGCCGATCAGCGTCTACTTCACGGTGCGGCAGTACTGGGGCCGGCAGCCGTTCAAGACGTTCGCCGAGTCGTACCGCAACCAGCGCCGCATCTGCCAGGAGCTGGTCGAGAGCCACATCATCCCGGCCGTGGTGCGGCCGCTGGCGCAGACCATCGCGGCCAAACAGTAACCTTGCGGCCGCTTGCGGCTTAGCGCGAACGCGAAGCCGCAAGCGGCCGCCGTGTGATGTCCCCCACCATGACTGTCTCCCTTAGCCAGTTCGCCCGCAGCCTGTCCGCGGAAACCGCCTTCGACGTCCTCGCCGTTGCCCGGCGCCTTGAGGCGCAGGGCAAGGACGTCATCGAATTGCAGATCGGCGACAGCCCCTTCCCCAGCACCCGCAGCGCTCTCGCAGCGGGGGTCGAGGCGATCCGCGGCGGGGCGACGCACTACTGCGCCTCGCTCGGCCTGCCGGAGTTCCGCGAAGCGCTCGCCGAGAACTACACCCGCGAGTTCGGCGTCGCGGTGACGGCGGCCAACGTCGTGGTCGGGCCCGGGGCCAAGGTCTTCGAGCAGTTCTTCTGCGAAGCGTTCCTCGACCCCGGCGACGCCGTCCTCGTCTTCACGCCGCACTTCCCCACCTTCCCGCCAAACATCCAGCGCCGCGCCGGCCGGATCGTCGAGGGTCCGCTTCGCCAGGCCAACGCCTTCCGGCCCGACCTGGACGACGTCGAGAAGTTCGTCAAGCAGACGCCGCGGGCCAAGGCCATCTTCCTCAACTCGCCGCACAACCCGACCGGAGGCGTGGCGACGGCGGACGACCTGAAGGCCATCGCCGACCTGGTCCGCGGCCGGGACGTCGCCGTCTTCAGCGACGAGCCCTACTGCCACATGGTGTGGAGTGGCCGGCACCACACGCTGCTGGCGCAGCCGGGCGTGATGGACCAGGTGGTGGCGGCCTACACGTTCAGCAAGTCCTACAGCATGAGCGGCTGGCGGCTCGGCTACGCGGTCAGCAGCCCGCACCTGATCGACACGATCGGCAAGATGATCAACACCAGCCTGTCGTGCGTGCCGCCGCTGGTGCAGCTGGCGGGCAAGGCGGCCATCGTGAACGACGCCGCCGAGCGCGACGAGGTCATGGCTCGGTTCAAGAAGAAGGTGGAGCTGCTGGTGACGGAGCTGCGCCGGGTCGAAGGGGTGACGGTGCTGATGCCCGCCGGCACGTTCTACGCCTTCCCCAACGTGTCGGCTATCTGCGCCCGACTGAACATCACCTCGCACGGCCTGGCGATGTACCTTCTCGAAGGGGCCGATGACCGCAAGGGCGTGGCCTGCCTGGGCGGGGAGTGCTTCGGCGCAGCCGGGCAGGGCTTCGTGCGCTTCAGTTGCGCCGAGCCGGACGAGCGCCTGGTCGAGGCGGTGCAATTCCTCGCCGAGGCGGTCACCCGCGGCGACCGTGTGGCGCGCTACCTGGCGGCGAACCCGAAATACCAGCTGCGCTGAGCCGCCGGCCGCCCCTCACTTCGCCTGGATTCTTCCCTCCGTGCGGGTATAGTTCGCTGCCCGCGACCGGCACCGGGCTTTGCGGAATGCCGGGTTCTTGGCTTCGTCGGAACGGAGGAGGAATGATGTTCAAGATGACCCAGATCGTGCCTGCGCTGCTGGTCGGGCTGGCCCTGGCGCCAGGCGCGCGGGCCGAGACCGAGGTGCGCCAGTTCAACGTCAGCGTGGACGGCAAGCCGTCCGGCCAGTATACGATGCGGATCGCCAAGGGCGACGATGGCACCGTTAGCATTTCCTGCGATGCCCACGTCAAGGTCAAGGTCGCCTTCGTCACGGCGTACCACTACGACTTCACCGGCGCCGAGGAATGGAAGGACGGCCGGCTGATCAGCCTCAAGAGCACCTGCGACGACGACGGCAAGAAGTTCTCGGTCACCGCGACGACCGGCGACAAGGGGCTGAACGTGAAGGTCAACGGCCGCGAGCGCCAGGTGCGCGGCGACGTCTACCTGACCACGGCCTGCTGCCTGCCCGACGCCAAGCGGCGCGACGGGGCCCTCCCCCTGATGGAGGCGGACAACGGCGATGAGATCGCCGGCAAAATTGAGGAGGTCAGCAAGGAGACGATGACCGTTGCCGGCGAGTCGATGAACGTGACGCACTACCGGCTGACGAGCCTGGTGGCGCATGACGTCTGGTATGACGGCGCCGACCGCATGGTCCGCCAGGAGTGGACCGAGGACGGGCACAAGACCGTGCTGGAACTGGCGAGCGTCAAGAAGTAGCTGTGCGACCGCTGGCGGCTTCGCGGTGCGAAGCCGCCAGCGGCGCAAGCGCTCTTGCCAGGACGGTGGGAAATTGGTTACTTAGTCGCCCATCGGAACGGCCCGGAGTCCAAGGACGTCCATTCCAGCCAGGGAAGGTGACCCATGCCCGACCGCGAAAGCCTTCGCCGCACCCTCATCGAGTTGCTCGAGGCCGACACCGGCGAGAAGTACGCCGACCTCCAGGAGAGCGCCAACCTGCGTGACGGGCTCGGCCTTGACTCCGTGGACGTGGTCAGCGTCGTGTCGCAGATCGAGCGCCAGTTCCGCATCCGCCTGACGCATGAGGAGCTGGAAACGCTGGTCACGGTCGGCGACGTGCTCGACCTGCTCCAGGAGAAGATCGCCGCCACGCCGCCGCAGAGCCACGCCGCGTGACGACTCGTGCGGCAAGGTCCAGGGGCGTTCGCGCTTCCCGCGGGAGGCGCGAACGCCCCTTTTTGCTTCCAGCGCCGGCCGGCCCGCGATACAACAACGGGAGGGACAACCGACGAAAGGAGGGTCGCCATGCCCGACGACAACTTGAAGGTGTACACCGAGGACGAGGTGCGGGCGAAGATCGCCGAGCACGGCTTGGGCGAGTGGTACCTCGAGGAGGGCTGGCTGCGGCGGAAGTACAACACCGACGGCTGGCCGACGACGCTGATGTTGGTCAACGCGGTCGGCTACCTGTGCGAGGCGGCGTGGCACCACGCCGACCTGGCCGTCACCTGGGGCAAGGTGTGGGTGAAGTTGAAGACGCATTCGCACGGCGGCATCACCGACAAGGACTTCGCGCTGGCAAAGAAGATCGAGGAAGTGCTGCTGTGGCGCCCCGAGGCGGGCGGCCCACTGACGGGGACCCCGAACAAGTTCGTGCAGGGGAAGAAGTAACCGGTATGATTGGTCAGGAGGCGTCAGGCATTGTCGCCGACGACCGTCGTTCACCGGATTGGTGGCGGGTCCGTCGCCAACCTCCGGCTGAAGCCAAGAGAGCGAAGCCTACGGACGAGGCACTCGAAGAGCTTTCCCGAACCTTTCAGGATACGACCGGGTGTTAGCCATGCAACTGCAGCCGCAGCAGGTCCTGCAACTCGTCAGTGGCCGCGCCACCACCATGGGGCACGTTGTGGTGGAACGGGTCCAAGAGGGAGTCGTGTTTGCTCATTTCGTCCCCGGTCCCGGCTACCCCGACGTGAAGCCCCTTTTTGACGAGTTCGAGGGCGCTGTGAATCAGCAGCTGTTCACCGTGGCCGATGAGGCGGGGGTCGCCATCGCCTCCCTTGGTCTCTGCCTGCGCGCTGCCGACGGCCAGGACTGCGTGCCGGCGTATGACGTGCAGATCATGAATGGCCACGACCTGTCCTGCCGACTGGCGCCTCTCGCTGCCCCGGCCGCTGCCCCGGGGGACGATTGATGCTGCGGACCGATGCCCTTGCTACCCGGCCGGCGGACACCCTGCGCTGGGGATCCCTCGAACTGCCCAGCCGCTACCTGCTGGCCCCGCTTGCCGGCTACACCAACCTGGCCTTCCGCCTCGCCGTCCGCGAGCTGGGCGGCCTCGGCCTGGCCACCACCGACCTCGTCAACGCTCGCGCCCTGCTTCTCACCAGCCGCAAGACGATGGAGTTGATCCAGACCTGCCCCGAAGACCGCCCTGTCGCGGTGCAGATTTACGGATCGGTGCCGGAGGAGATGCGCGACGCGGCGCAGTGGCTGCAAGACTACGGCGTTTCGTCGGTGGATATCAACATGGGTTGTCCGGTCCACAAGGTCGTGCGCGGCGGCGGCGGCTCGGCGATGATGTGCGACGCGGCCAGGACCGTCAACCTCGTCCGCGCCGTCGTGGAAGCGGTGCGCATCCCGGTCAGCGTGAAGATGCGCCTTGGCTGGGACGACCAGAGCTGGAGCGCGCCCTTCTTCGCGCGCGAGTTCGAGAAGGCCGGCGTGGCGGGCGTCACCATCCACGGGCGAACACGGGCGCAGGGTTTCGGCGGCACCGTCAACCTCGACGGCATTCGCGCCGTCGTCGAAGCGGTCGAGCGCATTCCGGTCATCGGTAACGGCGACGTGCGGACCCTGGCCGGCGCCGACGAGATGCTGCGCGGGACGGGCTGCGCCGGCGTTGCCATCGGTCGCGGGGCGCTGCTCAACCCGTGGATCTTCGCGCAGCTCCGCCGGCGTGAGGAAACAGGCGAGCCGGGGCCGGGCGGCAGCTACGAGCAGTGCGTCGATTTCATGCACCGGCACTTTCACTTGCTGGTCGAGCAGCGCGGCGAGCGCTTCGGCTGCCTGACCTTCCGCAAGGTGGCGAACTGGTACTGCCGCGTCCTGCGGCCGGGGCGCGACATCCAGCAGCGGCTCGTTCGCATCGAGAGCGTTGCCGAGTTCGACGGGATCGTGGAGGAGGTGCGCGAACGCGGCCGGCTGCGGCCGAATCACGACTGGCTGGACGGGGAGCCAATCATCGCCGTGCCGAAGGGACCGAACGAGCGCTGGTGAGCCAAGCCAGGCCGTGCAGCGAGAGCGTATTGACTTCGACAACAGCGCTCAGGTAGGCTCCGCCCCGGATGAACCTATCCACTTCCGCACACGAGACGCGGACGGAGGAACGGGCATGCCGCTAACCATCGAGGTTGAGCAGGAAGACGATGGGCGCTGGTTGGCCGAAGTTCCCGAGATCCCCGGCGTTCTTGCCTACGGGCAGACGCGGGAGGAAGCCGTCGAGCGCGTTCAGGCTCTCTCCTTGCGCGTACTTGCCGATCGCCTCGATCACGGCGAGGCGGTTCCGCAGATGAGCAACGTCTTCGCGGTGACCCCATGACCCGCCGGCCTTGACGCCGCTGAGGCGGCTGGCGAGAATGCGGTGAGGAGGATGGTCGCAGCGGCTTCGCGGGGTACTCTCCAACACAACAAGGATTGAAAGAAATACGTGACGCCACGGCTCATTCCCACCTACACCACGCACCTCGGCCGCGCCTACCGCGGCGACGCCCTCGACGTGCTGCGCCGGCTCCCCGCCAACTCCGTCGCGCTCGTCATGACCTCGCCGCCCTTCGCCCTGCGGCGCCAGAAGGCTTACGGCAACGTCGCCGCCGCCGACTACGTCGAGTGGTTCTGGCCGTTCGCCCAGGAGATTCACCGCGTCCTGCGGCCCGACGGCAGTTTCGTCCTCGACCTGGGCGGCGCCTGGAATCGCGGCAGCGGCACGCGCTCGCTCTACCAGTATCAACTCGTCCTGCGGCTGTGCGAAATCTTCCACCTGGCGCAGGAGTTTTACTGGTACAACCCCAGCCGACTGCCGACGCCGGCCGAGTGGGTGACCATCCGACGGACCCGCGTCAAGGACGCCGTCAACATGCTCTGGTGGCTATCGAAAACCGCGGAGCCGCAGGCCGACAACCGCCGCGTGCTCAAGCCGTACAGCCGTTCGATGAAGCGGCTGCTGCGCGACGGCTACGACCCCGCGATGCGGCCGTCCCAGCACGAGATCGGGCCGCACTTCCGCCGCGACAACGGCGGCGCCATCCCGCCCAACCTGCTCGAAATCCCCAACACGCGCTCCAACGACGACTACCTGCGCCAGTGTCGCGCAGCGGGGCTGCCGATCCACCCGGCGCGATTCCCGCCCGCGGTGCCGGAGTTCTTCGTCCGCTTCCTGACCGAGCCCGGGCAAACCGTCCTCGACCCGTTCGCCGGCAGCAACGTCACCGGGCAGGTGGCCCAGGGTCTCGACCGCCGCTGGGTCGCCGTCGAGGTCAACGCGGACTACGTCGCCGGCTCGATGCTCCGCTTCCCCGACGCCGTCGCTACGAACGAACGACCCGCGAGCGCAGCAGGTTGAGGTGGCGCGCGAAGCGCTCCTCCAGGTAGCCGTTCACGTCGTACAGCCGGTTGACGTCGGTCAGCGCCACGCTGCGGCCGTTGCTCAGGGTGCTGTCGCCGATGGTCAGCAACCGCTCCAGGCCGGCCAACTCGGCGCGGACGTGGTCGAGGCGCGCCTTGACCGTGTCGCCCTTCATCGATTCGTTGACGCCCCAGAAGGCGCAGGCCTCGGCGAAGGTGATCTCGGTCTTGCGGCCCTCGTTGAACTTCTCGGTGGC
>DATFNV010000200.1:0-7676 GCA_035266225.1 Gemmataceae bacterium
GCCACGAGCAGACCGGCCTGGAAGTGCGTTCCGGGATGCTCGTCTTCCAGATCGACGGCATGGACCAGACGCTCTACGCCGTGTCGTGCCTGCTGCTCGGTGACCCGAACGCGCGACCGAGCCCGAACGCCCCGAAGGGCACGCTTCCCCGGAACCTCCTTCAGCCGCTGGCGCTTCTTGAGAAGCTCAACTTCTCGACGAAGAAGGAGCAGGGCGGGCCGCCGTACGGCGAACTGGTCATCGAGAAGAAGTAGATCCCGACTTGCTTCGACAATTTGGGATGGCTGAGACGCCAATTACACCACAACTCATGCCAGCACAACAAAATGCGTAGAGTGTCAGCATTTCCCCCCTCCATTTCCCCCCTGGTGCCAATCGGGGCGGTAGGGCGGCTCGCCAATCACGCACTGCCCTCGCTCCCCGGGGCGCTCGCGGGAGGCGACCCATTTTTCAGGCGCTTGAGGTAGTTCTCGATCTCCTCCTGGGATAGCCCCTTGAGCCGCTCCTCGGGCGTCAGGCCCTCCAGCCGCTCCTTGGGCGTCAGGTCCTTGAGGTTGTACCTGAGATAGTGTTTGCGGAACTCCTCCATCGTCATGCCCATGTCTACCCCCTCCTCGCGATAACGGGTGAACAACAGGTCGAGCAAGGTGCTCGTCTCGGGCGAGCGGCGGCGGTAATGGGCGGCCGCGTAACGCACCTGCTCCGGCAAGGCGCTGAACAGCAGCAGTAATGCATTATGCTCCGCCAGCGGCAGCTGATGCAACACAATCACGCGGACCACGTCCGTCAGGCAGCGACACTCGTACACCCCCGGCTGCACCGGCACCAGCGGCACCGCGGCGGCCAACTCCCGTGGGAAGCGCGCGCACAAGGCATACAGCCGGAACTCCGACTCGAGAATCAGGTCCTTGGTCGAAGGACTGACCTGCTTGCGGTAGTTGACGGAATGCGCCAGCAGTTCCTTCACGGCCCACACGTCCAGCGTCTCCTGAAACGACTTGAAGGTGATCAGGTTGTGACGGGCCAGGTTGTCCAGGCCGTCGGGCAGGCGGTCCGTGAACGGCTCGTCGCTCTTGCGCACGATGACCAGGTCGAGCATCTGTTTCCTCAACGACAGATCCTTTTCGGCCTCAATGGCAAAGGGAGCCAGGGCGAGGAAGTCGGTGCAAATGATGCCGAGCAGGTCGTGCCACGGGATTGATGGCTCCATCGTCTGCCCCTTGGTGGAGACGAGAGTGCGACCTTCGGGGTATCCTACGACGCCGGTATTTCCGCGGGGAGAGACAGGCCCTGGGCATCGCTCGCGGGCCGTGCCAGGGCCGCCCGGCCAGGGTCGCCGGTTGCCCCTTTCTCTTCCACATCCACGATACCTTCTTGCAGTCGCGCCCGAAACTGCGATAATGCCGCTATTCCGTGGGATCCCCTCGCGACCAGTATTCTCGAAAAAAACGCGCGCACGCGCGGTCAATGGCAGCGCGTTTCGCCTCTGTAAGGATAGGAGCAGTGCATGGCAGAGCAATCCGGCAGCTCCCTCAAGCCCCTGGAGGAATACCGTGACTACCTGCACCTGCTCGCCCGGCTCCAGGTCGACCCGCGGCTGCGCAGCAAGCTGGACCCGTCCGACGTCGTCCAGCAGACGCTGCTGACCGCTGTGGAGAAGAAGGACCAGTTCCGCGGCGGTACTGACGCCGAGATGGCCGGGTGGCTGCGGCAGATCCTGGCGAACACCCTGGCCCAGGAGGGACGCGCGTTCGCCACCGAGAAGCGGAACCTGGCCCGGGAACAATCGCTCGCGGCCATCGAGAAGTCGTCGGCGATCCTGGAGGCGTTCCTGGCCGACAAGCAGTCGTCGCCGGACGAGCGGCTGCTCCGCAACGAGCGCGTCCTCCGCCTCGCCGGGGCGCTGGCCCAGCTGCCCGAGGACCAGCGCCTGGCCCTGGAGATGAAACACCTGCAAGGCTTCACGATCAAAGAGATCGCTCAGGTGATGAAACGAAGCGAGCCATCGATCACGGGATTATTGCGGCGGGGCCTGGCAACGCTCCGGCGGTTGCTGGGCGAGGACCTTTGAGGGCACCATGGCGCACGCTCCCTTGGATTGCTCCCCCCGGGAGGAGCTGCTGGACGAGATCCTGACCGGCTATCTCAAGGCCGTGGAGGCCGGACAGGCGCCGGGCCGGGAGGAGCTGCTCGCGCGTCATCCCGACCTGGCGGCCGAATTGGGCGAGTTTTTCCGCGACCAGGAACAACTCGACCGGTTTGCCGGATCGTTGCCGGCGGCGGGACGGGCGGCCCGGATCATCGCCGACGCCGCAGCGCTGGGCGATCCTGTCCCGGGAAGTCTCGAACGCCGTTCGTTCGGCGACTACGAGTTGCTGCGCCTGCTCGGCGTGGGCGGCATGGGCGTCGTCTACCAGGCCCGGCACGCCCGCCTGCCCCGCCTCGTCGCCCTGAAAATGATCCACACCCGGCCCGGCGCCGGCGCCGACAGCGCCGCCCGCTTCCGCCGCGAGGCCGAGGTCATCGCCCGCTTGCAGCACCCCAACATCGTGCCGCTCTACGAGGTGGGCGAGCACGACGGCCGGCCCTTCTTCGCGATGGAATACGTCGGCGGCAGCACCCTGGCCCGGCAGCTCGCCGACCACCTGCTGGAGGCACAGCCGGCCGCGGCGCTGGTCGAGACGCTGGCGCGGGCGGTCCACGCCGCCCACGGCAAGGGGATCGTCCACCGCGATCTGAAGCCGGGCAATGTCCTGCTGGCCGACGACGGCACGCCGAAGGTCGCCGACTTCGGCCTCGCCAAGCTGCTCTCCGGGGCAACGGAGGGGCCGCCGGAGTGCGACACGCAAACCGGCGCCGTCCTGGGCACACCTGGCTACATGGCGCCGGAGCAGGCGGTCGGCGACAAGGAGGTCGGCCCGGCGGCCGACGTGTATGGTCTGGGGGCCATCCTGTACGAGTGCCTCACTGGCCGGCCGCCGTTCCGCGCGGCCACGCCGCTGGAAACCCTCGACCTGGTACGCAGCAGCGACCCGGTCGCTCCCCGCCTCCTCCGGCCGGGCCTGCCGCGCGACCTGGAGACGATTTGCCTGAAGTGCCTCCGCAAGGAGCCCGCCCGGCGCTACGGTTCTGCGGAGGCGCTGGCGGACGACCTGGGCCGCTTCCAGCGCGGCGAGCCGATCCAGGGGCGGCCGGTCGGTGGACCGGAACGGGTTTGGCGCTGGTGTCGGCGCAATCCCAGGGTGGCGGGCTTGCTGGGGGCGATCGTCGCTTTGTTGGTGGCGCTGTTCGGCGCCGCGACGTGGGCCGCCATCGCGGCCGACGCCCCGGAGCGAGAGGCCAACGCCCGGGAAGAGGAGGCCAAAGGCCGCGCGCTGGATCGGCAGCGCGACTCCTTTCTCCAACAACACCAACTCGTGCGCCGGGGGCCCCACGTCAACGGCTGGTCGAAGGAAGCCCAGAAACTTGCCGCCGCCGCCGCCGCCATCTACCCGGACGAGCAGTTGCGTAACGAGGCGACCGCTGCCTTGGCGGGGATTGACGCGCGCGGGGGAGAGCCCCTTGGCCAGGTCGAAGCCTCGTCGGTCGCCTTCGATTCGGCGGGGAAACGGCTGCTCCTGGGGGGCACGAGTGATTGGGACAGTTATCGTGTGCTCGAGGGAGCCAGGCTTTGGGACAGTGCGACCGGCGAACTCGTCACATCGCAGCGACCCGGGCCGGGACCGGTCGCCTTCCGTCCCGACGAGACCCCGCTGCAACTCGCGATAGGCGCTCCTTCATCGGTACTCCTCTGGGACGTAGCCAAACGACAAGTGATCCGCGAGTGCCGCTTCCTCACCGCAGCTAACGATCCCCCGTTGATGTTTGCCGCGAACGACCTCCGGCATCCCGTCATGGCGCTGACGCCCGACGGCTCGCTGATCGCGGCGGCTGCTGCTAACCGGCAGAGCAAGGCGCCAGTGGCGGTGTGGCAAGGGTCTTCGGGCCGGCTGCTGTTTCAGCACGCTGCGCCTTACGCCCGGGCCCTGGCTTTCTCCGACGATGGCTCCCTGCTCGCCATCGGCGACGCGGAGGGAAGGATCACGCTCCGATCGATCCCAGAGGGTAAGGAGGTGACTACCCTCAAAGCAACGCGGATGACCATCCACGGCTTGGCCTTCAGTCACGACGCCGGCCTTTCGCCGAAGGGGGACTCCGATGGCACGCTCACGGGCCGACTGGCAGTCGGCGACGCCGGCGGTGCAGTGACAATCTGGGACCTGGCGCCGATACAAGTCATCGCAAGGTGTCTCGGGTCCGCCAACGACGTCTTCGCCGTAACGTTCAGTCCGGATGGGATGATCCTGGCTTCCGGCGGGCGATCCAGAACTCGCCTTTGGGATGCGGCCAGCGGGCGGTTGCTCCTCGAACTCGATTCCGGCGATCACGTTACGGGCCTGGCCTTCTCCCGGAGCGGGAGGAAGTTGGCCGTCAGCAGCAGAAATCATCCCTTCCATCGGGGCGGAGTTTACGTCTGGGACCTGGAATTCGGCCGTGGCATCCAGACCCTCTACGGGCTGACCGGCCAGGTCTCGCGGGTGTGCTTCTCACACGACGGCCGGCGGCTCGCAGCCCTGGCGCACACTTGGGAACTGGCGATCTGGGACGTCGAAAAAAACCAACTGCTGCGCAAGATCGAGGCCCCCAAGGGGACGACGGCCGACAACGCCGGCTTGGCCTTCAGCCGTGACGGCTGGCACCTCGCCTTCTCCGCCCGGGATGAAGCGCGCTTATGGGACGTCGGCACGGGCCGGGTGCTGGGATCGTGGAAGCTCGGGCTGGGACTGGCTGACGTCGTGGCGTTCGATCCCACGGGCAAGTTGCTCCTTGCGCGCCTGGAGAAGCGGCCGGGCTCGCTGGATCAGGACTGGAGGCTTCGTGAGTTGGTGAGGCCGGACAAAGCCACGCCACTCGCGGAGCCCAGGCCGTTCAACGTAGTCGTCTTCGATTGGGCCGCTGCCCTCGACGATAGTTGCTTCGTCTTGAACATCGTCCGAGAAGAGGACGCCCGGAAGCGCCAATTCGCCATCTCCTTCGACGCCCTCACCGGCGCCGAACGCTGGTCGATCCCATTGCAAGAGACGCTCGGCCCGTCCCTGGCGCATGATCCGACGGGCCGGCTCCTGTCGATTTTCCCTTATGAGCACGCCGACCAGGGCATCCTGGTGGACGTGGCCTCTGGAAAAACGCTGGGGCCCCTGGCGGTCCCTCCGGCGTGCCTGAGCCCGGATGCAAACTACCTGGTGCTCGACGCCCCCGGCGGCAGGAGCCGAGGGTATTCCCTCATTCGTCGCGGCGAGAAGGTCCCCCTGGTCGTTCTGGGAATTGAGACGGCCCCTGCCTGCTCCCCCCTGTTCAACCGCGACGGCAGTCGGCTCGCGTGGGGGAACAGCGACGGCACCGTCACCGTGTGTAACCCCGAGGCCATCCGTAAGCAAGTGGACGACATCGGCCTCGCCTGGCCGCATCCGTCCCCAACGGTTCCCTGACGGCCCGTCTGGCATCGGCCCGGGGCGGTGTACCAGCCGGCAAGGAATTCGCGCTCGGGATGTCGGGTTTTGTCGGGGTTTCTTGATACCGAGGGAGGGGAGTCCCGTTGCGAAACCGGACGGGGGCTCCCGGAATAGCTAGGGGTGCAATCCCAAAAAGTGGCATGTACGGATATTGACTGCCGCCATTATCGCTCAGAAAGTTGTGATTGGCAAAGGGGTTACGCACAAATAAGTATAATAGGAATACCTGTTAGAGTAACCATCGTATCGTGATACATGCATCCATGCATGCGACAGAAACCCGCAATCGGAAAAGACTTCCGGCGACTGATTCTCCGTTGCCACTTTTTGGGATGGCGCCCAATAGCTGGTCAAGTGAAGCCGGCACAGTTGTTCGCCCAGAGAGGGTCGTACCATGTTTGACGGCTGGCTGCGCAATTTCAAGAAGCGTACGCACGAAACGTCCAAGCCGCGGCGCGTTCGGACGGCCCAGGCCAAGCCTTCCGGCCGGTACTACCACCCCATCCTCGAACCGCTGGAGGATCGTGTCGCGCCCGCCGCCGTCTCCTGGGCTGTGGGCCAGAGCGGCTATTGGGACGTCGGCAGCAACTGGAGCACCGGGCAGGTGCCGGGCGCCTCGGACGACGTCATCATCAACCGGTCCGTGGCCAACCTGACAATCACCTACCGCCAGGGGAACGATTCGATCCACAGTCTCCAGAGCAACGAAGTACTCGACGTCTCCGGCGGTTCTTTGAACATTGCCGCCGCGTCAGCGGTTTCGACGGTGGCCATCAGCAATGCGGCCCAAGTGACCGCAGCGGCGACGACTTGGTCCGACGTAACGGTGGACAACGCGACGCTGACGACGGACGGCGAGCAGGATATGGCCAGCCTCTCGGTCCTTGACGGTGGTGTGTTGACCCACGCGGCGAACTCGGCTACCACGACTCACTTACTAGATCTTCACGTTACCGGAACGCTGATGGTGGATGCGGCCAGCCGGATCGACGTAAGCGGCAAGGGGTATGGGCAGTTCCGGACGACGGGGAACACGACAAACGGGGCGGCCACCGGCTACAGCGGCGGCAGCTACGGCGGGTTGGGCGGCCTTCGCTTTGGCAGCGGCAGCACCAACGCGGTGTACGGCGACTATGCCGACCCCAATGACTGGGGCAGCGGCGGCACGGCATCTGGCGGCGGCCTGGTGCGCATCACTGCCGGCACGCTGACGCTGGACGGGCAGATCCTGGCCCGGGGGGGAAGCAACGAAGGCGCCGGCGCCGGGGGCGGCATCTACGTGGCCGTCACGACGTTGCAGGGCGCCGGCAGCATCGACGCGACGGGCGGCAACGGCACTTACGGCGGCGCGGGGGGCGGCGGCCGGGTGGCGGTGTACGCGCAGGACTGGAGCGGGTTCAACCTAAGCAAGGTCACGGCTTTGGGTGGCGTGGGGAACAGCGACGGTGGCGCCGGCACGGTCTACCTGAAGAAGACGGGGGACGCCTACGGGACGCTGATCATCGACGCCGGCGCAGGCGGCAGCGGCACGACTCCCTTGGGGTTGCCGGGGGAGACCAGCCACACGTTCCCTGATGCCGTGGTCATCCGCGGCGGCAACACGAACGTGCAGCCGGAGCATGCGGCACTGGCGCTCGACTTCGAGAACGCGGTCACGGTGCAGAATTCGGCTGCGCTCTCCTTCCCGGGCGACTTTCACCTGCCAGCAGCAGCAGGCTTAACGGTCACGGCGGGGGGCGCGCTCTATGTGGCGGGGTCGATGCCCCTGGATGGTTCGCTGACCTTGACGAGTGGTGGCCAGGTGCAGGTGGCCGGGACGATGACGGCGGCCAGTCCGCTGACAGTCAGCGGCGGTACGCTAATCGCGAGTCAGTTCGTAGCTCCGGCGGTTTCGGTGGTCAACGGCGGCATATTGACGAGCCTGACATCAACAACCAGCCAGATGTACAAACTGGTGGTACAGGTCACCGGGACGCTGATAGTGGACGCGGCCAGCCGGATCGACGTAAGCGGCAAGGGGTATGGGCAGTTCCGGACGACGGGGAACACGACAAACGGGGCGGCCACCGGCTACAGCGGCGGCAGCTACGGCGGGTTGGGCGGCCTTCGCTTTGGCAGCGGCAG
>DATFNV010000201.1:0-7599 GCA_035266225.1 Gemmataceae bacterium
TACTTTTCCTTGAGGTAGTCCTTCAGCTGGACCGCCTTGGCGATGGTCAGGGCGGCGATTTTGTCCCCGATGTCGATGATGTCGGGGGAGACGTCAGGCATTGCCGGGTTCCTTTCTCAGTGCGGGAGTGCGTGTAGGAAGCAGCGCGCGTAATAGTTTCACGGTAATGACAGCCGCTTGCGGCTTAGCGTTCGCGCCATCCCTCGATGGCGCGAACGCTAAGCCGCAAGCGGCTAGGCGGTGGCGGCGACGGGCGCGGCCTCTTCTTCCTTCTTCTCGCTGATGGTCTTGATCTGGCTGGCGACCTGCGCCGCCGGGCCGGTGAGGCAACCGGCGACCTGCGAGGCGGGGCCGAGGATCGCCCCCAGGACCGAGGCGAGGGCCTCCTCCCGCGTCGGCATCTTGACCATGAGGTCGAACGGGACCAACTGCCCCTCGGCGATACCGCCCTTCACCTTGACCTTGTCCTTGTACTGGGCCGCCGTCTTCTGGTTCTTCAGCTGCTCTTCGATGGTACGGGCCAGCGAGCCGGCGCTGCTGGTGCCCCAGGCGAAGGTCGTGCTGCCGACCCAGTAGGGCGAGTCCTTGCCGATCTTCACGCCGACGTCGTCCAGCGCCAGGCGGGCCAGGCTATTCTTCACCTGAAGGAGGCGAACCTTCTTCTTCCGCAGCGTGTGCCGCAGGCCGTTCTCCTGCTGCGCCGTCAGGCCGGTGATGCTCAGCAAGACGAAGTCCTGAACGCTCCCGAAAGTAATCTTCAGGGCGTCCATCTGCATCTGCTTGATCGCTTTGCTCATGGTCGTTCCCCCGGTGCGATCACATGCTCACGCCGATGCCCGGGGTCATGGTGCCGGACAGCGTGATCGATTGGATGTAATGCGCCTTGACGCCGGACGGCTTGACGGCACGGACCTGCTCGACGAAGGCGGTGACGTTGTCGGCGATCTTGTCGTCGTCGAAGCTCATCTTGCCGACGCCGGCGTGGACGTTGCCGCCCTTGTCGGCACGGTACTCGACCTTGCCGGCCTTGAACTCCTTGACCGCCCCGCCCACGTCGCCGGTGGGGGGAACGACGGTGCCGGCCTTGGGCGTGGGCATCAGCCCGCGCGGGCCGAGCACCTTGCCGAGGCGGCTGACCTTGCCCATCAGATCCTGCGTGGCCAGGGCGACGTCGAACTCGGTCCAGCCCTCTTTCTGGATCTTCTCGATCAGGTCGTCGGAGCCGGCGTAGTCGGCGCCGGCCTCCTTGGCCTTGGCCACGTTGTCGCCCTGGCAGAAGACGACGACGCGAACCGTCTTGCCGACACCGTGGGGCAGCGAGACGCTGCCGCGGATCATCTGGTCGCTCTGCGTCGTGTCGATGCCCAGCTTCATGTGGACCTCGACCGTCTCGTCGAACTTGGCGCGCTTGACCGACTTGAGGAGGCTGATGGCCTTCTTGAGCGGGGCCGGCGACTCCTTGGCGATCTTCTGCCGGATGTTCTTCAGCTGGTTCCGCAGCTTCTTGCCGCGCGGCGGGGCGATGCCCGGTTTTTTCTTCTTCTTCGCCTCCGCCGGCGCGGGGGGAGCCGACGGGGCGGCGGCCGGCGCGGTGGGCGCGGTCCCTTCCGGTGCGGCGGCTGGGGCCGGCGGCGCGGCCGGGGGCGGCGCGGCGGGGCTCGCCTTGTCGGCGGCCGGCTTCTTCCCCTTCTCCTTCTTCGATTCGGCCTTCGGTTCGGCGGGGGCCTCGGGTGTCTGCCCGGCGGGCGCTTCCGTCCCTTCGGCCGCTTGCGGTTTCTTCGCCATGATTGGTCGTCTCAATATGTCCCAGGAGCGCCGCCCCGAGGGCGGCGGCTAAACGATTACTCGACCGTGATCCCGAGGCTGCGGGCGGTGCCGGCCACGATGCGGGCCGCGTGCTCCAGGTCGCCGGCGTTGAGGTCCTGCATCTTCTTCTTGGCGATCTCCTCGACCTGCGCCTTCGTGACCTTGAAGCCCTTGTACTTGCCGGTCCCCTTGGCCTTCTCCTCCGGGGGAAGCACCTCGCCGCCCTTCTTCTTCTCGATGGGGATGCCGGCCGCCTGCTTCAGCAGGATGGCGGCCGGGGGGCTCTTGATCACGAAGTCGAACGTGCGGTCCGAGTAGACCGTGATGACCACCGGCAGCGGCGTGCCGCGGGCGTCGGCGGTCCGGTCGTTGAACTGCTTGACGAACTGGCCGATGTTGACGCCGTGCTGGCCGAGGGCCGGGCCGACCGGCGGCGCCGGCGTCGCCTGCCCGCCGGGGCACTGGAGCTTGATCTGCGCCGTCACCTGCTTCGCCATGGTCTGTCCTTCGCGCGCTGCAATTGTTTAGCCGCGACCGCACGCCGCTTGCGGCTTCGCACGAACCTGCGAAGCCGCAAGCGGCGTGTGCTCGCGGCTAAACGGGAAACATTTGTTGTATGCTAAACCGGCTCGACCTGCCAGTACTCCAGGTCCACCGGCACCGGCCGGCCGAAGATCACCAGTTCCACACGCACCTGGCTCTTGGCCTCGATGACCTCCTTCACCTCGCCCTCCATGCCGGCGAAGGTGCCGTCCTTGACCTTGACGCGGTCGCCGCGATCGACCGGCGGCTTGCCGTGGACCTCCTTCGCCTCCTGCTCCGGACCGCCCGGCGTCTTGCGCATCATCCGCTCGACCTCGCGCGGCGTCATCGGCGTCGGCGCCCGGTTGACGCCGGCGCCGACGAAGTCGCCGACGCCCGACGTCTCGCGGAAGAGGTACAGGACGCGGTCGTTGTACTCCACTTCCGCCATCAGGTATCCGGGGTAGAGTTTGCGCTCGCGCGTGACGCGCTTGCTGTTGCGCATCTCCACGACCTTCTCCACCGGGATGACGATCTGCCCGTAGAACTCCTCGAGTCCCTCGATCTTGACGCGTCGCTCGACGGCCTCCTTGATCGACTCCTCGCGGCCGCTCTGCACCTTGACGACGTACCAATGCTTGTTGCTCGGCGGCGGCTCGGGAGCTTTCGGCTCCGCCGGCGCCGGTGCTTCCTCCGCGGGTGGTTCGGGAGCGACGGCGGCCGACGGCTCCGACGGCGGCGGCGTCTCGGCCGCGGCGGCGGGAACACCTTCGCCGGTCGCGGCGAGGGCCGCTTCCTCGGTGGGGGACGGTGCGGGCGCAGGAACGGGGGCCGCCGCCTCGGGGGGCGGCGGGCTCACCGTCTCCGGGGAGGGCGGCGTTACGGGCGGCAGGGTTGGGATGTCGTTGGTCATGGGACAGGCCCCAGCAGCAATGGGGAATCTCATCGCCGGCGGCTTACCATTTCTGGTCGGGCGTCTGGCTCCCCGGACCTTTCTCGGGCAACTTGAGCACGCCGACGGCCTTCAGGCTCAGGATCTGGCCCCAGGCGACGTCCACCACGAACAGGAAGATCGTGAACAAGACGACGGTGGCCAGCACCACGATGGTGTCCTGGATCAGCCGCCGCCGCGTCGTCCACGACACCTTGTTTAGTTCCGCCTCGGTGGCGATCAGGAAGTCGGCGAACGACGGCACGTTGACGACGCGCCAGGCGAACCAGATCGCCAGCGCCGCCAGCACGAACGGAAGGCTGTACTTGACGTCCGGCAGCAGGACCAGGCCCACGTACTTCTGGATGCCGGTCGCCGGCTCGAGCGGCTTGGTCAGCGGATCTTTCCGGTTCTCCTTGGCGAGGGCCTTGCGCAGATCGTCGTATTTCGCCTTGGTGATGACGTCGCCCTTCTGGCCCTTGAGGGTCGTCGTCTCCGTTTCCACCTCGACGTCCTCGTCGAGTTTCTGGTAGCCCTCTTTCAGGCTGTGGTTCATCTCCTTGAAGGCGCCGAGCTTGATCTCGTCGCCGGGCTTGACGTCGGGAGCTACCACGACGGCGTCGTTGAGGGCCGTCACGGTTTCCGTACCGGTGAAGGGGATGTTGACGGCCCAGTCCGTGGTGCCCGCCAGCGTCGCGTGGGCCACCATCGCGTAGATGCCGCAACCGACCAGGGCGAGGACGCCCACGATGGTGCCGCGGCGGACGCGCTGCCCCTGGCTGCGCTTGAAGCTCGTCGTGCTGAACCAGCCCTGCTCTTCAAACGCCATCATCTTCGGCCCGAAATTGGGCGCCAGGAAGATGAATCGCCCCGCCAGGGCCAGCAGCACCACGCCGACGGCGGCAGTAAGGATGACGCCGAGCGTCTCGGGCATCGAGCGGCTATCGTAGACGAAGCCCTCGAAGAAGCTGCTCGCCCCGCGCGTCAGCAGGACGATGAGCAGCAGCGTCACCAGGGCGGTGAAGATGCCCGCCTTGACGCCGGGCACCGCGTAGCGGCTGAGGCCGACGAGCCCCGCGTAGACGAACCCGGCCGCCAGGCCGAGCCCGACAAGCACCAGCACGGCGGCGAACAGCGGGGTGCGCGGCACGTGGGCCACGTTCCACCACAGCCACGGCAGCAGCGCGCAAACGATGGCGAGGCCGGCGAGAACGTACACCACCCCGGCCAGGATGCCGACGTGGAGCCGGTCGAGCAGGCCCGGACTTGAGGTTTCCGGGTTCTTCAGCGCCAGGGACATGGCACATCCTTCACTTGCGGGATGCCGGTCGAGGAGGGTCGGCCGCCCCCCCATCCTGGGACCGGCGGGTCGAAAGGCGGACACCATCGACCGAGCGTCGAGGAACAGGGGCGGAGGGACTCGAACCCCCAACCTGCCGCTTTGGAGACGGCTGCTCTACCAATTGAGCTACACCCCTTCGCAGCTTTCAGCCGTCAGCTATCAGCTATCAGCCAACAGACGCCGCCCCGGTCGAATATCGCCGCCGGTGCGGGCTGAGAACTGACGGCTGAAAGCTGAGAGCTACTTCTTCCGCGATTCCTTGTGGGGCGTATGCTTGCGCTCCTTGCGGCAAAACTTCTTCAGCTCCAGCCGGTTCGCCCCGCGCGTCTCCTTCTGCGTGCGGTAGTTGCGGGCCCCGCACACGGTGCATTCCAGCCAAACGTACTCGCGCATCGATGGATCATCCCATGGGCCGCTTGCGGCTTCGCAAGTCGTGCGAAGCCGCAAGCGGCGTGCGGTGGTTACTGCAAGATTTTCGTCACGACGCCGGAGCCGACGGTGCGGCCGCCTTCGCGGATGGCGAAGCGGAGCCCCTCGTCCATGGCGATGGGCGATTCGGCGATCAGCTCGACGGTGAGCTTCGGCACGTTGTCGCCGGGCATGCACATTTCCATGCCCTCGGGCAGGGTGATGTTGCCGGTCACGTCGGTGGTGCGGAAGTAGAACTGCGGCCGGTAGCCGCTGAAGAACGGCGTGTGCCGGCCGCCTTCCTCCTTGGTCAGCACGTAGATGCCGGCCTCGAACTTCGTGTGCGGCGTGATCGAGTTGGGCTTGGCGAGCACCTGGCCGCGCTCCAGGTCGGTGCGCTCGATGCCGCGCAGCAGCACGCCGACGTTGTCGCCGGCCATCGCGTAATCCAGCGTCTTGTTGAACATCTCGACGCCGGTGACGACCGTCTTGCGCGGCGCCTTCATCAGGCCGACGATCTCGACCTCGTCGCCGACCTTGCAGCGGCCGCGCTCGACGCGGCCGGTGCCGACCGTACCGCGGCCCTTGATGGAGAAGACGTCCTCGATCGACATGAGGAACGGCTTGTCCTCCTCCCGCTGCGGATTGGGGATGTAGGTGTCCAGGGCGGTCATCAGGTCATCGATGCACTTGCAGGCGGCGGCGTCCTTGCCCTGCGAGTCCAGGGCCGGCTTCGACGAGCCGCGGATGATCGGGATGACGTCGCCGGGGAAGCCGTACTTGCTGAGTAGCTCGCGCATCTCCATCTCGACCAGCTCGAGCAACTCGGGGTCGTCCACCGTGTCGATCTTGTTGAGGAAGACGACGATGTAGGGGACGTTGACCTGGCGGGCCAGCAGCAGGTGCTCGCGCGTCTGCGGCATGGGGCCGTCATTGGCGGCGACGACGAGGATGGCGCCGTCCATCTGGGCGGCGCCGGTGATCATGTTCTTGATGTAGTCGGCGTGCCCGGGGCAGTCGATGTGCGCGTAGTGGCGGAGCGGCGTCTCGTACTCGACGTGCGACACGGCGATGGTGACCGTCTTGTTCTCGTCGCGGACGATACCGCCCTTGGCGATTTCGGCGTAGGTCTTGACCTTCGCGCCGGGCTTGTTCTTGAACGCCTGGCGCATCAAGATCGCCGCGGTCAGGGTGGTCTTACCGTGGTCGATGTGCCCGATCGTGCCGACGTTCACGTGCGGCTTGGTTCGCTCAAAAACGTCCTTAGCCATCCGTCCCTCCGCGAGAATCGTAAACAGGCACCCCAGGCCGAACGCCCGGGGCAAGGTGTTACTCCAAAAACGGGGATCACTCCCGAGAGCTGCTGGAGGGAGTCGGACCCTCGACCTCTTCATTACCAATGAAGCGCTCTACCACTGAGCTACAGCAGCGGCATCCGCGTCGTTACGCTGCGCGATCCTGCGCTGATAGGTGCGTTCGCGGTGGCAGTTCGCACACACGATGTCGCACTTGGCGATCTCAGCTAGCATCCTTGTCCACGATAGCCGGGGTTGGCCCGCTGCAATCGACAAGTTAAAACATTTCTTCTCGCCGGGGCGATGATCGAAATCCATGACGTAGTGCGGGTAGCGCTTTCCGCAGTCCGCACAAGGAACATCCTTGGCCTCGCGAATAGCACGGCGGTTGCGCTCCACGCGTTCGTCCTGGAGCTTGAGGTAGTAAGCCTTGTGCCGCTCGTAATACTCGCGCTGGTAGCTGCACTGACAGGCTCGACACCAGGGCTGCCGCCTGCCGTTCGTTCTAACCCCGAAATCAGACAGAGGCAAATCCCTCTGGCATTTCGGGCACCGCTTAGCAATCACTTCGTCCATGAAACCCACCAAACGAGCGGGAGACGGGAGTCGAACCCGCAACCAGCGGCTTGGAAAGCCGCGGCTCTGCCAATTGAGCTACTCCCGCATCCCAATTGTCCGAATGGGCAGAGCAGGATTTGAACCTGCGTAGGTCGGAGACCGCCAGATTTACAGTCTGGTGCAATTGGCCACTCTGCCATCTGCCCGCTTGCTTTTTGCCTTCCCTCGCGTGTCGGCCACCTCCCTGTTCGGGCAAGCCAGCGGTGGGACTTGAACCCGCAACCCTCGGTTTACAAAACCGATGCTCTACCGTTGAGCTACGCTGGCGCGGCCTGTAGCGTGGAAAGGGTAAGTATAGGAGGGTGGAATGGGCCACGCAAGGGGAATTCCCTTGCAGAACCCATGCCCTCTTGATCCTTCCGGCGCGCCAGGTCGGCACGGCCTCCGCCGAGGCAGAGTCGTGTGTTGTATGGACAGGAAGCCCGCGCGAAAAGTTCACCCCCTCCTTATTCCTGGTGCGAGCAGGGGCTGAACAAATTACTAGATCGGCCGCAGCGTAGTACCTTGTGGGGTTTGTTTCAATCATCGCCCGACCCCTCGCTCCGGGATCGGGCGCGAACGCCGGGCACGTTCCCATCCTCTTTCTTATTGAATGCGCAGCGATCGCTTTCGGGAAGGGATCGGCGCGGCTTCGGGGAATTTCCTCGCTTCGGCGGCGTATTCCGCTAGGTTAGGAC
>DATFNV010000202.1:0-6497 GCA_035266225.1 Gemmataceae bacterium
AAAGGCAGGCTTGGCAGAAGGGGTTTTCCACCGCTTCCGCCGACGATTTGTCAATCTTGCGGTGGCAATAAGGGCATCTTCGGGTTCGTTCAAGCATGGGAAGATGTCCTCTTGATGTCGCGATCCGGCATGCAACCGTACCAGCGCAACCATCGTGCGTCAAGGTTGGCCTACGGGGTAGTAACCCGGTAGTAACGCTAAACCAAACTGAGCGACGTTGGGCCACGATGACTCTTGATGAGCGACTCGCGGACCATCGCTCGCCCCCTGGCTTTTCTGTCGCCGCACCGTGCGCGGCGCGGGACGATCGGCCCTACGCCTATTCCCTTCTCGAAGGGCGTGGGGTGAGTAATGACGTCGCGAGCTACGATCTGCGCCCTGGCAGCGGTCGCCCTGCTGGGCTGGGCTTGGTCCCTGTCGCCCCGTGCCGGGGCCGGCGCAGCCGCCAACAAGAAGGCCGTCACGGCGACCCTGCGCCAGTCTTGCACCGAACGAACCGTAACCGTCCCAGCGTTCTCGCGAGTTGTTCTTCGTCTCTCCCGTAAACAATTTCAAGCAACCGCTTGGCGCACGGCTTCGGCAGGGCGATAATCGACCCCTACCTGAACAGCTTCGTTCGTTCGTTCCGACGCCAAGCCCGGAGAGACGATGCCCCCCGCCGCACCGCCCCCTCGACGAGGTGAGATCGTCCGCGTCCGCCAGCGCCGCTACCTCGTCGAAGACGTCGTCGATGCTCCATCGGCGACGGAATGTACTCTCGTCCGTCTCGCGTGCCTCGACGACGACGCGCAGGGGCAGCCCCTCGAAGCGCTCTGGGAGATGGAGGTCGATGCCGAGGTGCTGGGCGGGGAGTCCTGGGGCAGCATCGCCATCCGCGGCTTCGACCCGCCGCGGCAGTTCTCGGCCTACCTGCACACGCTCCGCTGGAACTGCGTCACCGCCACCGACCCGAAACTCTTCCAGGCCCCGTACCGGGCCGGCATCAACATCTTCGCCTATCAGCTCGAACCGCTGCGCAAGGCCCTGCTCTTGCCCCGCGTCAACCTCTTCATCGCTGACGACGTCGGCCTCGGCAAGACGATTGAAGCCGGCCTCATCGCCCGCGAGCTGCTCCTGAGGAAGAAGGTCCGCGACATCGTTGTCGCCTGCCCGCCCTCCGTCCTGCCGCAGTGGCAGGAGGAGCTGGAGAATCGTTTCGGCCTGACCTTCGAGGTCCTCGACCGCGACTACATCGCCCGCGTCCGCAGGGAACGCGGCTACGGCGTCAACCCGTGGACCACCCACAGCCGCTTCCTCGTCTCGCACCGCCTGCTCATTGACGAAGCCTACGCCGGCACCCTGCGCGATTGGCTCACGCGCTTCCGCCCTGGCTCGCTGCTCATCCTCGATGAGGCACACCACGCAGCCCCGTCCAGCGGCCAGAAGTACGCCATCGACTCACGGATCACGTCGGCCATCCGCGACCTGGCCCCGCGCTTCGAGCACCGGCTGTTCCTGTCGGCCACGCCGCACAACGGCCACTCCAACAGCTTCTCCGCCCTTCTGGAGATCCTCGACCCCCAACGCTTCTGCCGCGGCGTGCCGGTCAAGGAGAAGAAGCTGCTCGAAGACGTCATGGTGCGCCGGCTCAAGGATGACATCCGTTCCATCGACGGGGGCCTTCCCCTGCGGATCGTCCGGCAGATCGACCTCGACGGCTTGCCCGAAGATGCCCCCGAGTTGCGGCTATCGGTGCTGCTGGACCGCTACCGCGGGCTGCGTGAGGAGCGGCTCAGCGGCGAGACGAAACGCAAGCGGGCGGCCGCGGCCCTCCTGGTCTGTGGCCTCCAGCAGCGCCTGCTCTCCTCCATCGAGGCGTTCGCACGCACCCTCCGCGTACACCGCCGCACGATCGAGCGGCAGCAGGCCGAAGCAGCAGGAAAGGCCGCCCCGGAGCCGGCACCGGGTCTGTATGACCGACTCGGCGAGTCCCCCGGCAGCGACGACGACCGTGCCACCCTCCCGGAAGAGGAACTGGCGAAGGAGGAGGACTCCCAGGTCGAAGCGGCCACGCTCGCCGCCGGCAGCGTTTCCTCGAAGGAGCTGGCCCTTCTGGACGAGATGGAGCGGATCGCCCAGCAAGCGCGCAGCCAGCCCGACGCCCGGGTCCGCCACCTTATCGGTTGGATACGCGAACACATGTGCCCCGCTCTGCCTGAACTTGGCGAGGCCCCATCTGGCGCGCCGCCAGCGTGGAATGACCTGCGCGTCTTGATCTTCACCGAATACGAGGACACGCTGCGCTACCTCCGCCGGCGGCTGGAGGAGGCCATAGCGGAGACCGATCGTGCCGAGGAACGCATCGAGGTGTATCACGGTCCAACCCCCACCGCGAAACGCGCGGAGATCAAGCAGGCGTTCAATACCGACCCGCAGAAGCATCCCCTGCGCATCCTCCTGGCCACGGACGCGGCTCGTGAGGGCCTCAACTTGCAGTTCTACTGCTGGAACCTGTTCCACTTCGACGTCCCCTGGAACCCCGCCCGCCTGGAGCAACGCAACGGCCGCATCGACCGCAAATTGCAGCCGAACGACAAGGTCTCCTGCCATTACTTCGTCTACAGCCAGCGAGTCGAGGACCGCGTGCTCAAGGCGATCGTGCAGAAGACCGAAACGATCAAGAGCGAGTTGGGCAGCCTGTCCCCGGTCGTCGAGGAAAAGTTGGCAGACACGATGCGCCAGGGCATCCGCCACGACCGGGCGGACGAAACGGCTCGGTCCATCGCGGGCGCCGATGTTGACGCCGCGATCAAAACAACCGTCACGGAGGAGTTGGAACCCGCACGCGAGCCCCCGAAGAAGCTGCTCGAACAGCTCGACACACTGCGGAAGCTGCTCGACGCCTCCAAGAAGTGGACCGGCCTTGACACCGGCCACTTCCGCGAGGCGCTCTCCTGCTCCCTGGAGCTGATGCAGGCCGGCTCGCTCCAGCCGATGCAAGCCGACTCATCGCACTTCCAGATGCCGGCTCTGCACGAGCGGTTTGGGGCCGATGCGACCTGGGCCGATACGCTCGACACGCTCCGCGCGCCCCGCCAGAAGGAGCAAACCTTCTGGGAGTGGCGACGGCAGGCCCCGCTGCGGCCGGTGGTTTTCGACGCCCCCAAGACCATGACGGACAAGGTCGTCCACCTGCACCTGGAGCACCGCCTGGTGCAGCGCCTCCTCGGGCGGTTCACCGCCCAGGGCTTCGTCTATAACGACCTGTCGCGGGCCTGCCTGGCCAGCACGGCCGACACGCGGCCGCGAGTCCTGCTACTGGGTCGCCTGTGCCTGTACGGCACCGGGGCCGCCCGACTCCACGAGGAACTGATCGCGGTAACGGCGTACTGGTATCCGCCTTCCCAAAGTGCCCAGCGTCCCCTCGACGTCTTCGGGCGGGAGGGCGAGGGGACAACGCTCGACCTGCTGGAGAAGGCGTTGCTGCCTTCGGGAGAACACGCGATCCCCCGCGAGCAAGCGCAGCGGTTCCAGGCGGCAGCCCCGCAGGACGTGAGCGAACTGCTGCCGCACTTGCAGGAGCGCGGCGAGAGATTGGCTGCGGAGGCCGAGGGACTGCTGAAGAAGCGAGGCGACAAGGAGGCGGACGACATGCGCGGCATCCTGGAGAGGCAGCGCAAGGCCATCGTCGTCACGGAGGAGAAAACCCGGGACATCCAGCTGAGTCTGTTCGAGGAGGAGAGGCGGCAGATGGAGGCCAACCGCCGGCACTGGAGAATTCGCCTGGAAGCGCTGGAGAACGAGTTGAAGACCGAGCCGGAGCGCGTCCGCGAGGTCTACCGAGTCAAGGCGCGGCGCATCGAGCCGGTCGGCCTGGTCTATCTCTGGCCGGTGACGGGGTGACACGCATGGCGAAGGACCCGGAAGTGCTGGCGCATCAGGAATGGCTCGGCTACCTCCAGCCGGTCGGCCTCGTCGTCTCTCCGGCCGCCCTGGTCGATGCCGGGGCCTACGTCGATCGCGACGTGATTGACGTGCAGAATCGCTTCAAGGAGTGGGTCGGGGAGGTGCCCGTCGGCGAGAGCGAGCCGGTCGCGTCCGTCGAGGACCTGCGCGGTTTGCTCTGTGGCGTCTTCGGCTGGCGGCCGTCCGACTTCCTCGGCACTCCGGAGGCGGAGCCGGTTCCCGACTCGCTCGAAGTCCCCCTGACCGACTACCACGAGCCGCCACTGCGGCCGACCTACGCCGTCCGGGGGCCCGCCCCACAGAACCCGGCAGCGGATGCGCCCACTGCGCCCCCGTGGCTGATGCTGATTCAGATCCTACCGACCGGGTTGGCGCTCGACGAGGAACACCCTGCCGACGACCGCCACTGGAAGGCCAGCCCGCAGGCGCGCTTCGAGCGGCTCTTGCGTGAGACACAGGTGCCGCTCGGCCTTCTGGTCAACGGCATCCAGCTTCGGCTCGCCTACGCGCCGCGCGGGGAGTCGGCGGGACACTTGACCTTCCCGGTGCGGGCAATGGCCGAGGTGCCAGGCCGGCCGATCCTCGCCGCCCTGCACATGCTCCTGCGATCCGAGCGTCTCTTCACGAATCCGGAGAAGCAACGACTGCCCGCCATCCTCGCCGCCAGTCGCAAGTACCAAAACACCGTCTCGACGCGCCTGGCCGGGCAGGTGCTGGCCGCCCTCTTCGATCTGCTGCGCGGCTTCCAGGCCGCCGACGACCAGCGCAAGGGGAACCTGCTCCGCCAGGTGCTCACCGAGAACCCGGACGATGTCTATGCCGGCCTGCTGACGGTCCTGCTGCGGCTGGTCTTCGTACTCTACGCCGAAGACCGCGGCCTGATGTCCGGTGACGCGGTCTACGTCAACTACTACGCCGTCACCGGCCTATTCGAGCGGCTGCGCGCTGACGCCGGCCGCTACCCCGACACGATGGACCAGCGGTATGGGGCCTGGGCGCAGCTGCTGGCCCTGTTCCGAATCGTCCACGACGGGGCGAAGCACAAGGGACTGGTCCTGCCGCCGCGCAAGGGCTACCTCTTCGATCCGGATCGCTACCCGTTCCTCGAAGGCCGGCCGCCGCGCTCCCAGCGCGTTGCGGGTGAGCGCCTCGATGTCCCGATGGTCCCCGACGGCGTGGTCTACCGCGTCCTCGACAACCTGCTGATCCTCGACGGCGAGCGACTGTCTTACCGCGCGCTGGACGTGGAGCAGATCGGTTCCGTCTACGAAGCCATGATGGGCTTCCGGCTGGAGAAGGCCGTGGGGCCGTCCGTCGCGGTCAAGGCCCACGGCGCGCCGGTTACGGTCAACCTGGCCGACCTGCTGGCGTTGGCGCCCGAGCAGCGCGGCAAACGCCTCAAGGAGCTGACGGACCAGTCGCTGTCCCCCGCATCTCTCAACGCGCTGAAGGCTGCGAAGACGCCGGGGGACGCGGTCGCGGCCCTGGAACGCAAGGTGGCGCGGGAGGTGACGCCGAACATCGTCGCGGCCGGCAGCATGATCCTTCAGCCCAGCGACGAGCGCCGCCGCTCCGGCTCGCACTACACGCCGCGCAGCCTCACCGAGCCGATCGTCCGCAAGGCGCTGGAGCCGGTGTTGAAGCAACTCGGCGAACAGCCAAAGCCGGAGCAGATTTTCGGCCTGAAGGTGTGCGACCCGGCGATGGGCTCCGGGGCGTTCCTGGTGGAAGCGTGCCGGCAGCTGGGGGCCGCGCTCCTGAGGGCCTGGAACTTCCACGGCAAAATGCCCCGGGTGCCCGCCGACGAGACGCCCGAACTGTTCGCCCAGCGGATGATCGCTCAGCGCTCCCTGTACGGCGTGGACAAGAACCCGATGGCGGTCGATCTCGCCAAGCTATCGCTGTGGCTGGTGACGCTGGCGAAAGGTCACCCGTTCACCTTCCTCGACCACGCCCTGCGCTGCGGCGATTCGTTGGTGGGGCTGACGAAGCAGCAGATCGTTCGCTTCCACTGGAAGGACGGGCCGCAGCAGAACATCCTCGGGCAGGACCGCGTCACGGAAGCGCTGCTCGTCGCCACCCGCACCCGACAAGAGATCATCAACGCCGGTGACGAGGTGCCCTTCCATCTCAAGCAGCAGAAGCTCGCGTCGGCGGACGGAACGCTGAACCTGGTGCGCTTCGCCGGGAACCTCGTCGTGGCGGCGTTCTTCGGGGCCGACAACGACCGCAAGCGCCAGGAACGGCGCAACGACCTGCTCGCCCAGATCACCGAATACCTGCGCACGGGCAACATGAACCTGCGCCCGACCGCGGCGGAGAAGGCGCTGCGCGACGAGCCGAAGGGCATCACGCCGTTCCATTGGGAAATCGAGTTCCCCGAGGTGTTCGGCCGAGAGAATCCAGGCTTCGACTATAGTGGACCCCGAAAACTGGACAGCCGACTAAGCTACTGTAGGCAGTCCAGGGAAGGGGAAAGCAATGGCACGTAAGCGGAAGGCTCACGCAGCGGCGTTCAAGGCCCAGGTGGCCTTGGCGGCACTCAAGGGGGA
>DATFNV010000203.1:0-12504 GCA_035266225.1 Gemmataceae bacterium
AACGGTTGCAGGCCAGGCAACGGCTGCAAGCCGGGCAGCGGCTGTAGACCTGCCACGGGCGGCACCCCCGGCAACTGCTGTAACCCGGGCAGGGGTTGTAGACCTCCCGGGGGCTGCAGCCCCGGGGGATAACCCCCCGGCGGTTGGAGGCCGGGGAGCGGCTGCAAGCCGGCGAAGGGCGACAGACCGGGCAACCCCTGACCCCCAGGCAACGGCTGTCGACCCGGGAGCGGTTGCATCCCGCCCGGCCCGTAACCCAACGGCCCGTAGCCGCCCGGCGGCTGGAGCCTAGCGTAGCCGCCCGGCGGCTGGAGCCTAGCGTAGCCGCCCGGCGGCTGCATCCCCGGGAGCGGTTGCATCCCGCCCGGCCCGTAGCCCAACGGCCCGTAGCCGCCCGGCGGCTGGAGCCCCGCGTAGCCGCCCGGCGGCTGCATCCCCGGGAGCGGTTGCATCCCGCCCGGCCCGTAGCCCAACGGCCCATTGCCGCCCGGCGGCTGGAGCCCCGGGAGCGGTTGCATCCCGCCCGGCCCGTAACCCAACGGCCCGTAGCCGCCGGGTGGCTGGAGCCCCGCGTACCCGCCCGGCGATTGCATCCCGGGGAGCGGTTGCATCCCACCCGGCCCGTAGCCCAACGGCCCCTTGCCGCCGGGCGGTTGCATCCCGCCAGGCCCGTAGCCCAACGGGCCGTAGCCACCGGGCGGCTGAAGCCCCGCCGGGTAGCCGCCCGGCGGGTAGGCGCCCGGTCCGTAGCCGCCCGGCCCGTATCCGCCTGGCCCGTATCCGCCTGGCCCGTATCCGCCTGGTCCATGGCCAGCCGGGCCGTACCCTCCCTGGGGGTTCATGCCGGGCATGCTGGCGTAAGCGGGTGCCTGGTTCTTCTCGAATTCCTTCGGAACCGTGATCATACCGCTGAAGGGTTGACAGGGTAGGCAAGGCGAGTGGAAGCAGTAGTTGGGGCCGTACCAGCAGCCGCAGCCGTTGGCCACCCAGAAGGGTGAGTTGCAGACGCAGCCGTCGCCCCAATGCGGCGCACAGCAAGAGAACGGGTCGGCGTGGACGGACGAGCCGGCCAATCCCAGCACAGCCGCCGCGGCCAGTCCCGTCAGGGTAGCTCTCATGGTGACTCCTTTCAACCTATGGGTTTCCCGAAGGAACGCCGGTTCCCTCCGGGCCAAGTCTACCCCATGAGAGAGGGAGAGAACGAGTGGCGGCGACTTTCCGGCGGGAAAAGAGGGCCTGCCCTGGTAAGCCGCGCGGGAAATGAGGGGGCCGCCGGAAACGACGAAAGGCCGGGACGTCGGTGAGGACGCCCCGGCCCCGTTCCGCGAAGGCAGCGGACAGTCAACCCCGCGACCTGGTTAATACGGCGCCCCGGCGTAGGGCGGGCTGTAGCCGCCGCCGCACATGGCCGGCGGGCCCTGGATGCAGCTGTTCGGGATGGCCCACTGCATGCTCGGGCTGACGAAGACCGGGGCGTAGTTGATGCGCTGGCCGCAACCGCCGGGGCCACAGCCGCCGTTGATCTGGTAGCCGTGGTTCTTGTAGTACGCCACCCAGTCGATGTGATCGAGGGCCGCGTAGTACTCCTTCAGGGCGTGGTAGTAGTCGTGCCAAAACTTCTGGAGGCGCTCCTCTTCCGGGGTGAGGCACTTGTTGCGGTGGGCAAAGATGTTCCACCAGGGCTGATAGCCGCTGTACGTCAGGCTGCCCCAGCTGGCGCGGGCGGCGCCGCTGCTCAGGCAGAGGACGACCACGGCGGCGAGCACGGCAAACCGTTTCATTGCCACTCCTTTGGCTGGTTGACACCACACGGGTTCGTGGGTTCGGGCGGCTCAAGGTAGCCGTCCGGCCCCCCGAACTCCCCCACCCGTTACCGGGATCCCGTCACTCCCCGCTCGCGGCCCGGGTCATCTCCCGACCGTCGCCGCCACGGGCATAACTAGAATCGACCGGATCCCCGCCAAAGTACGACGAAAAGGAATCGTTGTGCCCGGCCTGCAAGTTACCCTTTCCGAACAGGCGGTACAACCCGCAAGGTTGTTGCGGGTTGTGCCGCTTGCGCCATCGCACAAACGGTGACTCGTGCCGTATCAAGGAACCTGTTGTTCGACCCCTGCCGGCTTGCCCGGCAGGTGAAGGAGGTCGCCGGCTAGGGCCGGGACCGTGTCCCTACCCCGACCCCTGCCGGCTTGCCCGGCAGGTGACGGAGGTCGGCGGCTAGGAGGGGAAGGGGGTTATCGTCCGCGCTCGCCCCCATCTAGCAGGCGACCTCCTTCACCTGCCGGGCAAGCCGGCAGGGGTCGAACAACAGATCCCTTGTCTCCGTACTAGCGCAGCAACTCGCGCTCCACCCGTTCGACGACTTCGCGGACGCGCAGGCGCCGTTCGCCGAGAACCAGTTCGCCGTCGTCGGCGATCCAGCGGCGGACCTTCTTCTCCGCGGCGACGGCGGTGCTGTGGTTTCGGCCGCCGAAGTAGGCGCCGACCTCACTGTAAGCGGCCGCGGTGTGCTTGCGCGCCAGGAACATCGCCAGCATGCGCGGGTGGCTGACCGCCCAGGCCCGTCCCTTCGACTGCAAGGCGCCGCCGTCCAGGGTTAGCGCCCGGCACACCGCCGCATCGACGTCGGACAGGCGCACGCCGCGCACCGCGTGGCGCAGCAGGTCGGCGAGCGCCTCGTGCGCCAGGGGCAGGTCGATCGCCCCCCCGGTGACGCGGCCGTAGTGGCGCAGGCTGTGCAACGCCCCTTCCAGCTCGCGGACGTTGCCGTGCAGGCGGACCGCGAGCAGGCGCAGCACCTCGTCGGCGATCAGGGCCGGGCCGGCGGCGGCCTTGACCCGGAGGATGGCGAGGCGCGTCTCTTCGTCGGGGGGCGTCAAACCCCAGACGGCGCCGCCCAGAAGGCGGTCGGCCAACTCCGGCGGGAACTCGTCCGCCAGGCGGGGGTGACAGTCGCAGGTCACCACCACTTGCCGGCCGTCGGCGAGCAGGGCGTCGAAGGTGTGCAGGAACTCCTCCTGAGTCGCCTTCTTGCCGGCCAGGAAATGGAGGTCATCGACGAGGAGGGCGTCGCATTCGCGGAAGTGCCGGCGGAACGCCGCCAGTTTGCCGGTGCGCATGGCCTGCACGAAGCGGTTGGTGAAGTCCTCGGCGGTGACGTAAAGGACGCGCGTCTCGGCGCGGGCGCGGCGGAGGCCGGCGTAGATGCCCTCGAGGAGGTGCGTCTTGCCGGTGCCGACGGGGCCGTGCAGGACGAGGGGGTTGGCCGTCTGCCCCGGCTCCTCGACGACACTCAGGGCGGAGGCGACGGCCACGCGATTGCACGGGCCCACGACGAACTCGCTCAACTTGTGCCAGCGGCGGGCGGGCTTGGCGCGCGGCTCGACCTTCTGAGGAATCGATTCCGCGACCAGGCCGTCGAAGAGTGTCGGGCCTTCGGCTGGTTTCTTCCCCTTGCGGGGAGCCGCCGGGGCGTCGGCGAGCGGGGGGCGTAAGCCCCCCGGTGAAGAGGGTAGGTCCGGGCGGTCGGCAACCGGGGGGCTAACGCCCCCCGCTCGCCGCTCTTCTTCCTGTTCCTGGCGGGCGGCCTGGAACAGCTCCGGGTCGATGACGAAGCGGACGGGTAGGCTGGCGCCGAACACGTCGGCGGCGGCGGCGCGGATGGCGTCGGCGAAGGTCTTCTGCAGCCATTCCTGAAAGTGAAGGTTCGGCACGCCGACAGTCAGCTGGCCGTCGTCCCAGACGAATTTCGTCCGTCGTGCAAACCAGAGGTTGAAGCGTGGCTCGCCGATGCGCTGGACAATCGCCTGCTCCAGCGCCGCCACGACTTCGCGATCGCTGGTCGTCAAGGGATCCCCCTGCGCGCAGTCGTTCTGCAAAGGTCGCTATTGGCTTGGTCGCAAGAGAGGTTCGGTTCGCGGCCGGGAGGGAAGCCCGACCCGCGACACTCGGAGGAAAGGCAATCGTAACGGAAAGCCGTCCGACCCGGCAAGAGCGAATTCGGCGTCACGGGGCGCGCGTTGGAACGTGGGTGGCGGCGCGATTCGCTGCATTCGTTGCATTCGTTGCCTTCGCTGCACGGGGGTCGGATTCATTGCCTCACGACGCCGGCCTGCAACGAAGGCAACGAATCGCGTCAGACCACCAGTTCGCGGCGGTACAGCTCGAAGGCCGCGTCCCACGCTTCGCCGGGGGTGGCGTAGCTGGTCGTGGTGACGGCCACGTCCGGTCCGTCGGCGGCGAGGCGCAGTGAGGCCCCCCAGCGCCCCTCGCTGTCGTGGCGGATGCTGACGAAGGCCTCGCGCAGGTTGGGGGCGGTCAGGCGATAGGTGTCCGGGCCGGCGGGCTCGGCTTTCGCCTGCCGCTGCTTGAACCAGAACGGGAGGATCGGTTCCATAGTCACGGCTTCTTGGTCGAAGGACAGGGGTTGACGCCGCCCGCCGGTCGCCGGCGACTCTCATTTCCGTCTCATCATACTTTCATCGTTCCGACATTACGCTCCTTCGATGCGGCCGCGCCTTGTCGTGCCGACAGGCGTGGTACCCCGAAGGCCGACGGGCGCGGTCGCTGTCGGCCTCCGTTGACCCGGCCGCGGCCGTCCGACCCCATCTGGGGAGACGGGGGCGGCGCCGCGGCCGGGACTCTCCTGTCAGCTCCCGCCCGTCAAGCCGGATTCTCTGACGCCTCCGGAGGAGGCGCCCCGACGCCGCCCCACTCTGGGCTTTCCCAGTACCAGACGGCCACGACCCCCTCGCCGTTGTCCGACGAGTGCGACACGGTGATCAGGCGCTCGGGGCCGAGTTCGGTGACGAACTCCGCCGCCTCGGCGAAGAGCGATTCCCACGTCGTCAACGAGCTGCGAAACATCTTGAAGCGAGCGAAGCACGGCGCCTCCTCCGCCGGAGCCGGCCCGCCGTCCGGGGCGGCCTTCTTCTGATCGAGTGCCTGGGCTCCGGCCGTGGTCAGGAGGATCCCTTTGCGTAGCACGACCGGCTCGCGACAGTGCGGACACTTCCGGTTGCGCCGGGGGCGCGGCTCGATGACCTTCGTGCAGTAGGGGCAGGCGGCAGTCTCGGGGTCCATCGGGCTTCGCGCTCGTTGGTCTCGGGGCCTGCTGCGATGTTATCGCGAAGCGCGGGGAATGGGGAGTGGGCTCCGCTGCGGCCGGAGCGGATTCGCCACCTCCGCCGGGACGTTGGGGCGCGCAGCTGACACGTCGCGAGCCATCCGAGAGACGCGCGGGGGCATCGGTTCTCCGGGGGCTGGGTGGCGGCACCGCGGGCAGCTGCGATCATAAAGTCAAAGAAGACAAGGACCAAGCCGCCCACCTGGTCCCGCGCGGACAGCGACTGTTTCGGTCCCGCGACGGAACGCAGCTGTGACGGTGCCTGTCCAGGCCATCCGCGCCGCGCGGCGGATTTTTTCTCAAGCCGCCGTCGCGGCGCACGACTTGAGCCAATCGAGCCATTTTCTCCAACCGGCGCGGTTTCGCGGCGGAAAAGACCGCAGGAAAGCACTATCTTGCCCCGGCGGGCGCATTTTGCCTGGCCAGCAGGGGGATTAGGGGAAATGGTTACATACCAGGCAACGAATGCACTCGCGGTGAGCTGCGGCCTGGGTGTTGGTGTAAATCGGTAGAGAAGGAAGGTGTCATGAAGAAGCTGTTGGTAGCGAGCATGATGGCAGTGGCCGTGTCGATGGCCTGCCAGCAGACGGCGTCGGCCTGGAGCGAGTTCAAGTTGAGCGTCGGCGCCAACCTGGGCTGGGTGGGCGGCGGCAACCGCTTGGGGTGGGGCCTGTATCGCAGTGCCCCGTATCCGGGCGGCCCCGATCTGCCCCCGATGTTCCGCCAAGCCGCGGCTGCCCAGCAGGCCCCCGGCGGCGGCTTCGGCGGCGGCTACCTCCCCGGGCCGTACGTCCCTGGGCCAGTCGGTCCCGGCTTCCAGAGCCCGCCTCCGGCGCCCGCCCACGACGAAGCGTTCCTGATGCCGGAGGCCCCGCCGGTCCCGGCCTCTTACAACGCTAGCGGTCTGCAGCAGACCCGGACGCCGTACTACAACTCGGGCTATCAGCCCGTCGGTTACTTCCCGGGATCGTACTACCAGGCCCCAACGAGCTGGTACGGCCGTTGAACCAGCACCCTGGCCCTTAACCCGGGCAGGCGGCGCCCGCGGGGCAACCCGCGGGCGCCGTGTTTGTGCTTCTCACCAAGCCGCTCAGTCGATACGGAGCTTCCGAACCGCCTCCTGGATCCGTGGGAGGCTGGCTTTGGTCTTCTCGGCATCCTTGGCCTTGGCCGCCTCGCGGAGATTGTCCGCCTCCTTCCCCAGGTCCCCCGCGAGGACCGCCAGCGTGTCCTTCTGCTTGGGCGGCACCTCAAGCACCGTCTTGGGATTGGCGAGCAACTTGGCGGTCTGGTCCAGGAGCTGGGCGGAGTGCTCCAACTCGGTCCAGTCGTAATCTAACGAGGCGTTGGTGGCGGCGGTGACCTGCGCCCGGGCTCGGGTGAGCAGCTCGGCGTACGGGAGCGGCGGGGTGTCGTCGGGGAGCATCCTCAGCGGCGTGCGCTCCCCCGAGGCCAGACAGCCGGCGGCGAGACAGAAGACAACACAGAGCGCGCGCTTCATGAGGCACCTCGACGGAGCTGGGATCCGGGGAGGGGCGTCGGTCGTCAGCGCGGCAGCGGCCCCGAGAACTCGACCCCCGAGTCGGGGCCGACCGCACGCGACTCGACCGGGAGCGGCAGACGGGCGCGCCCCTCACGCTCCTGCTCCCCGATGGACAGCATCGGGTCGTCCACCCGTTCGGGGCTGCGATGCCCGAACGGCCCGATGACATTATGGCAACCTGCCGTGAGCAAGGCGAGCAGCAGGAATAATCGGCGCATCGTCTCTCCTCCTCGGCGGGACGGGCCGGAGCCCGGGAATCCGTTCCCATTATCGACCATGCGGGGAGGCGGCGCGCGTCGCCAGAGAAAAAACGCCTCGGCGCGCCGATAATGTCATTGCCCGGGCGATACAATCGTTAAAGTCGCCGCGACCGCCCTCCCTTGCCGCTCGCGGCCGCCCTTCGAGTTCCGGGTGTTTAGCCGCCGCCCTCGGGGCGGCGCTCGCTGCGCGCCGCCCCGAGGGCGGCGGCTAAACGTCGGTTTTGCAACGGCGCTGGTATAATGCCGCACATGAAGGAGCCCCAGGTCTTCCTCGTCGGCGCCGGCCCCGGAAACCCAGGACTGCTGACCCTGCGCGCCGTCGAATGTCTGCGGCGGGCCGACCTGGTCCTGTACGACCGCCTCGTCCCCCCCGCCCTGCTCGACCATGCCCCACGGTCGGCCGAGCGCGTCTGTGTCGCCGACCTGGCCCGCCATCACCCCGAGCGCGTGCCGGTGATCCACGAAGCGATGATCGCCGCGGCGCGCGCCGGCAAGTGCGTGGTGCGCCTCAAGGGGGGCGACCCTTGTGTCTTCGGCCGGGCCGGGGAGGAGGCGGAAGCGCTGTGCCAGGCCGGCGTCGCCTTCGAGATCGTCCCCGGCGTGACGGCGGCGCTCGGGGCGGCGGCCTACGCCGGCATCCCGCTGACACACCGCTGTCACGCTAGTGCCGTCGCCTTCGTGACCGGCCACGAGTCCCCCGCCAAGACGGGCAGTGGCATCGACTGGCCGGCCCTGGCTCACTTCCCCGGCACTCTCGTCTTCTACATGGGCGCTTCGCACCTGGATGAGATCGTTGCCTCACTGCTCGCCCAGGGGAAGGCGCCCGACACGCCCGCGGCCGTCGTCCGCCAGGCCACGCTCGGCTGTCAACGGACTGTCACCGCCGCGCTGGCCGACTTGCCCGCCGCGGCCCGCGCCGCCGGCATCGAAGCCCCGGCCCTCACGATCGTCGGCCCCGTCGTCGGCCTGCGCGAGTCGGCCGGGTGGTTTGAGCGACTGCCCCTCTTCGGCCGCGGCGTCCTGGTGACACGGCCCCGTCACCAGGCGGCCGAAATGACCTCCCGGCTGGAACAACTCGGTGCCGTCCCCTACCTGTTGCCCACCGTCGAGGTCCGCGAGCCGGACGACTGGGCGCCGGTTGACGCGGCCCTGTCGGACCTGGGGCGCTACCAGTGGCTGGTGTTCACCAGCAGCAACGGTGTCCACGCCCTGATCCAGCGCTTGCTCCAGACCGGCCGCGACCTGCGCGCCCTGGGATCGATCCGGCTGGCCGTCATCGGGCCGAGCACCGCGGCGGCGCTGCGGAGCCATCTGCTCGTACCCGACTTCATGCCGGCGAGCTACAACTCCGAAGCGCTGGCCGCCGGCCTGGCAGAGCGAGCCGCCGGCCAGCGCGTCCTTCTGGCGCGGGCCGACCGCGGACGGGACGTGCTGCGGCAGGAGCTGGCGGCGGTGGCGACGGTCGATCAGGTCGCGGTCTATTCCCAGGTCGATCGCGTCGATGCCGACCCTGCGGTGCTCGACGCCCTGCGCCGCGGCGACGTCCACTTCATCACCCTGACGAGTTCGAACATCGCGCGCTCCCTGGGGCGCGTCGTGGACGAGCCGATCCGGGAACGCATCGGTTCGGGGGCGGTGAAGCTGGTGACCATCAGTGCGGTGACGAGCCAGGACGTCCGCGCCCTGGGCTGGCCGGTGGCGGCGGAGGCGAAGGAGGCGACGGTCGAGGGCGTGCTGACGGCCCTGGTGGCGCTGGCGGAAGGGGAGAAACGAGGCGAATAATGCCCCGTTCAGCGGAGGTCGCGCAGGGCGTCCCAGCCCAGGAAGAGGACGAGGCCGCTGGCCAGGATGCCGAAGACGTCAACGGCCTTGCTGAGCCCCCCGAACGGAAAGTTGAGGAACATGTCAAGGAGGAAGAGCAAGAGCATCAGACCGGCGACCCCGATGGCGCCCCAGCACAGCCATTTTTCCATCGATGCGACCCCGCCCTGGCCCGCAGACCGGGGGATACTCGAAAGACCGGACACGGCAACCACCTCCGGCGTCAGTCCAGAGGGCCTCGCTTACATAGTGCGTCATTGTAGCGGTTGGCCGCGGCGCCGCCACCGGTTCTGCGTCAAGAATATCAGCGCCACTCCCTGCGCCTCTTGCGCCAAACGCACGGCCGGAAAAAGCGGTGTGCTGCGGGCTACGCCCACGGGTTGCAACTCGTGAGCCTGTACTCACAGAATCTTCGCAGACCCTTGCAAAATCGCCATCAGCCGCTTACAGTGCAAACGTCTACCGCAGTCGTTTGCCCGTCGCAAGGGCCCTCGCACAACGAAGGTAGGGGCAGTGCTCATCTTCCCGGCCATCGACCTCCGGGGCGGACAGTGTGTTCGCCTGCGGCAGGGCGATTACAATCAGGAAACCGTCTTCGGCGACGACCCGGCCGACATGGCGCGGCGCTGGGTCGGTCAGGGTGCGGCCTACCTGCACCTGGTCGATCTGGACGGCGCCCGCCAGGGCCAGTCGGGAAACGGTCCCAGCGTGCGGGCCATCGTGGAGGCGTCGGGAGTCCCCTGCCAGCTCGGCGGCGGGCTGCGCAGCGAGGCCCACGTCGCCGAGGCGCTCGGCTGGGGCGTCGCCCGTGTCATCCTGGGCACGCGCGCCTTGAAAGACCCCGCCTGGCTCGAGGGACTGTGCCGGCGCCACCCCGGCCGGATCGTCCTGGGGATTGACGCCCGCGACGGGTTGGTGGCGACGGAAGGATGGCTGCAAGTGTCGCGGACTCCGGCGCTGGACCTCGCCCGTCAGTGTGCCGCCTGGCCGTTGGCTGCCCTCGTCTATACCGACATCAGCCGCGACGGCATGCTGGAAGGTCCGAACCTGAACGCGCTGGCCGAAATGGCCGGCGCCGTCTCCATCCCCGTGATCGCCTCGGGGGGGGTGACAACCGTGGACGACGTTCGCCGGCTGGCCCAGCTCGGGTTGGCCGGCTGTATCATAGGCCGCGCCCTGTACGAGGGCCGGCTGGACTTGCGCGAAGCTATCGAAGAAGCAAGAAGACAGAAGACAGAAGACAGAAGACAGAATGGGGCAGCCCCTTGTTCTGGCTTCTGACTTCTGTCTTCTGTCTTCTACACTCAGAGGTTTCCCATGGCCAAGTACAAAGTCGAGGACATCCGCAACATCGCCCTGGTTGGACACGGCGCGGCCGGGAAGACGTCGCTGGCCGACGCCCTGCTGTTCGCGGCCAAGGCGGTCAGCCGGCGGGGCAGCCCCGACGAGGGGACCAGCGTCTCCGACTACGACGAGGAAGAGCACAAGCGCCATTTCTCCATCGACACCAGCATCCTCCACCTCGAATGGAAGGGCAAGCGCTTCAACTTGCTCGACGCCCCCGGCTACCCCGACTTCGTCGGCGCTGCCCTCGAGGCGCTCAACGCCGTCGAGACGGCCGTTGTCGTCATCTCCGCCCCCAACGGCGTCGAGGTCAACACCCGGCGCCTCTTCCACGAGGCCGGCAAACGCGGCCTGGCGCGCGTCCTCGTCATCAACAAGATGGACGCCGACAACATCAACTTCCCAACTCTCCTCGCCGCCATCCGCGAATCGTTCGGCAAGAGTTGCGTCCTGCTCGACGCACCCGACGGCGTCGGCGCCAAGTACAGCGGGGACGTCAGCGTCCTCAATCCGCCGGCCCAGGTGCCGCCCGGCTGCCCCGTGGACCTGGCCGCCGCCCGCGCCCAGCTGGTGGACGCCATCGTCGAGAGCGACGAGGGGCTCATGGAAAAGTACTTGACCGAGGGGGACGTGAGCGCCGCCGAGCTGGAGCACGCCCTGCCGCACGCCCTGGCCGCCGGCGCCGTCATTCCGATCCTTTGCACTTCGGCCAAGAAGGACATCGGCATCACCGAGCTGCTCGACACCCTGGCCGACGACGGCGAATCGCCAGCCGACGCCCGGCCGCACAAGGCCGTCAAGGGCAGCGGCGACAAGCTCGAAGAGGTGGCCGTCGAGCCGAAGGAGTCGGCCGAGTTCGTCGGGTTGGTGTTCAAGACCCTGACCGACAAGTTCGTCGGCAACCTGGCCTTCATCCGCGTCCTGTCGGGCCGGATCACGCCGGAGCAGTCGCTGTTCAACGCCCGCACCGGCAAGGGCTCACGCTTCGGCGGCCTGCTGCAGATGCAGGGCAAGGAGCAGAAGCCGGTGCCCGAGGCCATCGCCGGCGACGTCGTCGCCGTGGCCAAGGTCGAGGATCTGCACATCGGCGACACCGTCGGCACCAAGGCCGATGTGCCGCGGCTGCCGGCGCCGGCCTTCCCCACGCCCATGTTCGGCCTGGCCGTCGAGCCGAAGGCGCGCGGCGACGAGCAGAAGATCAGCACCAGCCTGGCCAAGATCGCCAACGAGGACCCGACCTTCATCGTCTCGCGCGATTCGCAGACGCACGAGATGGTCGTCACGGGCATGAGTCAGCTGCACCTGGACGTGATCCAGCACCGGCTCAAGCGGCGCTTCGAGCTGGAGGTGGTGACGAAAGAGCCGAAGATCCCCTACCGCGAGACGATCATCGGCAACGCCGACGCCGAGCACCAGCACAAAAAGCAGTCCGGCGGCCGCGGGCAGTATGCGAAGGTGCTCATGCGCGTCTACCCGCTCACGCGCGAGATCACGACGAAAGAGGAGTTCTTCGAGCAGTTCGCCAACAAATCCCGGTTCGAGAAGATCCGCGTGGACAGCAGCCATTATGACCCAGAACACAACTTCGGGTTCATCGACCACATCGTCGGCGGCAGCATCCCGAACCAGTTCATCCCGGCCGTCGAAAAGGGATGCAAGGAGTTGCTGGAGCGCGGCGCCCTGGCTGGCTACCGCATCCAGGACGTGGCGGTGGAGGTCCACTTCGGCAAGGCCCACGACGTGGACAGCTCGGAAGCGGCGTTCAAGACGGCCGGCCGCATGGCCTTCAAGAAGGGGTTCCTCAACGCCCGGCCAGTGCTGCTGGAGCCGATCGTCAACCTAGAAGTGACGGCGCCATCGAAGTACACCGGAGCCATCCTCAGCGACCTGAACACCAAGCGGGCGCGCGTCGAGAACCAGGACAGCCTGCCCGGTGACCTGGCGGTCATCATGGCCAAGGCGCCGCTGGCGGAGGTGATGCGCTACGCCGCGGTGCTCGGCAGCATCACGCAAGGGCAGGGCTCGTACGCGATGGAGTTCAGCCACTACGACCAGGTGCCCGGCAACGTGCAGCAGCAGATCGTCAGCAAGGCCAAGCTGCACGAGGACGAAGAGGACTAACGGTCGCGACGCCGGAACGGAAACGGCGACGGCGAGGCGGTTTGACCGCCTCGCCGTCGCCCTTGTCGTTTGGCTGTGCCGGAGTCGGCACTCACTGGCCGCGGCCGCCGTTTAACCCGAAGCCCTTGCCACCAATGCCGCCGAGGCCGCCGCCAATGCCGCCGATGCCACCGATACCGCCGATGCCGCCACCGATCTGGAAGCCGCCGCCGATGCCGCCACCGATCTGACCGCCGAAGCCACCACCGATCTGACCGCCGAAGCCGCCACCGATCTGACCGCCGCCGAAG
>DATFNV010000204.1:0-4340 GCA_035266225.1 Gemmataceae bacterium
GGAGTTCTTCGCCCGCTCCTCCTCCGCGCTGGCCTACCTGAGCGGGGCCCGCTGGCGCGCCGGCTACCACGCCTTCGGCGGGGAGGCGTCCTACCGGGGCAACCTGATGACGCATCCGCTGTCGTTCAACCCCTACCTGCACACCAGCCAGACGTTCCAGCTCCTAGTCGAGGCACTCGATCACCCGGCCGGCCTGTTCCCCACGTTCGACCTCGTGCCACCCCCCGCCGCCGATGCCGGGGCGCTCTTCGTCCCTCCCCCGCAGGAGGTCGCGGCGGTGCGCCGGCTGGTGTGGCAGGAACTCGGCCGGGCCGCCGGTCATCGCCTCATCCTCCTCAACGCCAACGCCAGCGACCTGATGCCGCTGCGGCGCTGGGACGGCGAGCGCTACGTGGAACTGGCCCGGCGGCTTCTGGACACGCATGGCGACGTGGCCATCCTCTTCACCGGCGCCCCGTCCGAGGCCGCCGCCGTCGAGGAGTTGGTGCGGCGGGTCGGCTCGCCGCGCTGCGCCAGCATGGCGGGCAAGACGACGCTCCGCCAACTGCTGGTCCTGTATCAACTGGCCGAGGTGCTGGTTACCAATGACAGCGGGCCCGCCCACTTTGCCACCCTGACCGAGATCGACGTCGTCGTCCTCTTCGGCCCCGAGACGCCGCAGCTCTTTGCCGCCCGGTCCCCCCGTACCCACCCCCAGTGGGCGCGGCTGGCCTGCAGTCCGTGTATCAACGCCTTCAACGACAGGAATTCGTCGTGCCGCAATAACGTGTGCATGCAGCGCCTCACGGTGGACCAGGTCTTCGCCGAGGTGTGCCGCCTCGCCGAGGTGCGCCGGACGGGACAACGGGACCGGTTCCGCCTGGTAGCCTGAGACGGCGGAGGGAACTCCCCTCTCCCCGGAGTACCGGGGCGAGGGGAGGAAAGACGGGCCCGACTCGCGGTTGACCCGCGCGCCGGCGCGGGCTATAGTCCGCCCCTCTCGACGCACTGCGGTCATTCAAGGGGGGGAACACCGCATGAGCCAAGCCGGCGTGCTGCTATTGGCCCTGGCATCGGTCTGGCCCTCACACGAACCCGCCGGTCCGCCACCCGACCTCCCCCAGCTCCGGGAAATGCTGTACGACCGTCAATCGCTCGTGCAGCAGTGTTCCGCCGCCCACTGGCTCGTCCAGAAGCGAGACGAGGACGCCGTCGCGGTCATCCGGCAGGGGCTGCGCCAGACCGACTCGATCGAAGTCTTCATCGCCCTTACCGCCGCGATCCGCGGCGCCCGTGACGGTCGCTTCTGCGACGAGTTGCTGGCGGCACTGGCGGGCCCGCGGGCCAACGTGCGTCCGTTGGCGGCGGAAACCCTGGCGGCGCTGGCCACCGACGCCGTCATCCTCCGCCTGCAAGGGCTCGCCGAGGACGCCAAAACTGACCTCGCCGTGTGCCAGGCTGCGGTCTGGGCGCTCGGCCGCAGCGGGCGCAAGTCGGCCGCCGTCGTCCTCCTCGACCGCCTCGCCGATGACAGGGAGACCGTGCGCCGGGCGGCGGCCGACGCCCTGACCGACCTGACCGGCGAGACTTACGGCTCCGACGTGCCTCGCTGGCGCGCCTGGTGGAAGCAGAACAAGGACCTGTCCAACGAGTGCTGGCTGGAAGCTCGCCTCGCCTTCCAGGCGCAGCGGGCCCGGCGGCTGGAGGGCGACCTGGAGCGGGCCCGGGCCCAGGTGGTCCGCCTCCAGCAGCAGCTTTACAATCGCCTGCCGGCCGCCGACCGGGTCGGCTACGTCCAGTCGTTGCCCGACCAGGAAGACTCGGCCGTCCGAGCCCTGGCCGTGGGCTGGGCCCTCGACCTGCTGCCGGCGGTGGACGTGCTCGGGCAGAAGGTGATCGCCGACGTCCTCCTTCGCCTGAGCGGCGACGGCTCGCTGGACATCCAGCGGGCGGCGGTGCTGGCGCTGGGACGAGTCAGCGAGGCGCGCGCCTTCGACCGACTCAGCCGCTTGCTGCGGCGGGGGGCGCCGCCGGTGCGAGCCGCGGCAGCGCGGGCCCTGGCGCAGCAGGCGCAGGGGACCGGCCCCGAGGCGCTGGCCCGCCAAAGACAGGTCGTCCCCGCCCTCCAGAAGGCTTTGGACGACCCAGCCGTCGAGGTCGTTGTCGAGGCGGCCGAAGACCTGGGCGGCCTGGGCGTGCCGGAGGCCGGGCCGGTCCTGACTGCCCTGCTGCGCCACCCGTCCGAGGCGGTGCGCCAGACGGCGGCACAGGCGCTGGAGCGTGGGGCCGACGCCGGGATCCTCGACAGCCTCCTGGACGGCCTCGACGACTCGGCCGTCAGCGTGCGCTTCAGTCTGCTCGGCGCCCTGGCCCACGCGGCCTGCGACGGCAAGTCGCTGAGTGACGCCCAGAAGGACAAGCTACTGGGGCGGCTGGAGACGGCCCTCCTGCGCGACGCCGACCCCGGCGTGCGCAGCCGGGCGGCGACCGTCCTGGGTGAAGTCGGCGGCGCCCCGGCGCTGCCGGCACTCTGGAAGCGGGTCCAGGCCGGCGAGGACACGCGCGTACAGGACAAGGCGTGGACGGCGCTGGTTGAGATCGTCGCCCGCGCCGGCAGTGCCTCGCTGATGCAGGAGTGGGACCGCACGCTCGCCGACGCCAAGCAGGGACAGCGGCGACTGTTACTGCTGGCCGAATTGCACGCCCGCTGGGGGAAGAAGGAGGAGACGCGCCCCCTGGCCGACGCCGCCTGCGAGGGGCTGGTGCAGGCCCAGCTCGACCAGGGGAAATGGTCGGCCGCCCTGCCGCACCTCCGCGAATTGCTGGCCCGGCCCGGCGCCGACGCCGACCTCGACCGTCGCCTGCGCTGGCTGCTGACCGCCGGGGAGCAGGCGCTCAAAGAGGGCAACCGGGCCGAGGCGCTGCGGGCGGTGCGCGAGGCTCAGGCTCCCCTCGCGCGTCGCGCCGCCCTCGCCGCCGATTTCGAGAAGCTGGAGAAGCTGGCGAAGCAGGGGTCGGGGCCCTAAATCAGCGGTATGGAAAAGTCACAGCTCTATGTCGGCCTCGACGTCGGCGGCACGAGCACGAAGGGCGGCGTGGTCGATGACGCCGGCCGGCCGCTCAGCGCCGTCAGTCTGCCGACCGAGGCGCACCGGGGGCAGGAGTTCGGCCTGGAACGGATGTGCGAGACCATCCGTGAGGCGATCAAGGCGGCGGAGCTGCGCCCCGATCAAATCGCGGCCATCGGCGTCGCGACCCCCGGCACGATGGACATCCCGGCCGGCGTCATCCTCGACCCGCCGAACCTCAAGCCGTGGCAGAACGTCCCGGTGCGCCGCCACGTTCAGGACGCCTTCGGCGTGCCGACCGCCTTCCAGAACGACGCCAACGCGGCCGCCCTCGGCGAGCACTGGGCCGGCGCCGGCAAGGGCGCCCACAGCATGGTTCTGTTCACCCTGGGCACCGGCGTCGGCGGCGGCATCGTCATCGGCGACCTGGTGGTGCAAGGGGAACACAGCCACGGTGCCGAGCTGGGGCACATGAAGATTGAGATGACCAACCCGCGCCGCTGCGGCTGCGGGCGCTGGGGTTGCCTGGAGGCGTACGCCAGCGCGACCGCCGTCGTCGCCCGAGCGCGCGAGGCGCTGGGACAGGAGTCCGGCCCGTCGCCGCTGCGCGCGGCGCTGCAGGTACACGGCGAGATCACCGCGAAGGACATTTTCGACGCGGCGGCCAACGGCGACGCCGTGGCCGAGAAGGTCGTCGAGGAGACGGCGTTCTACCTTGGTGTGGGGGCGATGAACATGATGCACGTCATCGACCCGGACATGATCGTCTTCGGCGGCGGCATGATCGCGGCCGGCGAGCCGTTCCTGGAGCGCATTCGCCGTCACGTCCACGAGTTGGCCTTCCCGGTGCCCGCCGCCAGGACCCAGGTGCGCTACGCCCAGCTCGGCAGCGACGCCGGCTTCATCGGCGCCGCCGCCTGTGCGCGGAAGCTGTACCGGGCGGGACGGCAGTGACCCTTTTCTCCTCCGCGAAGACCAGGGCATCCGCCGCATCGTCTCATCGCACCCGCGCGTCTAGGGCCGCCGGCGGCCGGAGTGCGAAGAATCCCGCAAGGTCAAGCGGGCCAATCAGATACCGACCGTGTCACCATTTGCACCATTTGCACCATCAAGTTGCAATTCCAATTGGTCTTGCGGCGAAATTCGTTCTGCGGGGTGAATTTCGCCGCAAGACTTGTGTAATCAATCAGTTGTGTAAAGCGTCCTTGCGGCGGGGGCCGCCGCGCGTTGCTAATCGTCGGCGGGCCAGCAACAGTCACATCAGTGGCAGGGAAGTCCAGTGGTCGTCAGCAC
>DATFNV010000205.1:0-11777 GCA_035266225.1 Gemmataceae bacterium
TGGCCGAAACCGCCCGCGCCCTCGTCCGCGGCCGCATGGGCGGGGACAGCTACGAGGACCTGTGTGGCCGCCTCGGCCTGGACGCCAACAAGGCGTACAAGACGTATCACGCGGCCGTGAAACAGTTGCGCGACTGCGTCCAGGAGGCCGGCGTATGAAGTTGCTGGTCAGCGACATCCCCGACGACCCGGCCGAACTGCCCCGCTGGCTCGACCGTCACCTCGTCGGCCTCGACCTGGGGGCCCTGGTCGCGGAGCTGACCGCCGTCCACGGCCCCTCGGACGAGCCGTCCCTGGCCGATGTCCTCGGCGATCGGCGGGAGGCGGTCCTTGCCGGCGGCCTGTCGGCCCTGCCGGCGCCGTCGCTGCGCCGTCTGCTGCGGCACCCGCGGTTACTGCCCCGGCTTCAGGAGCTGGTGCTGACCGAGGGCGGGCCGTACTGGGGGGGCCTCACCGACGCCGACGCCGCCCTGCAAACGCGGGCGCTGCGGGGGGAGGGACGGTTGGCCGACCTGTTCGCCGAGCCGGCACCGACCCTGCCACTTCGACCCGCGGCCAGCCCGTCGCCGCAGACACGGGGGGTGGGGTGGCGCTATGCGATGGCGAGCCTGACCACCGCCGCGGCCGTGCTGCTGGCCGTCTTCCTGTTCCGCGAGCCGCTGGCCCGCCGGGTGCTGGGGACCGGGCCGCCGCCGGCCGCATCGACCGCCTGGGGCTGGGAGAAACTCGCCGCCCCGGCGCCGGGCACGCCGGCGCCGGATTACCTGAACGCCCTGGCGGACGCGGCGCACGAGTGGTTCGACCAGCGCCCCGCCGACGCGCCGGCCCTGGCTCAGCGGATTGGCGAGATGCGCCTGGGCTGCTCGCGGCTGATCCTGGCCGAGCATACGCCGCTGAAGGACCCGGAAGAGCGCCGCTGGCTGCGAGACAAGTGCCGCGCCTGGGCGACGAAGTTCGACAAGAGCTTAACGGAGCTGGAAGGGGGACGGCCGGCGGACCAGGTGCGCGAGGAGATGGACGGCACGGTGCGGAAGGCCGTGGTGACGCTGCGGGAGCGGGCCGAACTGCTCAAGGCGGGGTGAACGGTTGCTTCGACCGATACCGACTTTGCACCCGCTCTTCTTGCTCACGGCACGAGGCGCACATCCCGTCAATGAGGTCCGTCTGGGCCGTCATGCACGACCAGCAGATCCCCAGTCGTTCCTCCATCCCCTCCAGGATTTCGTTCGAGTTACAGTCGTGGTCGCGCGACAGTTTCTCGATGTCAATCACGAGCCGCCGGGTCGCCTCCGGCCCCAGGGTCGTAAACACCCCGCGCGCCTCTAATAGACGGAGCACCTTGTTGAGCATGTAACTTCCCTCATGGTTGGACATGGCTCCCACCTCCTGAAAAAAAGGGACGCGGATCGTAAGTCAGACTATCTGAAGGATCTGCGTCCCCTGTTCGGCACAGGACGGTCACTCCTCCAGGCGCAGGTCCTTCAGCGACTGCGCCTTGAGCAGGTCGCGCGTCAGCTGCCGCAGTTCGTCCGGGGAGAGCGCCTCCACCCGCTGCCGAACCGGCGGAGAGAGTGTACCGAATCTCTCTTCCAGTTGCAGCAGCGCCGTCTCACGCCGCTCCGCGATCTTGCCCTGTTCGATGCCCTTCTCGAAGGTCGTGATCATGTTCGCCTTCACCTCCTGGTATGGTGCGGTGTCCAACAGCGCGTGATACCGCTCCCTTTGCGCCGGGTCCAGGTTACTGTACGCCTCCAGGCATTCCTGCAACAGGGAGCGGCGCTTGTCATTCTCCCCGGAAAGCACGATCCGTTTCAAGCCCTCCAGGTACAATTCCGCCCGCCGCGCCGCCGGCACCCGCATCAGCTGGCTCAGGGCCACACCCAGCAAGTGCTCACCGTTGACGTACTGCTCGGCGTCCAGTGCGGGCAGGCCGACGTAAGCGTACTCGAAGCGCAGGATACTATGGTCCCAGAAGACCTCTTCATAGGCATCCCAGCCCACGCCCTTGAGCCCCACGCGCAGGAACAGCGCGATGGGCAAGACCGGCAGCTTCAAGTCGCGCCGCAGCGGCACGTAGTACTCGAACATGCGCGGCTCCAGTCCCTTGGCGCTGGTCCGCTTCTCTACCTCGACGTGGACCACGGCCACCAACTCGCTGACGCCCTCGTTTGGCGGCGGCGCCCCGGGGCGCAGGCGCAGCTTGGCCACCAGGTCCGACCGCCGCGTTTTGCCCTGCGGCGGGGCCAGGAACACCTCCTTGTCCAGCCAGTCGATGGCGGTGAAGTCGAAGCGCTCGGCCCAGGCCGGGAAGAAGCACCAGAAGAACTGCGCGAAGAACTCCTTGAGCAGCACCTTCAGCCGCTGGTCGTGGTCCGGCGCGGATGACTCGGGCATGTTGGCCTCCACTCGCGGGCTGGGGAAAGTTTAGTCGCGCGGCTCCGCGGCGGCCTGGCAACGGCGGCGGAAGACCCAGCCCCGCCGCAACCGAGCCACCAGGCGGCGCGTGCTCGCGCGGCCTGCATGCCCGAGCCAGCTCATCAGCCGCGCCCGTACCTCTTCCACGCCGATCTCACCGCGGGCATACTGCCTCTTGAGCCATCGCAGTCGGCGCAGGAAGCCGCGGACGTTCGCCGCCTTCAGCAAGCGGTGGCTCGCCCAGGTCCGGAAGCCGACGAACACTCGCCCCGATGACGACGGCAGGACGGCCAATCGCTCCCGGTGCAGGCGCAGCCGGACCCCGGCCAGCCATTCCTCGCACGCCGCCACCGCCGCCCCCAGCCGCCCGCGGTCGTCGTCCAGCAGCAGGAAATCGTCGCAGTAACGCACGTAACCGCCCAGGCCCCACTCACTGGTCATCAGGGGGTCCAACCGGTCGAGATACCAGTTGGCGAACCATTGGCTCGTCAGGTTGCCGATGGGCAAACCGCGCCGGCGAGCCGCCGGCCCGAACAGGTCGTCGCCGGGGAACCACTCCTGGACGTCCTCTTGGGCGTTGGACCCGTCCACCACCACGTCCATCAGCGCCAGCAAGCGCACGTCCTTGATTCGGCGACGAAATTCCTCCTTCAAATGACTGTGATCGATCGATGGGAAGTATTTGCGGACGTCGCACTGCACGGCCCAGCGGTTGCGCGCCAGGAGCCGCATCAGCCGGTCCGACGCCGCGTGCGTCCCTTTGCCCTTGCGGCAGGCGTAGCTGTCGGGGTGGAAGTGACGGTCGAGGATCGGCTCCAGGACGTTCATCAGAGCGTGATGCACCACACGGTCGCGGTACGGCGCCGCCGAAATCAGGCGCGGCTTGGGACGCGCGATCCAGTGCGTGGTGAACGGACCCGGCTGCCAGGCGCCTGCTTGCAGCTCGCGCTGCAAGCGCAGCAGCTCCGCCTCGCGGTTGAACTCGAAACGCAGCACCGCCGGCCGATCGCGCTTGCCGCGGCGGGCCTTCCGGGCGGCGAGAACGAGGTTGTCCCAGGCGATGAATTGCTCCCAGAGCTGTCCGTAACGCTGCATGGTTCAGGGGGAAGGAGGTCGCAGCGAACGCAGCCAGCCGCCCACCTGCTGGCCGACCGCCGTCAGCCGCTCCAGGGCGTGGTGCTGGCTCTTCAACGGCAGCGCCCGCAATTCCGTCGCTTGCCGCAGCTGGAAGCGCAGCACCTCCAGCTCGATGTTCACCTCGCGCAGCACCGGCTCCTTGGCCGCACCCGGCGTGTAGCGGGCGCGCACCAGCAGGGCCAGCACGTCTTGAAGCCGCCGCTCCATCGCCAGACCCAGCCCGTAGCGCAGGTTGCGCGGGAAGGTCAGGATGCGGCCCGTCATGTACAATGACAGGTCGTAAAAATCCTGAATGACCTTCAGCTCCTGGGCCACGGCGACCACCGCCCTCGATTTATCGGTTCGCGAAACGATGAATCGAAGGCGCCTGTTCAGCACAAAAGGGCCGGGCGGGGCGTTCGGCTTGCGCCTACCAGACCCGCCCGGCCGCACTCTCTTTTCGGCCGCGGGGCCAACGGGCGCCCCCGGCCCGGGACAGGGCCAGGACTTCCGGCACCGCGCCCGCCCGGCCCGTGAGCCGGACGGTTCCGGGTTGGAATGCGGCCCTTGCGGAAGTGCAGGCGGAAGGCGACGCGGAACCCGTAGTTGTTGTTGCGGTTCGACGGCGCGTTCCTGTTGCGGTTGGCGGCGCGGCAGTTCAACGGGTTGTTGTTCCACGACCCACCACGCAACACACGAACAGCCCTGCCCGCCTACTGTTATCGGCGATCAGCCCCCCCGGGCTTGAGCCCGGGGACGCCGCCACGCCACTAATTAGAGATTTAATTAGTTGTTTTATAGCTAATATATGGTCGGCTCCTCGCTCCGCTCGGAAGGGAAAAGAGAAAGAGGACCAAGGGCATAGTGTAAATCAGTCCAGGCGGAAGGCGACGCGGAACCCGAAGTAGCCGTTGCGGTACGACGGCGCGCTCCCGCCGCGGCTGGCGGCGCGGCAGTACAACGGGGTGCCGAACCACGACCCACCACGCAACACACGATATTCTTTATCTTTTACACTTTCTATCCTTAATGGATTTTCCCTTTGAAGATCGCTATATGGGCCATACCAGTCCGCGCACCATTGCCAGGCGTTGCCGTGCATGTCGTGCAAGCCGAAGCGGTTCGCCGCGAACTTCCCCGCCGGCGCCGTGAAGACATAACCGTCCTCCGCCGCGATCGCCCACGACCAGTCCTTGAACTTCTTCTTGGCGGTGCCGTCGGCCACATTCCCCACCCTCGCCAGCGTCTCCTGATCGTCGCCGCAATAAAAGCGCGTCGTACTACCCGCCCGGCAGGCATACTCCCACTCCGCCTCGTGCGGCAGGCGCACCGCCTTGCCCGTCTTCTTCGACAGCCACTTGCAGAACGCTTCGGCATCGTTCCAGCTCACGCACAGCACCGGATGCTCGTCAGTCTGCGCGAAGCCGACATTCTTCCAGTTATAGTCCTTGTTCTGCTCGAACGTTTCCTTGTCCGGGTTCCAACCGTAGCTCCCCTTGCCATCCGTCTCCGCCTCGGTCTTGTAGCCGTCCGCCGTCACGAACGCCCGGAACTGCCCACGCGTCACGTGGTACTTCGCCAGGTAGTAGTCGCGCGTGATCTCCACCTCGTGCTGGTCCTCATCGTCCGAGTGGCCCTCTTCCCCCTTCGGCGAGCCCATCTGGAACTTCCCCTTCGGGATGCGCACGAAGTCCATCTTCACGCCGCCGCCCAGGTCGAGCGTCACCACCCGCCGCTTCGCCTTGCCCGTCTTGCCCTCCTGGTAATACTCGAACTCTTCCTGGCGCTCGCCCTTGGTGGTGCGCGGTCCCGGCGGGCTTCCGCGATCGAGGAACGTCACGCCGTCCTGTAAGTTGCTGAGCACGTGGGGCGTCTGGAATTTCAGGTCGCCCACGTCCACCCCCTTGTCACGGGCCTTGTTTCGCGCCAGGTCGTCGAGCCACTCCTTGGCCCGCACGTTGACGTTCTTGCGGACGTAGCCGACCAGCGAGTCCCACGTCACCTCGTCGTCGCCGTCCTTCGCCCCGCCGCGCAGCCCCTCCAGGACGTGGTAGAAAAAGACGCCGTGCCCCTCCCGCGAAGTCTCGCCGTACATCCGCGTGGTCTCGAACGACTCCTGCCCAGCGGAGCAGCTGAACAGCACCGCCGTGTTCTTCTGGAGCTTGCCCTCCAGCTCGTCCCCCTGGATGCCCTTGGCCCCCTTGCCCGGGTCGTTCCGGCAGGCGTCCACCAGGAGCAGGTTGACGCCCTTCGATCCCATCGTCTTGACCATCTCGGTCAGGCTGACCATCGTGTCGCTGTGGCCCTTCTCGACGTCGCGCGGGCAAAAGAAGGCGTCCTCCTTGCCCTGGGTGTTGGTCGTCTGCTCCCCGTGGCCGGAGAGCGCCACCAGCAGCAGGTCGCCGGCCTCGCGCTTCTTCAGCAGGTCAGCGAGGGCCTCGTCGATGGCCTTCTTTTTGGCGCCCTGGTTGGTCTTCAGGACGACCTCGAAGCCGAGTTTCTCCAGCTCGTCGCGGAGCTTCTCCATGTCGCGGACGGTATGGTTGAGGTCGCGGAAGCCGGTGCCGTCGTAGTTGTTGACGCCGGCGAGCAGGGCCAGCTTCTTCGCCCGCGCCGGCGGGTCGGCCGGTAGCAGGGAAACGACCAGGAACAGCGGCAGCGTGAGAAAGAAGAATCGGCGCATGGGAGACGCTCCTCGACAGGCACATTCTGACGGATTGGCCCGGCCGCGCACGGCTGGGGCGGAAGCCACTCTACCGCGCCCCGGTGATCGAAGCAACCGCCCGGACGGCATACGGCCTCGCCACGGAGAACGCACGACGGAGGCGAATCTTCCGCGGTTGTTCGCGGGCGGAAACAACTTTTTTGAAAATCGCCGGGAAGAAACCGAGGGCGTCTGCGTTTGCCAGGGCGACGAGGTTTGTCCTCGCTGGCATTCACGGACCCATTTCCAGGAGACAGTCATGGCGAAGTTCCTCGGCAAGCTGTTCGTTCCGGCCCTCCTCGTGGCGGGCCTCGCCGCCGCCCCCGCGGCGGCCTGTGAGCCGAACTGCTACAAGACGGTGACGGTGTACGAGAAGGTCTGTGCCTACGAAGTGCGCCAGGTGCCGTACACCTGCACGGTCACCTACTACGACGAGTGCGGCCGGCCCTACTCCGTGGACGTCACCCGCTACCGTCAGGTGAAGGTCCAGGTCACGAAGTACGTCCCCGTGAAGAAGGTCGTGGCGGTACACGAATGAGCCGCGGTCCGTGGGGCAGGCCGCCGGCCTGCGTACTTCTCCCCTCGCTCCGGTGCTTCGCAATCGTGTTAGGCACCCGGTATGCATGGGTGATGAGGCCATTCTTTACCCCGAAGGGGTTGCATTTCAAAGCCGTGGGTCGCGCAGCGCACCCACGGTATCCGGGGGGCGTGGAAGCGCCATCTACCCCGAAGGGGTTGCATAACCCGGGGACAGGGCGCGCGCCCGCGTTATGCAACCCCTTCGGGGTAGGCGCGTGCGGCTGCGGCCCGAACACCGTGGGTGCGCTGCGCGACCCACGGCTTTGAGATGCAACCCCTTCGGGGTAAACACCCGTAGGCAACCCATGTGCCGAACACCATTGCGGAGTACCGGGGCGAGGGGAGAAGAAGACGTGCCGGTCGCCTGAGAAGTGGCAGGCGGGCCGCCTGCCCCACGGCGCAGCCTCTTGACGGGGCTGCGGGCGGGAGTCACACTATCCCGCATGGACGCAACGGCCTCGGCTTTCACCCAGGACGACGACCGGCCGCTCGCCGAGCGGCTGCGCCAGCCGCGCGCCCCCGCCGAGCGGCTGCGCGACGCCCAGGCCGCCCTGATGGCGCTGTACCAGCGGCACGCCCCCGGACTGCTCGCCTTCCTCGCCTGCCGCGTCCCGGCCGCCGACCTCGACGACGTTCACCAGGCCGTCTGGCAAAACGTCTGGCAGCACGCCCCGCACGCCTTCGACGGCCGGCACTTTCGCGCCTGGATCTACAAAATCGCCCGCAACCTGCTGATCGACGGCGTCCGGCGCCGCAAGCCCGATCCGGCCGACGACCTCGACGGGAGGGTGGACCCGCGGACGGGGCCGGCCGTCGAGATGCTGATGGACCACGAGCGCCGCGCCGCCCTGGAGCGCTGCCTGGAGAAACTGGCCGAGACTGCCCGCGCCATCGTCCGCGGCCGCATGGGCGGGGACAGCTACGAGGACTTGTGTGGCCGCCTCGGCCTGGACGCCAACAAGGCGTACAAGACGTATCACGCGGCCGTGAAACAGTTGCGTGACTGCGTCCAGGAGGCCGGCGTATGAAGCTGCTGGTCAGCGACATCCCCGACGACCCGGCCGAACTGCCCCGCTGGCTCGACCGTCACCTCGTCGGCCTCGACCTGGGCGCCCTGGTCGCGGAGTTGACCGCCGTCCACGGCCCCTCGGACGAGCCGTCCCTGACCGACGTCCTTGGCGATCGGCGGGAGGCGGTCCTCGCCGGCGGCCTGTCGGCCCTGCCGGCGCCGTCGCTGCGGCGGCTGCTGCGGCACCCGCGGTTATTGCCCCGGCTTCAGGAACTGGTGCTGACCGAGGGCGGGCCGTACTGGAGGCGCCTCACCGAGGCCGACGCCGCCCTGCAAACGCGAGCGCTCCGAGGGGAGGGACGGTTGGCCGACCTGTTCGCCGAGCCGGCCCCGACCCTGCCACTTCGACCCGCGGCCAGCCCGGCGCGGCAGACACGGTGGGTGGGGTGGCGCTATGCGATGGCGAGCCTGGCCACCGCCGCGGCCGTGCTGCTGGCCGTCTTCCTGTTCCGCGAGCCGCTGGCCCGCCGAGTGCTGGGGACCGGGCCGCCGTCGGCCGCATCGACCGCCTGGGGCTGGGAGAAGCTCGCCGCCCCGGCGCCGGGCACGCCGGCGCCGGATTACCTGAACGCCCTGGCGGACGCCGCCCACGAGTGGTTCGACCAGGTCCCCGCCGACGCGCCGGCCCTGGCTCAGCGGATTGGCGAGATGCGCCTGGGCTGCTCGCGGCTCATCCTGGCCGAGCACGCACCGCTCACGAATCCGGAGGATCGGGAGTGGCTGCGGCGGAAGTGCCGTGAATGGGCGGCGAAGTTCGACAAGGACCTGACCGAGCTGGAGGGCGAACGGCCGGCGCCGACGGCCAAGGTGCGCGAGGAGATGGATGGCGCCGTGCGGAAGGTGGAGGCGGCCCTGCGGGAGCGGGCCGCGCTGCGGAAGGCGGGGTAATCGCCGGGCGCTCCCGCTATCCTTGCCGGTCGAGTTCGGCGAACAGGTCGCGCAGCGGCAGGGTGAAGCCGGGCAGGACGGTGCCGCCGTCGAGCGTGTCGGCCTCAGTCAACACGATGGGTGACTCGGGCGCCGTATACACGCTCACGGTGCGGGTCGCCGGGTCTACCTCCCAGACGAGGCGGACAACGACGGCGAAGTAGTCTTGCCGCTTCAAGCGCATCTCAGCCGGGGTGTTACTGCGGCTGAGGACCTCGACGGCCAGGTCGGGCGCCAGGGTGGGGATCGGCTCATCGGGGAGGCGGCGCCCGGGCAGGCGGTCCCAGGAGAAGAAGGCCACGTCAGGGATGCGCACCCGGCCGGCCCACAGGCGGATGGTGCCGTCGGGGGCCGTCACCAGGCCGAGGTTTCGGGCCGTGACGAAGAAGTCCAGCAGCCGGATGAGAACCACGGCCAGGCGCGATTCGCGGAATCCCACAGCCTTCTCCACCAGCACGCCATCGATCAGCTCGCAGATGCGCTTGCGCGGTGCCTCCAGCGCCGCCAGCACGTCGGCCTCGGTAGCCGTGCCGGGCAGCGGTCGCAGACGGACGCGTGCCGGGGGCACGTCCCCCAGGCGTTCCAGAAGTTCGCCGACATCATCGGCAGGGGCGAGAGTTGGTACGGCGGACATCAGAGAATACCTTCAGCACGGGCGAGGAGGCCGTCCCGCTCATGATAGCGGCGCGCCGGCCGATCGCCGGCTCCTCGCTCGGCTCGGAAGGGGAAAGAGAGCCAAGGACACAGTGCAAATCAGTCCAGGCAGAAGGCGACGCGGAACCCCAAGCTGTAGAGGCGGCGCGACGGCGCGTACCTGAGGCGGTGGGCGGCGCGGCAGAGCAACGGCTAGAGGTTCCACGACCCTGACCTTCACGATTTTTGGGGAGGGGCCGCCGATGAGGAGGATGCCGTCCAGAAGCGACGCGCGCTATGAACCTCCAGCTCAGTGGCCGTGGCCCGGCGAGCAGAAGGTGCAAAACTGCCACGGACAACCCGTTCCTGGCGGTAAAAACTACAATGGCTCGTTGGTGAGCGAGGCAGGGCTCAGCCAGCCATTCCGGCTGTAGCGTCAAGCCACGCAAGCGTTTGCGTCTTTCATCCCGAATTCCACATCCGTTTGGCACGCCGAATGCACAGATTCTGCTCAGCAAACAACAAGTCGGGCTGTTCCCCCGGCCCGTTCAGCACACCCCCTATCCTGTCCCCCGGACCCATCACCAAGGGCCAGCAGCTCCCCCGGCTGCTGGCCTCTTCTTTTTTTCCTGCGGCTTGCGCGCGCAATGCTCCCGCAGCGTGCAGGCGCTGTCAACCGCCGGGTGTTCTCTAAAATCGAGGATACGAACGTCGCCGTGTGCCAGCCTAAGGAGAAGGAGCGATGGGATTGCCTCCAACAGGTGAGATCGTGGCGCGGGTGATGTTGGCCCGGGCGTGTGGATGCCTCCAGGAGTTCCAGCACTACAAGGTTGATAAGTACCGGGCGCAGCGGCAGGCCAAATTCCAGAGTACCCGTTGCCCTGCCTGCGTCGCCAAGCTCGTCGAGGAGCAGCGGAAAACGTTACCCCCTCGGAAGGGCGAGATCCTCAAGCAACTCCCGCCCGGGACACAGGTGACGCTGAGCAGAGCGGCGGACGGGTCCTGGGGTGGCACGCTTTCCGCCGATGGCACAACGGTTGAGGTGGTCGGGGTGGCCAGGATGGCTGGGCCAGGAATGCAGGCGGTTGCCGTCGAACTCGCCCGCCTGTGGATTGCGGCCAAGGAGAAGGGCAAACCACCCGCTCGTTAAGAAACTGTAACGACAATGACTTCGCCGCTTGCGGCTTCGCAACCGTTCCTGCGAAGCCGCAAGCGGAAGAGGGTTCCGGTGAAGGAGGCGGGGGCTGCCTTTAAGCCAACACCCCCCTCCCTCGCCTTCGTGTGAAGCGCGATCGTTACTTCTTGCGGACGAGCTTCATCGCGCACTCATGGCCTTTGGCAGGCTTGCCTCCCTCCCAACAGACCCCTGAAAACTCGATGTGGTCGTCGTCGATGAAGGTGATCGTCCCCTCGTGCATGTGCATATCCTTCGCCGGATCCAGGTTCGACCCGCCCGCGAACGTGAAGTGGATTTGGTTGGCCGGGGACTTGGGGTCGGCCTTCATGCGGGGCTGATTGCCCAGAGCGCAGAAGTGCGTCATGACCAAATCGTCCCCGTCGCGGTGGTACACCGACACCATCTCCTGCGGCTGGCCGGGGAACAGCGTCTCATGGACGGCGCTTCCCGCCGCAGTCACCTTGATGACCGACACGACCTGGTCGGTCGGCTTGCCGTCCTTGTCGGCCGCCACCCACGTGCCGGCCAGCTTCTTCATGCGCTCCAGGCCAGGGTGTGGGGCCGCCGCTGGAGCCTTGCCGGACTTGTCGTCGCTGCGGACTCCGGCAGTGAGGGCGAGAAGCACCAGCCCGCCGACCAAGAACCGTTGCGCCATGTCATTCCTCCCAAGGGAGATTGAAGGTGAGGTCTCCCCTGCCTCGCTGGGACAGGACGGAAGTATACTGTCGTCCTCTATCGGCACAAGGTCAGCTGGTTCTTTACCCTGGCATCCGGCTTTCGGACACGAAGGCCTTGACGAGGGGCCAAGGGGGCCGGGACTTTCTCAGACACAGATGAGCTAGGCGGACAGTTGCCACTGGCGCAGCACCTGAAACTCTACAGTGCAACCCCTGCGTGTATCTGTACTTGCTGCCGGCAACTGATCAGTTTGAGCAAAGCAAACTGTCCGCTCGAGCTGAACCACTATGAGAAAGTCCCGCGCCAGGCCAGCAGATCGAACTTACCAAGAACTATTGACTTAGGGTTCGCTCAAGACAAGTGGAGGTTGTGAGAATCTGAAGGTGGCGAGGCGTTGATACAAGTCGGCGGGAAAATCCCAGAGGGCGAGGAGTTTCTGTTGCAGAACTGTCAAAGGGGTGAGGAGGACAGTCAGGTGCC
>DATFNV010000206.1:0-27039 GCA_035266225.1 Gemmataceae bacterium
CGGGGTCCTTCACCCACGCGTTGCCGTCGCGGCTGACGGCCCGGAAGCAGCTGCGCCGCGGGAAGTCAGCGTCCCGAAGCTGGGGTAGTCGGCGTGGCCGGGGTTGATGAGGGTGCTGTCGGTCGGGTACGGCCGGCCGACGACGGACCAGTACATCCCGGAGTTAGGCCCGCTGTGACGGTGGTTCACAGTCCGGACGATGGCGTAAAGGCTCGCGCGCCGGGCGAGCTGCGGCAAGAGTTCCGAGACTCGGACTCCGGGCACGGCGGTGGCGACGGGCCGGATCGGCCCGCGGACGCTTTCCGGGGCGTCCGGCTTGGGGTTCCAGAGGTCGAGATGGCTTGGCGCCCCGCAGTTGAAGATGAGGATGACGGAGCGGGCCTTGCCCGGGCCGCGGGACGCCCCGGCGGCCGCCGCGCGGAGCCAGTCCGCCCAGAAGAGGCTCACCGCCCCCGCGGCGCCCTTTTGCAAGAACCGGCGGCGAGTCGGCGGGGCGCACGGGCCGGCGGAGGAACCGGAAACGGGCGTGGAGCGCGGCATGGGTGTGGTCCTCCGGGGTCATGCCAGGATGTCATTCACCACCCGGCCATGCACGTCGGTCAGCCGGAAGTCGCGGCCCGCGTGGCGGTAGGTGAGCCGCTCGTGGTCGAGGCCCAGCAGGTAGAGGATCTCGTACTGCGATGGGCCGCCGGCGAGGAAGAGGAACAGCAGGTTTTTCGCCCGGCCGAAGGTGCGGTCCAGCGCAGATTCGGGCGCGGCCTGGGCCGACTCGCGAACGAGGTCGGCGAGTCCCAGTCCGGCGAAACCGAGGCTACCGGCTCGCAGCCAATCGCGGCGGCTGAGCCCGTGGGGCACGGAGGCGGATTCGTCGAAGCGAAGCATGGCGGCTCACCTGACTTCCCGACCGCGTTCGGAACGTTCCCGTTCAATTGCCGACGAACTGGATGATCCGCGCCGCGCTCCCCGAACTCGCCTTGTTGTGCTGGTCCGCGAGGCGCAACTTCAGCGTGTGTGGAGCCGGTTTCAGATCCGCCGCGAACATCACCGTCCGGGGATAGTGGAGTCCACGGCTAAACGCGTGGAACAGGTCCGCCTTCGTCAACGGTCCGTCATCGATCGAAAACTCCACGATCCCGGCGTCCGGACCTGCGAGCAGGTACGCTCCGATCGCCCGACCCTCGAACGCGAGCGTCAGTTCCGCTCCAGCCTTCGTCGCACACAGCAGCGGAACCTCACGGAAGCGTTCCCGCCACTGCCCCGGGATCTTCTTCCAGTCCGGCGTCTCCCGTTTCCAACCCTCCACGAGTGTGGCCTTTTTCGGGTCGATGAACCGACCGGAGCCGTAGTGGTTGGCATCAAGGGGAGCATCAGGGAGGCGATGTTTCTCGGCCACGGCGTCGGCCGGGAGCGGCTCCTTCCAGGCGCGAGTCAACAATTCTTCGATCAACGCAGCACACAGTTCGTTGCCGGGACGACCGGGGTGGACGCCGCCGTAACGCTCCCAGGTCAATGTGCCGGCCCGAATGCAGTCCGCCACTTCCTCCGCCAGGTTGACGACCGAGACGGCGTAATGCCTGGCCACCTCTTCGTGGCTGGCGATCGTGAGTGGTACTTTTCCCTCCTGAATGGTCTTCAGCATCGCGGGGTTGACGAAATAGGTGAGAACGATATCGGCGTTCGGGTTGTGCGTCCGGACGTGGCGGATGATGCCCTCCATGCCGCGGATGCACTCGCGGCGAGCGTGGCCGGCGTCCTGGTCGTCGTTGACCGCAAACTCGATGAAGAACAGGTCCACGGGGCCTTTGTCCAGCACGTCCGCGGCCAGCCGGAAGGCGCCGGTCGTGGAACACGTCGAGGCAATCCCGGCGTCGGTGTAGGTGAATTTCGTCTCCGGGAACCGGCGCTTCAACAGGTCGCACACCAGGGGACGATAACCGTTCATCTCGGTGATCGAGCCGCCCATGAACGCGACGTGTCCGGTCTTTTTTTTCTCAAAGTGGATGCGCGAATTGGTCAAGCTCCCACGCAGGGTCACGTTCGATTTCTTGCCCTCGCCGGGCTTTTCCTTGACCCTGTCCAGATGGGCGCCGACCTTCTCGGCCCACAGCCGACCGTGTGCTTGCAGCCCCTTGGCGTTGAAGTGAACGCCGTCCCGGAACTCCTTCCCCAGGGAGTCGGTGTCGGGGCCTTCGAGCGCGGGGCCTTCTTCCCAGAGGGTTTTCTGAGCGGTACGGAACTCGTCGTCCGACGGGTCTTTCTCGCTGTGGTAGGTGGCCTGGGCGACGAACCACGGCACCTCCCAGCCGGCGCTCTTCCGTGAAGCGCGGATGAGCTTCTCCATGAACTCGATGTACTGCTTGCCCGTGATCTGCCGGTCGGCCGGATAGCCGCTACGAGCCTGGCCCGCGTCGGATTCGCCCTGGTGCCACAGCACCGCCCGGCAGCCGCGCGGGCCGAGGGCTTCGATCCGCTTCATCAGGCCGTCGTACAGCTTTCCCGTACACTCCCACTCACCGGTGGCGACCGGGCGCACATTCGCCCCGGTCGTCGGCTGATTCCTCAGGCGCTCGCCCCGGGGCAACCACTCGCGCACACTGGTCGCGCCGGCCCCGGTGGACGCGACGCCGACCGGCACCTTGTATTTCTCATACAGGGCGTCGCCGAACGCCGGCAGGAAACTGCCGCCCCTGCTGCCGTCCTGAACGCCCGGTTGTGGATCGTTGGCCAGAACCCACCTGGTGCCGTCGAACGAGGCGACCATGCCGCTGATCGTCCTTTGCTTCTCGGAGCCGTAGTTGGTCGAGTTCGACTGGCCGGCGACGACGAACACTTCGCCGACGCCCACGTGTTCGATGGCGGTCTCCGCGAGGCCTTCGCCGTCGCGCTCCAGCCGCAGTTCGACACGATACCAGCCACCCGCGGGGGCCGTGATCTCGGCATCGAAGCGGCCCTTGACGAGGTCCGCGACGACGGGTTGCCAGTCGCGCACCACGGCGGGCGTTTTTCCTTCCGCGGCCGTGCGGACGAGACGACAGCGCAACTGCCCCGCCTCCACCACGAGCCGGCCGCGCAGACGGATCTGTCCAACGTACCGACTCTGACGTTGAAACACGCGATAGTCGGACGGCGACTCCGGCAGGATGAGGGCGGCGGACCCGCCTATGGTGTGCTTCAGCACGAAGGCCACGATCGGCCCCGGATTCTCCAGGCTGTGCGGATGATGGCCGACGCCGGGTTTGGCGATGACCGTGATCGGACCGCCGAGTTTCTGGTAGCGTTTCTCGACGAGCCGCGTGTTCTCGTCGATCGGCACGACATCGTCCGCGTCGCCGCAGACGTGCAGGAGCGGCACTTTCGCCCTGGCCAGCCCCTCCAGGTTGTCGACCGGGTTCAGCTTGTACTCCAGCCCCTGCGGCTCGGTCAGGCCGTACACCTTGAGACACCGCTGCCAGTCGCCCGGGGAGCCCTTGCCCTTACCCTTCCCGGCGGGCCAACTCTTGAAATCGCACACGGGCGCATCGTTGTAGACGCAGGCGACCTTGTCGGGGTGGCGCGCCGCCCAGTTGAGCGCGAACAACCCGCCGCGGCTGAAACCCTCCAGGACCGTCTTCGGCGCCAGGCCGCGGACTCGGGTGAGGTGTTCGTGGAACTTGTCCATGTGATCGAGCGCGACCGGCGCTCCGTACATGTTCTGCACGTCCATGTAGGCGACGTGGAATCCCTTGTGGAGCAGCGCGACATCCGCCTGCGGTTGATGGCCGAAGAACTCGGTGCGCCAGATCCACGGCTTTCCCTTGGCGGGAGACGCCGGCACCACCAGCAAGCAATTGCGGCCGTCGATTTTGAAATCGCGCCGTTCAAATCCTTCCCAGGTGCTCAGCTTGTCCGGCTCGGCTCTGGCCTGCTGCACCTCGCCGGCGCGGGCGTCGGCAAGCAGCGACAGCCACACGGCGACGCCGACGAATGCTGTCACGGCCGTTTCGCGAGGTGTCTTCATATCGCCTCCTTGAGGTGTCCGCCGAATCGCAGCGCGTGCGTCAGTCGCCGAGCGCCCAGAGCAGACCGGCTGACTACCGCGCGAAGAATGGTCCGTGCAGTCGGCCACGCAGCAGAGTATCACGGGCTTGTCCGGTTCGCCGGCGCCAGTACCGGCAACCACCGACAACAAGCCGGCGAGGGCGATGAACGCCGGGACCGTTTTCTGTTATAGGCATGCTCCCGGATCGCCTCCACGCCGGCCGCGCTCAACCCCATCGTCCCGAACGGGTTGACGACCGCCTCCAGGCGGGGGAAGCAATCCCGATCATCCAGCATTTGGCCGGGAGTCTCCCGAAAAAATCGGCGCGGATTAGTGAACCTTCGGGCGGGTGGTCGCGTCAAGAAGATGTCCGCGACGGAGACGCCGAGCAGCGACGACAAAAACCTGGCCACGGGCGGACGAAATAGAGGGCATGATGGCACCCACTCACGCGAACTTCTGTGGTAACCGGACGCCGGCAACGGCCCGGGCCCAGCGCCTGGGCTCCGCGCTGGCCGTCTCCCCTCTGCGACAGTGACACCCGACCCTTTCTGGGCGAAGCCCTTGCAGGCCAGGTGTCACACGACCCCTGGCTTTTTTCATTGGGCGGGGTGAGACCGAAATGCTCTGGATGTAGGAGAGCCTGGCATCATCCGCCGGCGTCGGAAGCCGGACCACGCTGGTTCAAATCCAGCCATCCAGACTGACAGACGGAAGGGCAAGCCGACTGGCGACGGCACCCGGCCCGAACCCGGACGGCGACGAGCCTTGAGGGTTCGACTCCCGCCGGCCACCCTATGCCAGTGCAGCTCGACGGGACGAGCACCCCTCCTGTAAAGGGGCGCGTGCGGGTTCGAGTCCCGCCGCTGGCCCTGGATCGTCTTCTGGCCAGGCCCTCGGGAGGGGACCGAGGCTCTGAACCTCGGTCGAGTTGGCTCGACACCAGCACTGGCTGCTTCCAAAAGCCGGCGATGCTCGACGGGCCGGGCACCGCCCTCGTAGCGCGGACCAAGTGGGTTCGAGTCCCACCGCCGGCTCTTGTTCCTCGATGACGCCGGGGCCGGACGGCCAGGCGGTCGGCTGCAACCCGACTATCAAGCAGGTTCGACTCCTGCCGGCGTCTCTGATTCATTCCGGTGTAGCTCAGGTGGTGAGAGCGCCGCGCTGAAAACGCGGAGGCCGCTGATTCGATCCCAGGCGCTGGAACTGCCTCGCTCAGGATGTGGGAAAGCCTGGCAATCCGCCAGCCTGGGGTGCTGGAGAACTCCGGTTCAAATCCGGCCATCCTGACTGACTTTGTTGCCTTGTAGCTCAAACGGTAGAGCGGCGCCCTGTTAACGGGATGGTTGCAGGTTCGAGTCCTGCCTGGGCAGCTTGTTCGACAAGGGCGTGCTCCTGGGAGAGCAATGCGGCTCCAACCCGCACGCAGAGGGTTCGACTCCTTCCGCCCTTGCTGTTCGTGTCTGACATGCGCCTGTGGCCGAGCGGTCCAGGCACCACTTTGCCAAGGTGGACAGGCGGGTTCGACTCCCGCCAGGCGCTCTCGTTGCCCTGTGATTAAGCTGGCGTGCCAGCCTGTCTGCCTAACAGGTGAGACGGGTTCGATTCCGGTACAGGGCGCTCGCATCGGGACGAAGCCGAGCGGCGAGGCAACCGTCTGATACGCGGTGAAAGGCAGGTTCGACTCCTGCCGGCCCGACTGACTGGGGAATGGACTGGAGCGGTTCCAGCAGGGTTTCATGTGCCCTACGAGGTGGGTTCGACTCCCGCTTCCCCGAGTGACATGGTTCCGTGGAGCAGCCCGGAGTGCTCACCGCGCTCACATCGCGGAGGTCGCTGGTTCAAATCCAGCCGGGACTACTGGACGTTTACCCCCGTAGCCAAGCGGCCACGGCACCTCCCTGACGGGGAGGGAAGCGCAGGTTCGAGTCCTGCCGGGGGTACTGACTGCGGAGTGGACTGGAGCCTGGATGCCAGCACGGTCTCATAAGCCGTCCCACGCCGGTTCAAATCCGGCTTCCGCAATTGACTGGTTGATGCGAGAAGGGGGCAAGCTGCCTTGCGAACGGAATTGCGGGTGCCACGCCTGGCCCAACCAGGCGCCGGCGGGGTGCGACGGGATATGTCGGGGCGTGGTTTCGCCCTGGTGGACACGCCGCCGTTTTTCGATGATGACCTGCTCCTCCGGTTGAACCGGAGCAGGACGGTACTGCGGTTCCACACCAAGCGCTGGTGGCAGTTCCCGCAGCTGGCCCGGTACGGCTGCTGGCTGGAAGGGCTGCTTGGCGAGGCGTTGCCCGAAGAGGGGGTATCGCTCGCCTCCCTGGAGTTCCGCCACGAACCGGCCGGCTCCGAGGACCAGGAGGTGGATCGGTTGCACGCGGACGGCTCGTACCTCCGCTCGGTATGCACGCTGTACGGCCCGGCCACCGTCTCCCGCGACGCGGGGATAGAACGGCCGATACCGGACGGGCAAACCTTGCTGATGACGGCGATGGACCGTGCCAGGGCAGTCCGCGTGCCGTGTACCCTCCATCGGCGTCCTGGTGCCGGACCTGAGCGGGCCGTGGTCGTGTGCTCGTTCGAGCCGCGCCTGCAACAGCCATTGCTGGCAAACGTCTACCGCGAGGTCGCCCAGGTGCATAGTCGGCGCAGCAGGGTGCGGCAGACGTGGCAGAAGGTGCTGTCGGCCTCGGGATCGTGAACGTTGCCCACGTAAGCGTAACGCACGCCATTCTTGCAGGCGATCTGCGGGGCCCGCCGCAGGGTTTCTGGCGGCGTCGGCGGGCGATCGCGCAGGCGGTCTTGATGCCCCTTTCGGGGCAGGCCGCGGCCAGGCAGCCCACCGCGCATGTGAAGGTTAGCCAGCCAGTTCGCGAGAGCATGGGTGGTGTCTCCCTCAGGAGTAAGCGCCTGGCGCCCATGCTGTCCTCCTGTACCGACCGCGACCTCGAGAAGTTCAACCGTTCTGACTCGTAGGATAGGGTATGGATGCACCGGACTTGATCCCAGCAGCCCGGCGTGGGTGGCGGGGTTTGGACGCGCTCTATCGGGGAGGCGCACTCGACGTGGCACCCGCACGCAGACTCTGGACGGCCGTGGTCGTCGAGGTCGTCCTCGCGGTTCTGGCCTGGGCCGTTCCCGCGCGGGCCGATGGCGACTTTGCGGCTGCCGAGCACGAGCGGCGAACCATCTATCGCTCGGCCCAGAAGGCCGGCTTCACGAGCTGGGCCGGCGCCTGGACGATGCCCGACGGCGACCTGATGGTGAGCTTCACCCAGGCGACTGGTCCGCTCGAGGGCCGCCCGCGTGCGCCCATTGACGTGCAAAAGAAGTTGGCATGGCCCCCGGAGGGGGAGTCGGGTTACGACATGACCGGGCTCGACCTGAGGAACGTCCACCTGCGCTCGTCCGACGCGGGCAAGACCTGGAAGCAGGTCAGCGCCGACAGGTTCCGGTCGTGCATGAACGGGGTGACCGGCGAGGCCGAGACCGCCCTGCCGGACGGGACCGTGCTGCGGGGCGTCTGGGGGTTCTACCTGCCGTATGACAGGGAACTGCCGAAGACGGGCTACCTGGAGCGATCCGCCGACGGCACGAAGACCTGGGGCGGGCCCGAGGTTCTGCTCGACCCGAAGCAGTACTCGGCCTGGCCGCGGCGAATCCGGGTGCTGCGCGACGGCCGGCTGGTCGTGCTGCTGGGCGTGGCCCCCGTCCCGGCGGGCAGCCACACGCGCACGGAGTTCGCCAGCCAGGTCGAGCCGATGCTGGTCGTCTCCTCGGACAACGGCAAGACCTGGAAGGGGCCGATCCCCGCGGTTCCCAGGGACCAGCGGGGCGGCTGGACCGAGGAGTTCGACGTGGCGGAGCTCCCCAGCGGGGATTTGCTGTGCGTCTTCCGGCGTGCCAGGGATGAGAAGCGCTGGCAGGGGTTGCTCAAGAAAACCGGCGAGACCTGGGTGGCCCAGAAGGCCGGCCCTTCGGTCCTGCCACACAGCGGACAGCCGGAGCTGCTCGCCACCCGCGAGGGGCCGATCCTGCACGTCGCGACCAGCGGCATCCACTGGACCATCAACGCCGGCAAGACCTGGCAGCAACTGAAGGTCAAGGGCGCGAACTATTATCCCCGCGCCATCCAGGCCGGGAACGGCCGGATCTTCGTCTTCGGACACGTCGGCGGCGACGACCCCTACGGCAAGGTCGATCAGTCTGTCGTCATGGACTCCTTCCGGCTGCGCGAGTCGGTCGCCGTCGTCAGCTGCCAAGCGCTCTCCGCAGACCGGGTCGAGGTCGAACGGGTCGCGCTGGGTGAGCCGGACGACTACAAGCCCTGCGTCGCCTTGTTGCCCGGCGGCGAGCTGCTGCTGACCGCCTTCCATCAGCACAAGAAGGACAACGGCAAGGTGCTGGAGCAGACCTTGTTCTTTCGCTCCAGGGACGGCGGCCGGACCTGGTCAAAGCCCCAGAAGCTCGATCTACTTGGCCGCGAGCCATACCTGACCGTGCTCGCGGACGGCACGCTCTTCCTCACAGGCCACCTGCTGGCGAATGACGTGCGCAACAGGCACGGTTACACCCACGGCTACCTGCACCGCTCGACCGACGCGGGCAAGACGTGGGACTCGATCCGCATCGAGTCGGAAGGAGTCAGGCCGAAGGCGTCCAACCACTCGACGCGCAACGTCCTTCAGCTCGACGACGGCACGCTGCTTTTGGGCGTCGATTACGACGGCGGCGACGGACCGTATCTGATGTGGCGCTCCCGGGACAACGGCAAAACCTGGGACAGGACCGGGAAGTGCCAACCGAGGGACTTCAAGAGCCAGTACGGTTTCTTCGGCGGCGAGACGTGGCTGTGGCAGGCGCGCTCGGGCAAGATCTGGGCGCTGGTCCGCGTCAATAGCAACGAGCTACCCATCAAGGGCCGGCCGATCAAGGCGGGGAACGATCAGGCCGACCACTTCCTCCTGTTCTCGTCCGCCGACGGCGGCAAGACGTTCGACCGCATCGGCGACCTCGGCGACTACGGCGAGATGTACCTGTCGATCCTGCGGCTGCAGGACAAACGGCTCATGCTGACCTTCACCGTCCGCGATCTCGCGCCGCCCCTGGGGGTGCGCGCCGTCCCTGGGGTGGAAACGAAGGACGGCTTCGCGTTCGATCTCAGCAAGGACCGGGTGATGCTCGACACCCGCACGCCGCCCGGCAGGTCGCAAGGCGGCGGCTTCGGCCCGACGGTGCAGCTGAAGGACGGGACGCTGGTCACTTCCTATTCGTACCGCGGCACCGACGACAGTACGCATCTCGAAGTGGTTCGCTGGAAGCTCCCGCCGGAGGGGGCGAACGTCCCCGAATACGCCTGGGAACGGGTAACGGACAAGGCCGCGTTCGCCCCGCGCGACGGGGCCGGGGCGCTAACCTTCCAGGGCCGGATGTGGCTGCTCGGCGGCTGGAACCCCGGCGACAAGAAGCACTTCCCGCGGATCTGCGGCAACGAGGTCTGGAGCTCGGTTGACGGCAAGGAGTGGCGGCGCGACAAGCCCAACACCTTCCTCGACAAGACCTTCGACCCGGCCCGGGACTGGGAAGGTCGGCATACCGCCGGCTACGTCGTCTACAAGGACCGGATGTGGATCGTCGGCGGCGACGTCAACCAGGGGCATTATCACTTCGACGTCTGGAACTCGGCTGACGGCAAGGAATGGACCTTGGTCAACAAGGACAAGCCCGTTCCTTGGGGCCCGCGCGCCTTGCACTACACCGTGGTCCACGACGGCAAAATCTGGGTGATCGGGGGCCAGACCATCCCCTCCATCGCCAAGGAGAAGGAGACCTTCTACCGCGACGTCTGGAACACAACCGATGGCGTTCACTGGACTCAGGTCAAGCCGGAAGAGCCGTTCTGGCCGCAGCGGGGCCTGATCGGCGGCAGCGCCGTCTTTGGCGGCCGCATCTGGATTCTCGGCGGCGGGACGTACGACACCCCGAACCGCCCCAAGCGACAGTTCTTCAACGACGTTCGGGGACTGGATGAAATACGCCGCCACAAAGGGTGCCGTCGCGCCGCCGACCTGGGCCGACGTGCTGATCAGCGCCTGCGCCGGCCCGCGCCGCCCGGGGGAGGCGTAATCCCCGAACCACACCCCGGCCAGCCTGGCGACGGTCTTGATCCCGGCCACCGCCCCGTGCGGCCGCCCCTGGTTGTCTTTGAGCGGCAGATGAATAGGAATCAGGTACGTGCAGAACCCCTTTGCAACTGTCGCGCCGGCGGCCTGTTCACATGGGCGCGAGCGGGCGGCGGCCCCGGCGACTTGGCCCGGGCGTCCGGCAGCATTCGGACCTCCCACGGCGAACCCACCCCTGTTCAAGATATGACCGCCGCACGACGATTCCCAGGGCCGGCACTCGAGGAGCTTGCCAAAGCCAAGATCCTCGGCGTCCGTGCCGGGACCGAGCACCGCTACACCGGCGTGTGGGTCGTTGTCGTCGAGGGCAGGGTCTTCGTGCGGTCCTGGAATGACAAGCCGACGGGCTGGTACCGTGCCTTTCAGGCTAAGCCACTGGGCAGTATTCAGCTTGCGGGCCGGGAGATCGCCGTCCGGGCCAGGCAACTCCGGGGCGAGCGCCTCCGGGACGCCGTCACGCGGGCCTACGCGGGGAAGTACCACACGAAGGCGTCCGAGAAGTGGGTGCGTGGTTTCGCGGAGCCGCGCCGCGCCGCCGCCACGTTGGAGCTGTTGCCCGTGCAGCCGTCGCCGGCCCCAGAAGTGTCAAGCTAGGCCTTCCTTACCGCCGCCAGAACTCGTAAGGGAGCGGTCCATTTCTTCCGCGCCGCCCCGGCTCCCACCCGGATTGGAACTCTGCCATCGTCGGTGAAGATGCCGCTGCGACTCATTCGCAGGAAGCGATGAGGCCGGGGCTTGGGCAGTCGCGATCGACCTACCCGAAAGCGTCTTCACGGAGCGAGCGGGCTACAATGCCTGGCAGAGATGATCGCAACCGACACGGCCTTCCCGGCTCAAGAAACGTGGGTCGCTCCAGGCCGCCGGCCCCTGCCGAGGGCGCACCATGAAAGGCGCAGCCTGCCTCGCCGCCACCCTGCTCGCTGCCGGCCTCTCCGTCGGCCCCCTCGCCACACGAGGTCTGGCCGGGGGCGGGACAGAGCCCGTTACGCGCCTGGGCACCGACGGGACGCGCTTCACCGTCAACGACAGGCCGGCCTTCCTGTTCGGTGTCAGCTACTACGGGGCGCTCGGCGCCTCCGACGAGACCGTCCGGCGTGACCTCGCGGACCTCAAGAAGCACGGCTTCAACTGGGTCCGCGTCTGGGCGACCTGGGCGTCGTTCGGCGAGGACGTCTCGGCCGTTGACGGGGAGGGCAAGCCCCGCGAACTGTCCTTGAAGAGGCTCGAGCGCCTGGTGGCCGCCTGCGACGAGCAAGGCATCGTGGTCGATGTGACTCTCTCGCGCGGGAACGGCTCGACCGGCCCCGCCCGGCTCCAGACCCTGGAGGCCCACCGCCGGGCCGTCGAAACGCTCGTCACGGCCCTGAAAGCCCACCGCAACTGGTACCTGGACCTGGCCAACGAAAGGAACATTAAGGACAAGCGCTTCACGAGCTTCGCCGACCTCAAGGAACTCCGCGAGTGGGTCCGCACGCTCGACCCGCACCGCCTGGTCACCGCCTCGCACGCGGGCGACGTCAGCCGTGCCGACCTCAGCGAGTACCTCCAGACCGTGCGCGTAGACTTCCTCAGCCCGCACCGCCCGCGCACCGCCGACTTGGCCGGGCAGACCGAAGCCAGGTCGAAGGAGTACCTGGCCTGGATGAAGGAACTCGGGCGCCAGGTGCCGCTCCACTACCAGGAGCCGTTCCGGCGGGACTTCGGCAAATGGCAACCGCGGGCGGAGGATTACGTCACCGACCTCAAGGGCGCGCTCGCCGGTGGTGCCGCGGGCTGGTGTTGGCACAACGGCGACAACCGTGCTGCGAAGGATGGGCAACCGCGACGCTCCTTTGACCTCCGCGAGAAGCGCCTCTTCGCGCAGCTGGACGAGGAAGAGGGGAGGGCCCTGCCCCTCCTGTCCAAAGTCATCGCCGAGGTGGCCAAGGGCGCCGGCGCGAAGGAGCCCGCGGCCGGCCCCCTGCGGGGCGACGATTGGCCGCAGTGGCGCGGGCCCAACCGCGACGGCGTGTGCCGTGAAACCGGCCTTCTGGAATCGCTCCCGGCCGGGGGTTTGAAGGTCCGCTGGCGCGCCCCGGCGGGGTGGGGCTTCTCCAGCCCGGTGGTGGCCCGAGGCCGGGTCTTCCTTGCCGACTCCGTGGTGGTGAAGCCCCAGGCCAAGGAACGCGTCCGCTGTTTTGACGAAACGAACGGCAAGGTGCTTTGGGCCCACGACTATGAGGTCGCCTACGAGGACTGGGCCTTCGACCCCAAGCAGGAGGTCGGCCCCGTCGCCACCCCGATCGTCCAGGATGACAAGGTGTACACGGTGGGGAGGCTCGGCCACCTCTTCTGCCTCGACGCCAAGAAGGGCGACGTGCTCTGGCGGAGGGACCTCGGGAAGGATTACCAGGTGGCGTTTGCCCCGGGCGCGCCGTCCCCTCTGATCGACGGCGACCTCCTAATCCTGTTCATCGGCGGCAAACCGGGCGCCTGCCTCGTCGCTCTGCACAAGGACACCGGCAAGGAGGCCTGGAGGGCGCTCGATGAATCGCTGACGTTCAGCTCGCCGATCGTCATTTCCTCCGGGGGGAAAAAACAACTGATCGTCTGGACGCAAGAGTCGGTGACGTCGTTGGACCCGGCGACGGGCAAGACCTACTGGCGGCAGGGGCTTGCCACCAGCGGCGAGTACGCGGTGTCCACCCCGGCCTTCCGCGACGGCCGGTTGCTGGTCGGCGGCTTGATGTTCCAGCTGGACCCCGACAAGCCCGCTGCCCAGGTGCTCTGGCCGGAGTCGAAGGCTCCCTCCCGGAGGATCTTCAGCCATACCTCGACCGCGCTGTTCCGGGGCGGCCACCTGTTCACGGCCAAATCGTCGGGCGAATTGATCTGCGTGGAGGCGGGCACCGGCAAGCAGGTCTGGGAGTCGGCCAAGGTGACCGACCTGAAAAATGGGGCGAGCATCCACCTGACTCAAAACGGCGACTCGGTGCTGCTCTACACGGACAGGGGGGAGCTGATTCGTGCCCGGCTCACTCCCGAGGGTTACCAGGAGGTCAGCCGCGTCGCCCTGCTGGAGCCGACGTTCCCGTTCGGGGGCAGGAAGGTCACCTGGTCACCCCCGGCCTTCGCCAACCGTCACGTCTTCGCCCGCAACGGCAAGGAACTGATCTGCGCCTCCTTGGCGGGGGCGGCGGCCGGGGTGGAAGGCCCGGACAGGCCGGCCACGCCGGCGGAGCAGTACCAGGCGATCCTCAAGGATTATCAGACGGCCTCGAGCGGAGGAGACGGCACCGACGAGGGGCGAAGGAAGCTCATCGAGGTGGCGGAGGCAGACCAGAAGAAAGCGCCGAAGTGACGCTGCCGAAGGCGCTGCCGCTGCGGGGCGGTCACCACGGCTCGAAGCAGTCGTATTGTTTCTGCCAGCAGGTGCGTGGCATGGCCGGCGACACCCTCGACATCGACCTCGCCTCGCAGGCGTTCATGCGGGACCCGTTCCCGACGCTGTCCCGACTGCGCGAGGCCGGCCCGGTCGTCCGCGTCAAGTTGCCGTTCCTCGGCAAGACCTGGGTCGCGACCACGCACGAAGCCGTCAGCGCGGTGCTGAAGGACGACAGCACGTTCGTCAGGAGCCCGAAGAACGCGGGGAAGAACCAGTTCGCCGGGATGCGCTGGTGGATGCCGCGCACGCTCCGCGTCCTGGCCGAGAACATGCTCGGCTACGACGACCCCGACCACCGCCGCCTCCGCAAGCTCGTCGATCAGGCGTTCAACCGCCAGAGCGTCGAGGGCCTGCGCGGGCGCATCGGCGGCCTCTGCGACGGCCTGCTGGATCGGCTGGCGGGCGCGGGCCCGGTGGACCTCATGGAAGGGCTGGCGCGGCCGCTGCCGCTGGCGGTCATCGGCGAACTGCTGGGCCTGCCCGAGGAGGATCGGCCCGAATTCCGGCGGTGGGTCCAGGCACTGATGTCCGTCACTTCCCTGTGGGGGGCGGTCCGGTTCTTGCCGGGCCTGTTCCGGCTGGTGGGGTATTTCAAGCGCCACTTCGCCCAGTGCCGGCGCCAGCCCCGGCCGGGGCTGATGACCGCCCTGGTCCAGGCCGAGCAGGACGGCGACAAGCTGAGCGAGAACGAGCTCTTGGCGATGGCGTTCCTGCTCCTGGTCGCCGGCCATGAAACGACGGTACACCTGATCGGAGGGGGCGTCCGGGCCCTGCTGGAGGCCCCCGAGCAGAAGGCGCGTCTGTTGGCCGACTGGTCGCTGGCGCCGTCGGCGGTCGAAGAGCTGCTCCGCTTCGTCAGCCCGGTCCAGGTCTCTAAGCCGCGCTACGTCCGCCGCGAGCTGGAGTTCCACGGCCGGATGCTGCGGCGCGGGGACATCCTCATCCCGATGCTGGCGTCGGCGAACGCCGACCCGGGCCGCTTCGACAGCCCCGAGCGGATGGACCTCAGCCGCGCGCCCAACCCCCACGTGGCGTTCGGCACCGGCATGCACTTCTGCCTGGGCGCGCAGCTGGCCCGCGTCGAGGCGCAGGTCGTCCTCGAGAAGTTGTTCACCCGCTTCCCGAACCTGTCGCTCGCCGTGCCCGGTGCCACACTTAGGTACACCGGGAGACTCGGCCTGCGCGCGTTGACAGCGCTCCCCGTGCGGGTGACGTGAGGGGCACTGTAAGCAAGGACCGCTGGCGGAGTTCCGAAGTTACCGGCTTCAACTCCCGCTCCACACCCGGCGTGCGGCGCGACGGGGGTGGCCGGCGTCTGCCGCGCCCGGCCGCCGTAGTAGCGGAACCGGCGGCCGCCCGTTACCGCTGGTCCGTGTCGGTCTTAACCAGGACGCTCCTGCGCCGCGCCGGCTCGGCCTGAACGAGTTCATGCGGGCGAGTGTCCACTATTACAACCTCGCGGAGGAGGTCGAGGAGTTCGGCCAAGCGAGTCGCGACCCCACGTCGGCCTAGCGGCCCCGCCGCGGGGGGAGGAGAGGAACGAGCCATGAGTTTGCAGAAACCGTTCTCCGTCCGCCGGGCCACCCCGGAGGACGCGGCCGCGGTTCTGGAATGTCTGCGGGAGGCGTTTGAACCGTACCGGGGGCAGTACACGCCCGCGGCGTTCGAGGACACGGTGCTCACGCCGCGCACCGTCGGCGGGCGCCTCGCCACCATGGCCGTCTTCGTCGCGGCGACTCCCGGCGGCGAGGTCGTCGGGACGGTCGCGTGCAGCGTCGTGGGCGACGGGGAAGGTCACCTCCGGGGGATGGCGGTCCGCCCCAGCTGGCAGGGCCGCGGCGTAGTGGAGGAACTGCTCGCCGCCGCCGAGTCGGAGCTTTGCCGCGCCGGGTGCAGCCGGGTCAGCCTGGACACGACCCGGCATCTCGGCCGGGCCGTCCGCTTCTACGAGGCGCACGGCTTCCGCGCCACGGGCCGGGTGAGCGACTTCTTCGGGATGGAGCTGTTTGAGTTTGTCAAGACCCTGGGACCCACCGACATGGAACCCACACGCAACGACGTCGGCCAGCCGGTCGGCTTCCCGCTACCGGGCTGGGCGCCCCCGCCCGCCCCGCGGCGCGAGCCGATGGAGGGGCGGTTCTGTCGACTGGAGCCCCTCGACCCCGACCGCCACGCGGCGGACCTCTTCGCCGCGAACGCGGCGGATGCGAACGGGCGGAGCTGGACCTACCTCGCCTACGGCCCGTTCCGCACGCTCTCGGACTACCGCGACTGGATGGGCGCGACTTGCCTCGGCAACGACCCGCTGTTCTTCGCGATCCTCGACAAGGCCGATGGGAAGGCCGCGGGGGTCGCGAGCTACCTCCGGATCACCCCGGCCGGCGGCTCGATCGAGGTGGGCCACATCCACTACTCCCCGCGTCTGCAGCGGAGCCCGGCCGCCACCGAGGCGATGTACCTGCTGATGAAGAGGGCGTTCGAGCTCGGCTACCGGCGTTACGAGTGGAAGTGCGACGCGCTGAACGCGGCCTCCCGTGCAGCGGCCCAGCGCCTGGGCCTTTCGTTCGAAGGGGTCTTCCGGCAGGCGACGGTGTACAAGGGCCGCAACCGCGACACGGCCTGGTACGCCGCCATAGACCCCGAGTGGCCGGCGCTGCGCGAGGCGTTCCGGACGTGGCTCGCCCCCGGCAACTTCGACGGCGCGGGCCGGCAGCGAGCCCGGTTGACCGATTTGACCAGGCCGATCCTCAAGCAGCCCGGCTGAGGCCACTACGCCCGGGGTGGGGAGGGCGGTGGGTCCGCGATCTTGCTGGCGAGATCGGCATGCCGTGGCAGACTTTGTGGGAATGGGCCGTCAACGGTTGCCTTCACGCACGGCAGGCAATCGTTGAACAGCTGTTGATCTTGTGGGCCGACCGCGCCGAGATCAAGCGGCTGCGCAAGCTTCGTCGCGCCAACTGGCGAGGCATACTCGGCGAGCCATCGGGGTTGACGACGCCGAAGTCACGGCCAAGGGCCAGCACCCGATCCGGCAACCGGCGTTGAAGGCTGTGCGCGTGTAGAGTTACGCTGACTCCCCTCGCATTGAATCGGCATCGCCGCCGCGTACTCTGGCCGCAGGTTATCGTCTGAGGGTTCGGGCCATGCCCATCTCGATTCACAAGGAACTGCGCCATCGCGGGGAACCGCTGGTCGCGTATCCCGGCGCGGATCTCTGGAAAGTGGTGGGCGGCAGCGACGGCGTGGCGGCGCTGATCGAGGACCTCTACCGCCGCATCGAGCAGGACGAACTGCTGCGCGTGGCGTTTCCGCACTTCAACAGCGGAGAGGCGACACCCTTCTTCCTGCAGTGGTTCGGCGGTAGCCGCGGCTATTCGGACGATTTTGCCGGAGGCCTCCTGCGGCGGCACCAGCACCGCTACGTCAGCCCCAAAGCGGCCGCGGCGTGGCTGCGCTGCATGCGCGAGGCGCTCGTCGCCCGCGGTCTCGACGCGGAGCCGATCCTGCGGCCGCTGGCACGCATCGCCAAGGCTATGATTCACAGTCCCGAGACGCGGAACCCAAAGACCTTCGCAGGAGCTGCGACGCCGTCCAGGATGCGGCGCAGGTGCAGTTCGAGACGCTGCTGGACGACGCCGCCAAGGGACGCACGGAACATGTCCGCAAGGCGCTGGAGAAGGCCCCGGCGCTCGCCAGCCGGCGCGGCATGCACAACCGCACACTGGCCTGGGTCGGCACGCACGCCGCCTTCCTGTTGCGTGAAGCCGGTCAGCTCCGTGTCCCACTCGACGGCGTGGCCGGCCGCGCGGAGGCGGTCCATCAAGAGCCGCTTGTGGTCGTCCTGGGGGAAGCTAAGGGCGAACGGGTAGGGGCTCAGGCCCTTGCCGACGTCCCCGAGGGGGACGGCCGCAATCTCGCGCGACTCGTTGCGGAGGTGCAGGCGGTCGAGCCGGAAGCCGCCGGCGATCACGTCGTCGGCGACGCCGAGCTGGCGGTAGAACTCGAGGGTCCGGGCCTGGACGGCCATCGCCCGGGACCCCTCGTCGGGCCCCCCCTTGCGGTCGATCAGGCGGAACGGCGTCCCAGACGTGGCCAGCCAGAGGGCGAGGGCCAGGCCGGTCGGGCCGGCCCCGACGATCAGCACCTGGGGTTCGCCCATCGCATCCCTCCCCGGTCGTGAACTTTTGCCCCCGATGTTAGTGGCTTGTTTCGTCGAGGCAGCAGGCTGACGGCGAGTTCCTGATGAGCCTCCGAGGTTTCATTTCAAGGATATAGAAACACGCCCCGCGGGCGTGGCTCGGTTGACCGCCCCGATCGACACCAAGACCGGCCCGCTTGCCAACCAACCTTGTGGCCTACCCCCTGGCGCGGTATCTCCTCTCTTCCAGCCCGAAAGGAGACCGCGATGAACCCCCTCGACGCCCTGAGCGCCAGCGCCGGCACTTGGCGCGGCACGAGCACGCTGCAGGACCCGTACGCCGGCATCGCCGCCGAGTCGCCGTCCACGGTGTCGGTCTGTGCCGCCCCCGGCGGGGTCCGGCTGGACTACGCCTGGTCCTACCAGGGCAGGCCGCAGCAGGGATCGATCCTGTTCGGCACCGACGGCGCGGCAGGGGCCGTGACCGCCCGGTGGACGGACACCTGGCACACGGGCAACCAGCCGATGTCGTGCATCGGCCCGAAGCCGGGCGGTTGGACGCTCTCGGTCCGGGGCACCTACACCGCGCCCCCCGGCCCGGACTGGGGCTGGCGCATCGACGTCACCCCTGACGGAGTGAAGCTGCGAATCGTGATGCACAACGTCTGGCCGCAGGAGCAGGGCGGCAAGGAGGAGCTGGCCGTCGAGGCCGTCTATGAAAGAGCGGAGCGACCACTGCGCCTGGACACGCCGGCATGGGGAATCGCACCATGCCACCGCGCCGGGGCTGGAGGGCTCCCCGTCGATCAAACTCCACGCCCGATTTCCTCCCGGCCGGGTGTCTTATTGGCTGAGGCTGAGTTATTCGGGCGAGGAAGCGGAGGACGACATGGCCACCCGTGTTCGAGACAGCGCCCCGCTGAAGGTGCTCTTCATCGGCAACAGCTTCACCGCGCGCAACGACCTCCCCGGTCTGATTGAGCAGCTAGCGGCCGCGCGGGGCCAGGGCCTCCAGCACCGGCTGATCAGCGCCGGCGGCGCGTCGCTCCGCACCCACTGGAACGCCGGCGAGGCGCGGAAGGCGATCCAGGAGGGGCAGTGCGACTGCGTCGTGCTCCAGGAGCAGAGTACCCTGCCGGTCAAGAACGCCAGGAGGATGCACGAGAACGTCCGCCTCTTCGACGAGGCGATCAAGGCCACCGGCGCGAAGACGGTCCTCTACATGACCTGGGCACGACAAGACGCGCCGGAGTCGCAGCAGGCCATCGCCGACGCCTACGCCGGCATCGGCCGGGAGCTGGGCGCGACGGTCGCCCAGGTCGGCCTCGCTTGGCAGCGCTTCGTCTGCCGGCACGACCGGCCGGCCCTGCACGACAAGGACCAGAGTCATCCCACCCTGGCCGGGTCGTACCTGGCCGCGTGCGTCTTCCTGGCCGTGCTGTTCCGGGAGAGCCCCGTCGGGGTTGACGCCGAGGTCGCCGGCCTGAGTGAGAGGGACCTCGCCCTGCTGCAGAAGGCCGCGTGGCAGGAGTGCAAACCGGCCACGCGGGGGAGGAGCACGTGATGTCTCGCGCCGTCGTCTTCAAGAGCGTCTCGGGGATCAACTGCGACATGGGCCGGAAGCCCTCGCCGGTGCGATCGCTCGAGCCGCACGTCGCCTTCTACACCGTCGTGCTGGGGTTCACGGTGGCGGGGCGGGACGAGCAGTCCGCGGCCCTGAAGCGCGACGGGGTTCAGATGGAGCTGGTGGTCACACCGGACCACAACCCCGCGACGTCGGGCTCGTGTTACTTCGACGTCAGCGACGTGGGGGCCCTGCGTCAGGAGTTCCTCGACGCCGGCGCCACGCCGGGCGCGATCGAGGTGCAGGAGTACGGGGGTAAGCGCTTCCGCCTGTTCTTCCTGAAGGAGGACTACGACAACTACTGCTTCTGCTTCGGCGAGCCGGCCTGAGATCGCGGCACGGGCGAAAGGCAGACGGTAGGTCGCGCGGCCTCACGGCCGGGCCAGGCCCTCGATCCGTTCGACTTCTTCGGACCCCAGCTGGAAGTCGAAGACTTCGAGGTCCTCGCGCATGTGGCCGGCATCGGCGGTGCCGGTCAGGGGCACCATGCCGACGTCCAGGGCGAAGCGGAACACCACCTGGCTGACGGTCCGCCCGTGGCGCCGGGCGATCCGGGCCAGGTCGGGGTGGGCCAGCGCGTCGCGGTTGGCGGTGAGCAGGGAGAAGCCCTGGTACACCATCCCGTTGGCGGCGCAGAACTCCCGGACGGGGCGGTCCCAGCCCCGGGCGACGTAGCAGCGGTTCTGGACGAAGCGGGGCCGGACCCGCGCCCGCAGGCAGAGGAGCTCGAGCTGTTCGAGGGTGACGTTGCTGACGCCGAGCAGGCGGGCCCGGCCACTCTCGCAAACCGCCTCCATCGCCCGCCACGCTTCCCAGTCGGCCGGCGCGAGGCCGGCCCGCTGGGTGGGCCCGTGCAACAAGTAGGAATCGATCACCCGGGTGCCCAGGTGATCGAGCGAGCTGGCGAACGACTGCTCCACCTGTGACCGGACGGGGGCGTCGGGGTCGTAGGGCAGGCGCTGGTCCTGCCCCCGCCGGAAGGTGAACTTGGTCTGCAGGAACAGCTCCTCCCGGCGCACCAGGCCGCTGGCGACCGCCCCGGCAATAGCCTCTCCGACGGCGGCCTCGTGGTAGTGGCGGCGCTGGTTGGCAGTGTCGATGCCCCGGAAGCCCAGTCGCAGGGCCAGTTCGGTCAGGCGCCGCGTCTGGTCCTCCTTCCAGGCAGTCCCGTACAAGAAGCGGGGCACGGAAACGCCGTCGATCAATAAGGTCCGGCCGGGCATTGGCTCCTCCTGCTCGGGTTTCAGAACCCTGCCTATTCTACCGGCGCCTTACCTCTCGGCTGCTCGACCGACCGCTCTCGCAGGGGAAAGGCTCGCGCCCCTCTGATCTCTCTTCCATGTCGTTACGGTTATCGGGGAAATGGCGGTCCGGGACTGCGAGCAGTGCGTACCTCGATGACCGGCGTCGCCTCTCGGTGATGGCGCTGCGAACTTGGACGGAGCGAACTGGAAGGCGTAGCGCGCCTGAATCCAAGTCAGGCGTGCCGGCTGCTTGTCGGCGCAAGGGTGGAGCGCCTTTGGACCCCGCAGCTATTCTTGGCCTCGACGACGACCATAGGCCCGTGGGCGCGCCTAGCAGCCCGTTGAAAAAGTCCCGAGAAGCTGAACCTCATGCGGAGAAATCCGCCTCTCCAGCAGTCGAGCTTCGGCTGCTGGAGGGGTTTTTCAACGGGCTGCTAGCAGCCCGTTGAAAAAGGCATCCAGAAGCTGAAGCTCGACCAATCATGCTCGCAGGAAATTCACTTGACCTTGAGCTTTGGAACGACTTTTTCAACGGGCTGTTAGCGGTGGTAGCGACCGCCTGACTGCCGTTCAGGCGCGCTAGCGCCGAAAGCCGAGGTGGGCTCACAGTGATGGGGCGGGGAGGTTTCCGAAACCTGGCGAGGCTGCTGAAGGATGTGCGGGCACAACAGAATCTGGACGGGAAGCCTCCACAGGAAGAGGAGGCACCACAAGACGCTGAAGCAGAGCCGGGATAGCCAGCCATTGAAGTGGGTAACCTTGCGCGCGTCGGTCTGAAGCACGTCTGAGGCACCGATGTGCGTTTGTGTCGTGGTGTTAGGCGCGGAGGTCACATCGACCAGCGCCCCTCTCGCCCGAGCGGCCGCGCTCGGCTCCCCTCTTTTGCGAAGCAGTCGGGCGCGGCGGTGCTATGGCCATCTCGGGGACGCGACTTCGCTTCGACGGGCTCGCCCCAGCCACCGGCATCCGGACCGACCCTGGTTGGTACACGGCAACTCCTGAAGAACATATGGAGGATGCCCTTGCCGCCCTCGATGAACCGCGGCGCAGGCGGCACGCCGGTGGCTGTCCGGCCAAGTCCTCTTCGCATTACGACGCCGGCACGACACGAGTGCGGTACGCGGCCGACGTCGCCGGCCCCGCGTAAAATGGCCCGGCGTCGTCCAGCCGGGGGGAGCAACGATGACCGAGCGTGAACTGGGTAGGAGCGGCCTGAGGGTGTCGGCGGTCGGCCTGGGCTGCATGGGCATGAGCGAGTTTTACGACCCGAAGCAGATGAACGACGAGGAGTCACTTCGGGTCATCCACCGCTACCTCGACGCGGGCGGCAACCTCCTCGACACGGCCGACGTGTACGGGATGGGGCGCAACGAGGCCCTCGTCGGTAAGGCGATCCGGGACCGGCGCGACCGGGTGGTCCTCGCCACGAAGTTCGCCAACGTCCGCGGCACGAAGGGCGAGTTCCTCGGCGTACGGGGCGACCCGCTGTACGTCCGGGAGTGCTGCGACGCCAGCCTGAAGCGACTCGGCGTGGACGTGATCGACCTCTACTACCAGCACCGCGTCGATCCCAAGACGCCCATCGAGGACACTGTCGGGGCGATGGCCGGGCTGGTCAAGGCGGGGAAGGTCCGCCACCTCGGCCTGTCCGAGGCGTCGCCGGCGACGATCCGCCGGGCGGCGAAGGTCCACCCCATCGCGGCGCTCCAGACCGAGTACTCGCTGTGGAGCCGCGACCCGGAAGCGGAGATTTTGCCTACCGTGCGAGAGCTGGGGATCGGGTTCGTGGCCTACAGCCCGCTCGGGCGGGGCTTCCTGACCGGGCAGTTCAAGTCGCTGGACGACCTGCCGGCCGGTGACGTCCGGCGCACCCACCCGCGTTTTCAGGGAGAGAACTTCCACAAGAATCTCGACCTGGTCGGCAAGATCGAGCAGCTCGCGGCGGCGAAGGGCTGCACGCCGAGCCAACTCGCCCTCGCGTGGGTGCTGGCCCAGGGGGAGGACATCGTGCCGATCCCCGGCACGAAGCGGGTCCAGTACCTCGACGATAACCTCGCCTCGCTAAATGTCCGCCTGGCGCCGGAGGAACTATCCCAGATCGGCGCTATCCTGCCGCTAGGGGCCGCGTCCGGCGACCGGTATCACGCGCAGGCCATGAAGGTCATCGACAGGTGACGGCACGTTTGGTTAGGCTTCTGCGGCTGGTTCCAGGGTGACCCGCACCCTTCACTCCGAGCCCGCATGCAGTTCAGCGAGAAGGAGCTGACGGACCTGACCCGGGCCGTCGTCGCGATCAACTGCTGGAACCGCATCGCCATCAGCTGTCGCCCCATGCCCGGTACTACAATCCGGTCAAGAAGCCGGAATGACCCGTCGGGAGGGACGCATGATGAAGAGGTCGCACCTGGCCCTGGCCGTCGCCATCGCCGCTGGAATCGGTGCCATGACACTGGCGGGTGACGACGCTGCCGACAAGGGCAAGCCCACGGTGAAACCGCTTTCCACGAGCGACATCGCCGAGAAGGTGGACGGGAAGAAGTCGAAGGCGACGACGGTCGAGGTGACGCTGGAACCGGGCCAGGCGGGCACGCCGCACCGGCACCCTGGTCCCGTGTTCGGCTATGTCCTGGAGGGCGAGTACGAGTGGGGCGATCGACGACAATCCCGCCAAGACGCTCAAGGTCGGTGACACGTTCTACGAGCCAACCGGCTGCCTGCACCGGGTGTCCAAAAACGCGGGCAAGACGAAAGCGCGCGTGCTGGCCGTGTTGCTGGTCCCGCAAGACGCCAAGGAGCTGTCCATCCCCGAGAAGCCCGCGAAATGAGAGTGAGCAGGCCGTGGCAAGCAAGGCTTTGCGGTTTCAGCTTCCCCAGATTCGCCACCAGGGGCGTGCCGCTGCCGGTTCGGGAAGAATGACGTCCCTTACCTTCATCACCCGGTCGTGTAGCCTGTCCATCTCGTACCGGATCCATGAGGCACGGTTCTTCAGGGAGAGTTCGCCGAACGTGTAGAACGGGCCGAGCCGCCTGCCGCCGATCTCCAGGTAGCTGCCGACTTCATTCTCGTGCGGATTCCGCTCCTCCCAGGCGAGCACCGCCTTCTGGGCCTCCTCGTCCCCGGACTCCAGAAGGGCCGCCCGCGCGTCGGCCGTCTTCTCCTGGTCATCCGACGCCTCCAGCGCTCCCAGCAGTTCCCGACGGCTCCACGGCCTGGCGATGAGCGCCAGGATGCCTGCGGTCTGGGAGCGGTTGATCGGGATGTCTGCGAGCAACCCCTTGCGGATGAGTGGCAAGGCCAGCTCGGGAGCGTTTTCGAGCGCCAGCAGGATCGCTTCCCCGATTTCAGTCCCTCCGGCCCTGGGCAGCGCGGCGAGCACGTCAGGGGTGCGGTGACCGTGACGGAGGAGAAACTTGAGTGACGTGATCCAGATATGTGGCTGCGGAATCGGACCCGCCGGATCGACGCGAGAGAACAGGTCGTGGACGCGGACGCACCACCGGGAGTCGTCTTGCCGGCCGATGATGTCCAGTGCCGCCGAGATCAACCCACTCGGCGGCGCGCGGAGTGCATCCTCCAGGCACGATTCGAGGTCCGCCGCGCCCAGGTCGGCGAGCGCTTGCAGGGCGTCGGCGGCCCGGTACTGCTCTCCCAGTTCCCGGCGCAACCGTTGCCGCCGAATCTCGCGGCACTGCTCGGCCCTCGGCGCCGTCACCGCTGTTAGGCCGGGCTGACCGGCGGCGGCCTCGTCTGCCGCGAGCCAGTCCCCGACCAGGCCGCCAAGCCAGGCCCTCCGCTGCGGGTCAGCCCAGGCCGTGCAGAGGCAGGCGATGGCGCCGGCGGAGGCCAACACGTCGTCCGAGATGCGGTACGGGTGGGTGTCGTGGCCCGGGAACGGGGTCAACGCGCCAAACGCGATCAGGTCGTCAACCGCGATGGTCACCGCGCGCGCTGACGGGTGGAGTTCCCGCAGCCGCTGCTCTGGCGGCCCCGGCCGACGGAGTGATTCCAGGTAATTCTTGTAGAAAAAGGTGTCGAAATACTCCGCTGAATCGTCCCAGAAATCGACATCAATCGCGCCGCCATCGACCTTGTGGCTGATGCAGCAGCCCCGGCCGTGGAAGTAGTACTCCCACTCGGGGAGACCCGGGACGCTGCCGCTCTGCGGGACGTCCTGCGGGTGCCCCAGCGCACCGATGGCGGCCAGGTCGGCGAGTGCCCCACGCAGCCGGGTGCGGATGATGTCGGCGACCCAGAGCTGTCGCTCCCGGTGCCGGACGAGGCCGATCAGGGCCCACGTTTCCCAGGGAGTCGGCAGGGTGGCGGGATCGGGCAGCCGGCGGAGGGAAGAGGCGACATCGACAGGTCCGGCCTCCCCGGCACGGGCGAAGGCGGCGAGCAGCACATCGATGCGGGCGTCCATCGCGGGCCTCCGTTCGGCCAAACACGCGGAGAATCGGCATGAGCCGTCCAGGCGAGCCCTCGAGCCCCTCCAGGCGGCAGTTCATCACCCTCAGCAGTGTAGGCGGGCGGGAGGTAGACGTTCAAGGTCCTGAGCGGCCCTGGTCCGTTATTCCAGTTCTCGTGCCTGTCACCGCGCCGGGTCAGCACCAGTGTTCCCTCCCGCAGCTCGACCCGTTCGCCTTTCACGACGGCCACGCCCGGTCCACTCACCACGTCGAGCCGCTGGTCGGCCCCTTTGTACCGGTTGTCCGAACCGCCCTGTCCCGCGCCGGACCCGCCGGTAAAATGGGCTGGCCCTCACCATCGACCAGACAGGCGGCCTCCAACATGACTGTATCCGGCGCGTCCCGACGCTCATTTAGAACTACTTGCTCACCGACTTCACCAGTTTCTGAACCGCCTCGGCAATGCGGTCCTCGACGTCGCCGGCCCAGCGCAGCGCGGGGCGGCCGTACTCGTAGAGGTTCGGCCCGCCCTCGTAGCCCCCCTCGGCCCAGACGCGGCGTGAGGGAATGTAGGAGATCATGTCGTCCGCGTAGCCGCAGACCCAGGTGCCACGCCCGAACTCCGTTTTGAACCGCAGGGCGTAATCCACGACCGTCTCGGCCCCCATTCCGAGGATCAGCGTCTCCTTGCCGAGACGCCAGGCGTGCAGCGGATAGGGGTAGGTTGCGGTACACTTTTCGCCCGCGTCGAGCTTCTTCAACAGACGCTCGGCCCAGCGCTTCCGGATGGCGTTCTGGTCCTTCGTCGCCACGAGCAGTTCCTCGCGCGTGATGACTTTTTCGTATGGAAGATCGACGTAGGCGAACGCCGTTTGCAGGCCGGGCGGCACCTCCTTCAACGGCTTCTTCAGCGCGTCCTCGACGGCGTCGGCGAGCATTTGGCCGTACTTTTCGCAGAGTTCGACCGTGCGCCGCGGCAGCGGGTTCTGATCGCCGCCGCAGGTATTGACGAACAGGGCCGTGGCGCCGGGATGCTTCTTCTCCAGGGCCAACTGGGCGAATCCGGGATAATCGCCGCACCACTTGGTGAAGTTGAGCGTCGTCGGGTGGCAGGCGTAACCGAAGAGGATGGCGACAACGGCCCCGTCCGTCCGGCCAACGGTCATCACGGGGACCGTGTGATCCACCGGGCCCTTGAGTGGTTCGCCCTTGGCCAACAGGGTCGGCACGTCGGCCTCGCGGTTGTTGCGGCGATTGACGGCGAACGTGGTGCGTCCTTGGCCGAGGTGCAGTCGTGCGGGGGCCAGGTCGGCGAGCGCCTTGCCGACCGTCTCCACGAGCCGGGTTTCCATCAGCGCCGTATACTCGTCCACCAGCTTGACCTGCTCATCCTCGACGGGGTAATAATCGACCAGGTCACTGCCCAGGCGCGGCCCGCAGTGGTTGTGCGAGAACGTGATGATCACCTGGTGTCGTTCCAGCTTCAACTTCTTCTGAAGCTGCAGAAACACACGGTCGCTCATTTCCTTGGGGATGCCCTGGAAGTCGCTGGTCACGAGCACGACGCGCCGGCCTTGGTGGTCTTCCAGGGCCAGGGCCTTCATCCACAGGTCGTGCAACTTGCCGTCGGGCTGGCGTTTCGATCCGTAACCCGCGAGCCACACGCCTTTCTCGGGGGTGATGACCGCCTTCGCGACGCCAGCCTTCCAGGTCGCTTCCCGCGCCTGGGTCCGTCCGGCCACGCTGACGAGCCAGACGGCCAGGAGGCAGAACGCCAGGAGGATCAGACGCAGCGCTTTGGCAGGCGCTGCGTGAATGGTTGCGAACATGGGTTAGCTCCTGGAGTTCCCTTGGTTGTGACTATAGTGGACCCCGAAAACTGGACAGCCGACTAAGCTACTGTAGGCAGTCCAGGGAAGGGGAAAGCAATGGCACGTAAGCGGAAGGCTCACGCAGCGGCGTTCAAGGCCCAGGTGGCCTTGGCGGCACTCAAGGGGGA
>DATFNV010000207.1:0-4925 GCA_035266225.1 Gemmataceae bacterium
AGGCACTCAGTCGGGCCTGCAACTCCAGCATCTCTTGGCGGAGTTTGCCACAGCTTGGACAGGGGGTGGTTGGTCGTGCTGTCATGCGAACGATTGTAGACGATATGGAGCAGCTGACAAGATGGCGGCTGAACGGCTACATGGCGGCGGCGCTGGGCGTCGGTGCCCGCCCGGCCCGGACTCGAGCCAACGGGCGGAGGGTGTCGAGGAGTTTTTGCCAGGTGCCGTCCCAATCCCACCAGCGGAAGGAGTTATAGACAGTCTTCCACGGGGGGAGGTCGTGGGGCAGTGCCCGCCAGGTACACCCTTCGCGGGCATGGTAGAACAGAGCGTTGACGACCTCGCGCAAATCGGTCTCGCGGGGCCGCCCAGGCCGGCGGCGTCGGCTGGCCCGGGGCAGCAAAGGCTCGATAAGAGCCCACTGCCCGTTCGTCAGATCGCTGGGATAGGGTTTGCGTTTCATACTTCATTCTACGCAAATCCGCAATTATGGAACAGACTCTTAGTCTTCAGAATGGAGTCGGGGAACTCCTTGAGCTACCAACTGAAGGCGGTCGCCCCCCCGCAGGCTCTCGGCGTCGTTGCCGGCCGATGGCCGTGCCCACGAAAAAATTGTAGGCACATGAGGTCGCCGCTCACAAGCCATACCAATGGAAGTGACCGAAAAGTAAGAGTGAATTGCCGTTCATCGAAGATGATCATCAGATTCGGCTCACGCCACGCCAGGCGGAATTCCTGCCGGCGCGTCTTGCCGGTTCTCTTTTCCTTCTTTTGCAGACCACGGCACGGGTGCGCACGCGGCCACCGTCGATGGCCGAGCCCACCCGCTTGTCACGCAGCATCGTGCCACGCGGCAGCTGCCCAGCGCGATAGCGTTCGAGATCACGCTTGCGTGTGCTGGGCGATGCGCCGTACTCCCTTGATGTTCAAACACACCCGGTCGCGTGCCAGTTCCTCGTCGGCCGTTTGGAACGACGGCAACGCGCCTTGGGGAAAATTTGGGGGAAAGGTTGGCCGTGTTGCCCTAATGCGGCTACAATGCGACAGTGATGTGTTCGTCACTTAACTCTATGTGATTCAGGCTGTTGCGATGTATCCGCAATATCAGCCCAACGCGACAATGTGCCAGACGCGCCAGGTTCAGGACCTGGTTCCCTTAACGGGAGTGGAGGTTCGAGTCCTCTCTTCGGCACTGCTTACAGGGCAAGGGGTTACGGCAACACCGGACCTCTTGCCCCGTGCCATTTCCCCGCCGCATGGTAAAATTCTGGTAAAGCGATTGGGCTGACATCGGCGTGACGTTGCGGAGGGCTCAATCATGGCGTCTTTGCAAGTACGCAACGGCAGCTACCGCATCCTCTTCATGCACCACGGCAAGTCGTAGGTCACCTCATAGCCGGCCTGGGTCAGCCGTTCGATCAACCGCCGCGCGGCAGCCTCGCGACGCCGGCCGCCTTCCGTCTCGTCCTCGCCCCAGGCGTAGGACAGGTAGACCTGTTTGCCGAGGTTCTCGGGATGGTCCGCGCGTGTGCCGGGGGCCGAAACGATGAGCGCCACGTCCGCCTCGGGGGGCATCGCGCCGCGCTGGTCGAACCCCGCGAAGTTGATGAAGTGCGTCTCCGGCTGCTGCGCCGTCCGGTGATCTTGCAGCAAGCGATGGATCGATTGCAACACCCCCTCGGGAGTCCGGCCCCAGGCCTTGACGGTGATGCTGCCGCGGCTGTGGTCTTCCCCGGCTTCCTCCCACCGGCTTTCAATGAACACGTCGCAATCCGAACGCCCCTCGTGGAACCAGCAGCCGTATTTCCAGTAGACGGCGTGGTCGCCGGCGTGGTCGCCCAGCCGCGAGAGGCAGCCGCGCAGGATGCCGTCGTGCAGGATGGGGTAGCGGACCTCGAAGCCGAGATGGTCCGGATCTTTCAACAGCCGCCGGAACATCGGCACCAGCGACTCGGACCAGGGCGGCAGCAGTTCCGGGGCGATGTACTGGGCTTGCGTTTCGCCGTTGGGCAGCGTCACTTCACGAGCTATGAAGCAGATGCCGTAACTCAGCATCATGCCGAGGAGCGTGTCGCAATCGGCGTCCGATTTGCCGTGCCAGACCAGGTGCTGGAGGTCGGTGCGGGTGAAGCGGCCGGAGTGGTTCAGGGCCGGCAGCGTCTTGCCGCGATCGAGCAGCGTGGAGATGGCGGCGAGCGCCCAGTTCTGATCGAGGATGATGCGGCCGTCGAACATGCCGGGCGTATCGGCCTGGCAGCAGTGGGAGGCGAGCAGCTGGCCGCCCGGCCCATCGCCTTCCCCGATCTCCCCGCCACCGCGGGAGACCTTGCTCGGCTTGCCAGGGGGGGCGGGGGTGGTAGAATCACTCTCAGTTAGGGTGACTGCTCCTCAACAGGGGTGTCAGTGTGTTCTCGGCCGGCTGTTCCAGCAGCCGTATGCAAGCGGCTTTCCCACAAGGAGTTATGACGCGCCAGGTGGGTCAACACCCGAAAAAAGGGGGTGTGTCGTGAGAAGAGAAGAAGAAATGAAAGCGGGTCCGGGATGACACGGTCAGCCACCCCCGCACAACGTGTCACCCGAAATGCCCCCGTTCTGGATCAGGCCTGGAGCGGTCGAGAGATAGCGACGCAACTGCTTGATAATAAAGAACTTGCCGCCTTAGCTCAGCGGTAGAGCACAGCTTTCGTAAAGCTGGGGTCCAGGGTTCAAATCCCTGAGGCGGCTCTCGGTAGACCAAGGGCCGACCGTTCCCGATTCCCATGAGGAGGCCGTGACCAACCTCGAGAGGGTCAGGTTGCCGTCCGTCTCTCGCACCCCGATCAGGCGATGATCTCCACCAGTTGCCCGACGACATCGCCGCCTCGCCCGCCAGCTGCGGCGCCGGCGGAAAAACGGTTGTCAACCTCAGCCTGTGCGGGCTACAGTGTTGTGGTGTGTCCGTCGATGCCGCCGGACCGGTTCGCCCCGAGCCAGCGGAATTCGTCGTGAGCCAGTATACGCAGGTCCCGTGCCCCAACTGCCAGCGCAGCTTGAGGGTTCGCAAGGAGTACAGCGGCAAGGTCATCGCCTGCAAGTACTGCGACCACGCCTTCCACCCCAAGCTGCCCGTCCAGTGTCCCCAGTGCGGGGAATCGCTCAGCGTGCGCATCGGCTACCTCGGCCGGCGCATCACCTGCAAGCACTGCGACCACACCTTCCGCGCCCCCGGCGCCGAGGCCGCCGTCGCCGCGACCGACGCCGGCGGCCCCGACCCCGCGGCGGCGGCGGCCCTCCAGGTCGCCCGGCTGGAGGCGGCCGCCCTGGAAGACCAGGCCCAGCGCCTGCGCCAGGAATTGTCCGCCCGCACGGCCGAGCACTCCGCCGCCCTCGACGACCTGCGCCGGGCGAGCGAGAAAGCGACCGGACTGCGCGCCCGCGCCGACGACCTCCAGAAGCAACTCGAACAGGCGCGCATCGACCTCGAACAGGCCGCCAGTCTCCGCGAAGAACTCGACGTCGCACGCAACAGCTCCAAGCTGCTCGGCGCGCGCATGAAGGAACTGCTCGAACGGACGATGGAAGTGGAGCGCCTGCGGGAGGAACTCGGCACCTCGCAGGCCGCCATCGAGCAGGCGCGTGCGGACCTGCAAACGGCCCGGGCCGAGCGCGATCAGTCCGGTTTCGAGCTGGAAGTGCTGCGCCGAGAGATGAGTACACTTGCGGCCGGGCACGAACAGCGCCTGTCGAGCCTGACCGCGGAACTCGACGGCCTCCGCGCCACTCACGAGCAGACCGAAGCGGCGCGGAGCCAGGCGACCGACGCCGCGGACGAATTGCGCTTACGAGTCGCCGATCTGGAGGGGGCGCTGCGGCAGACGGCGGCAGGGCACGCCGCCGCCCTCGAAGAAGCGCGCGGCCGCTGGGAGGGCGAGCGGCAGGCGCTGCACGCGGAATGGGAGGCTCGCCACGGCGCCAAGGGCCAGGAGCACGAGCGGCAACTCGCGGAAGCCCAAACCCGCTTCGCCGACGAACGCGGACAGTGGCAAGAACACGACGCCGCGGCCCGGCGGCAGATCGAGGAAGCGCGCGCGGAGATCGAGCGCGCCCGAGCCGAGTGGGAGGCGCGCCACCAGGAAACCATCGAGGCCCACCAACGGCGCCTCGGCGAAGAGCAAGCCCGCGCCGCCGACGCGCTCCGCCAGTGGGAGGAGCAGAACGCGGCCGCCTTGCGCCAGGTGGAGGACGAGCGCGCCGCGCTGCGCGCGGAGGTCGTGCGGGTCCAAAAGGAGTGGGAAACTCGGCATCAGGCCGCGTCGCGGGAACACGAGGAGCGACTCGGCGAGGAGCAGGCCCGCGCCGCCGAGGCGCTTCGCGAGTGGGAAGAGCGGCACGCGGCCGCCCTGCGCCAGATGGAGGAGGAGCGGGCCCGCTTGCGCGGCGAGTCGGAGCGGACCCAACTGGAGTGGGAGGCTCGACACCGCGACGCCCTCGCCGAACACGAACAGCGGCTCAGCGAGGAGCAGGCCGGTGCCGCCGAGGCGTTGCGGGAGTGGGAACAGCAGAACGCGGCCACCCTGCGTCAGGCGGAGGAAGAGCGTGCGGCGCTGCGGAAGGAAGTCGAGCGCGTTCACCAGGACTGGGAAGCCCGCCATCAGGCCAAGTCCGAGGAACATGAGCAGCAACTTGGCGAGCAACAGGCTGGCGCCGCCGAGGCCCTGCGCGTGTGGGAAGAGCGGCACGCCGCCGCCCTGCGCCAGATGGAGGAGGAACGGGTCGGCTTGCGCGGCGAACTCGAGCGGACCCGGCAGGAATGGGAGGCCCGGCATCGCGAGGCCCTTGCCGGCCACGAGCGGCAGCTCGGCGAGGAACAGGCCCGCGCCGCCGAGGCCCTGCGCGTGTGGGAAGCTCGCCACGCCGAAACGGAGCGCCGGCGGGAGGAAGAGCGC
>DATFNV010000208.1:0-8603 GCA_035266225.1 Gemmataceae bacterium
CAGCCCGGGGCAGGAGCATAAAACCTTCAAGGGCGCGCAAGCAACCGGGCGCCGCCCGTGCGGACCGATAAAACCGCCTCAAGAGAGGTAACCCATGAATAATTCCCAGGAAGGGCGACTCTCTCCCGGGCGGCGGCTGCGCGAGGCCTGGGCCGCCGAGCCAATCGCCGTCCCCGGCGTCTTCAATGCCCTGGTGGCCCGGATGGCGGAGCGCCTCGGCTTCCGGGCCGTCTACCTCTCCGGGGGGGCCCTGTCGGCGGCGACGGGGGTGCCGGACATCGGCCTGCTGAGCCTGAACGAGTTCGTGGACGAGGCCCGCCGGATCACCCTGGCCACGTCGCTGCCGCTGCTCTCCGACGCCGACACCGGCTTCGGCGAGGCGCTGAACGTCGAGCGGACGGTGCGCCTCTTCGAGGCCGCGGGGGCGGCGGGCGTCCACCTGGAGGACCAGGAGATGCCCAAGCGCTGTGGCCACCTCTCGGGGAAGAGCCTGGTGGAGCCCGCGGCGATGGCCGCCAAGCTGCGGGCGGCGACGGCGGCACGGCGGGATGCCGATTTCGTCCTCATCGCCCGCACCGACGCCCGCGGGGTCAACGGCTTCGACGACGCGGTGCGCCGCGCCCGGCTCTACCTGGAGGCCGGCGCCGACGCCATCTTCCCCGAGGCCCTGGAGAGCGCCGACGAGTTCGCCCGCTTCGCCCAGGAGGTCAAGGCGCCGCTGCTGGCCAACATGACCGAGTTCGGCAAGGGTCCGCTGCTGGACTTCGCCACCCTGGCCGGCGTCGGCTACCGCATGGTCCTCTACCCCCTGACGGCGTTCCGCTCGGCCCTGCGCGCCGCCGAAGACACCCTGGCGGACCTGCGGAACAAGGGCCACCAGCGCGACCAGGTTCCGGCGATGCTGACGCGCGCCGAACTGTACGACCTGCTCGGCTACTCCGGCTACGAGGCGCGCGACCGCGCCTATTTCGGATAACAGGACGGCAACCCCAAGCGGGCGGCAGAAATGGGAGGCTGACATGAGCGAGGAGATTTACTCCCCCGGCCTGGAGGGAGTCATCGCCGGCGAGACGGCCATTTCCATCATCGAGGGTGGCCTGCGCTACCGCGGCTACCCGGTCGGCGAGTTGGTGCAGAATGCCAGCTTCGACGAGGTGGCGTTCCTGCTGCTGCACGGCGACCTGCCCAACCGCTTCCAGCTCGCCAGCTTCCAGCGCCGCCTGGCCGCCGCCCGCAGCCTGCCGCACCCGCTGCTCGACCTGCTGCGCGTCCTGCCGCCGGCGATCCACCCGATGGACGTGGTGCGCACCTCCGTCAGCGTCCTGGCCCACTACGACCCGGAGACCGAGGACAGCTCCCACGAGGCCCACCTGCGCAAGGCCGAGCGCCTGGTGGCCCAACTCCCGCTGGCGGTGGCGGCCCATTACCGCCTGAGCCGAGGGATGGAGGCGATTCCCGCCCGGCCCGACCTGGGCAACGCCGCCAACTTCCTGTACATCTTGCGCGGCCGAGAGGCGCGGCCGGAGGACGCCCGTGCCCTGGACGTGTCGCTGATCCTGTACGCCGAGCACGAATTCAACGCCTCGACCTTCACCGCCCGCGTCGCCTGCTCGACGCTGTCCGACCTGCACTCGGGGATCGTGGCCGCCATCGGCGCCCTGAAGGGTCCGCTGCACGGCGGCGCCAACGAGAAGGTGATGGAGATCCTCGAGGCCGCCGGCGGGCCCGACCGGGCCGAGGCGTGGCTGCGGCAGGCCCTGGCCCGCAAGGAGCGCATCATGGGCTTCGGCCACCGCGTCTACAAGGCCGGCGACGTGCGGGCCGGCATCCTGAAACCCTTCGCCCGCAAGGCGGCGGAGTCGGCCGGCGTGCTGCACTGGGAGGAAACCGCCGAGATCATCGAGCGCATCCTGGCCGACGAGAAGCACCTGTTCCCCAACCTCGACTGGCCCGCCGGCCGGCTGTACTACGCCCTGGGGCTGGAGATCCCGCTCTACACGCCGATCTTCGTGATGGCGCGGGTCACGGGGTGGTCGGCCCACTTCATCGAGCAGCACGAAAACAACCGCCTCATCCGCCCGCGCTCACGCTACAACGGGCCGGACGTGCGGCACGTTCGGCCGATCACCCAGCGCGGCTAGCGTCGAGCGCCGCCCCGAGGACGGCCGCTTGCGGCTTCGCAGGGCCTTGCGAAGCCGCAAGCGGCCGAGACTTTTCGCGCACCGGATGTCCACTCCCGCGCGGCGATTCCGATTCCCTCTGATGACCGACCGCCCCCCTGTACGGCCGCGCTCCCGCCGTCGATGCTGCCGGCGGGAGCGCCGGTCTCATTTCGCCGCCTTGCGGAAGCTGAGCGCCGCGGCGTCCTGGGGCCCGTTGAACGTCGGCATGGTGTCGCGGGACGAGATACGGATCAGCGTGTCGCCGTCAACGGCCGCGTACAGCAGGCCGACCGCCTTGAACTTTACCGGATGTTCCATGAGGGTCCAGCGCGCCCGTGTGAAGGTCAGCCCCTTCACGTCACCGCGTTCGGCCGCCGAGCAGCTGAAGCCCAGGCGTGAGTTGGGGGAGATCGCTTGCAGGTCCTTCTCCAACACGGCTTCGAGTTTCTTGTCGGGCGGCTGGGCCGGGGACAGCGACACCACGAACTCCGGAACGCCGCCGTCCGGGTGCGGCTGCCCCTTCCAGCGGTAGGTCATGCGCCCCGCCTCCGTCGTCGGTTTCTCGAGGGTGTACCCCACCGGCGGCCGGACGCGGTAGGGGCCGACCTCGACTTCGTCCGCCAGCTGGCTGTGGGCGGTCGAGCCGGGGTGCCAGCGCGGCGGCGCGTCGGCCGGCCGATTCTCCCCCAGCGCCAGGGTTTCGTCCACCGCGCGGTCGAGCAAGATCTCCACCGCCGGCCCCGTATAGCGCTGGCGGACGATCCCCTTCTTGTCGAGGACGAACGTCGTCGGCACCATCGTCACCCCATAGCGCTGGAATAGCGGCCCGCTCAGCTGCATGCCGCCGGCGTCCCACCAGGAGCGCCAGCCGATTTTCTGGCCCTTCGCCACCTGCTTCGCCCGGTCCAGCGTCGGGTCGGAGTTGACGCCCAGGAGGACGAACGGCTCCCCCTTCATGCGGTTGACGAGGTGAGTCAGGTAGGGGTACGGGGACTTGCTGGGGGACCAGTCGCCCCAGAAGTCGATGACGACGACCTGGCCCCGGAACTCGCTCAGCTTCATCGGCTTGCCGTCGAGGTCGGTGCCCTCGATCTCCGGTGCCAGGTCGCCGATCTTCAGCACCACTCCGGGTGCGGGGAACGCCATGCCGCCGGGAGGCATGCCGCCGGGAGGCATGCCGCCGGGCAGCATCCCGCCCATGCCGGGCGGGGGCGGCGCGGGGGGCGGCGGCGGGGTCTTCCCCTCCGCCACGCGCTGTTGCAGGTCATCCACGTAAGAGTAGACGACAATGCCGGCGACGCCGAGCGCCAGCAGGAGGATGACCAGGATCGACAGGAGCAGTACGACGGAGCCGGCCTTCCCCCGGCGAGGCGGCGCCCGGTCGGGGTCGCGACGGTCGGAGTCGTCGCGTGGGCGCGAACGTGATCGCGGCGCGGCTGGCGGCGCGGGGGCGCGGCCCTTCGCCTCCGGCCGCGCGGGCGCCGTCTTCAAGCCGCTGCTGAGGTCGGCCGCGCCGGGAGGGGCGAAGGCCGCGCCGCAGTCGGGACACTGGAGCCGCTTGCCGGCCGGGACGTCGTCGGGCAATTCGAGTGGGGCGTTGCACTCGGGACACTTCACCGTGACTGACATGCGATTCCCCTGATTCGATCGGAAATGGAGTGCGAGTCGTCCGACGAAAGACAGTCTAACCGCAAGGTGGACCGGTCACAAGAGTTTGGCCGGCGCATTTCGCCGTGGCGGCGCGGTCGTTGCCCGTTCCGAGGCCCGCCTTATGATGAGGAGGACTTCGCCCGCAACCGGTAGCCAGCCATGACCCCCGCCGAGAGCAGCCAGGAGGCGCCCGCCCAGCGCGGCTCGCTGGCGGAAGTGGCCCTCGTTTTTCTGCGCCTGGGGCTCACCGCGTTCGGCGGCCCCGCGGCGCACGTCGCCCTCATGGAGGACGAGTTCGTGCGCCGCCGCCGCTGGCTGACGCGTGACAAGTTCCTCGACCTGCTCGGCGCCGCCCAGCTCATCCCCGGGCCGAACTCGACCGAGTTGGCCATCCACCTCGGCTACCTGCGCGCCGGCTGGCCCGGCCTGGTCGCCGCCGGCACCTGCTTCATCCTCCCCGCCGCCCTGCTCGTCGCCGCGCTGGCCTGGGCCTACAGGAGCTTTCACTCGCTGCCGGCCAGCGCGGGGATGCTCTACGCCGTCAAGCCGGTCGTCGTCGCCGTCGTCTTGCAGGCGCTGCTGCGCTTTGCCCGTACCGCCGTCCGCACGCCGTTTCTCGCTGCCGTCGTCGTCGCCGCCGTCGTGGCCGCCGCCCTCCGCGCCCACGAGCTGGCCATCCTTGCCGGCGCGGGCCTGGGGACCGCGCTTGGCCGGGGCTTCGCGCGGGGCCGGCGGCCCTCCGCAGCGCTGCTGTTCGCCGCGGCGCCGGCCGCCGGCCCCACCTTCGCGGTGCCCTTCGGGCTGTGGCCGCTGTTCCTCTTCTTCCTCAAAGTCGGCTCCGTCCTCTTCGGCAGCGGCTACGTCCTGCTGGCGTTCCTCCGGGCCGACCTCGTCGAGCGCTACGGGTGGCTGACCGAGGAGGAACTCCTCGACGCCATCGCCGTCGGCCAGGTGACGCCGGGGCCGGTGTCCACGACGGCCACCTTCATCGGCTTCTACCTTGGCGGGCCGGCGGGTGCGGTGGTGGCGACCGTCGGCATCTTTCTGCCGGGGTTCGTCTTGGTGGCCCTGAGCGGGCCGATCGTGCCGCGCCTGCGCCGCCACCGCGCCGCCGGCGACTTCCTCGACGGCGTCAACGCGGCATCCCTGGCCCTGATTGCGGTGGTGACGTGGGACCTGGGCAAGGCGGCGCTGGTGGACGTGCCGACCTGGGTGCTGGCCGTCGTCAGCGCCGCGCTGCTGCTGCGCTGGCGCGTCAACGCGGCGTGGCTGGTCGTCGGTGCCGCGCTGGTCGGGATCGCGATGGTGGCGATGGGGCTGCGCTGACTGCCGCTTGCGGCTTCGCAGGAAAGATTGCGAAGCCGCAAGCGGCCCTACGTCGCCAGCAGCCAGCGGCGGATGGTGCCGTCGGCGCTGCCGGAGTAGACGGCTCGGCCGTCGGGGGTGACGGCCACGGCGGTGACCCGGCCGGTGTGTCCCTCGAAGGTACTCAGCGGCTCGCCGTCGGAAGCCCGCCAGACGCGGACGGTGTGGTCGTGGCCCCCCGAGACGACGACCTGCCCGTCCGGCGTGAAGGCGACGCACGACACCGGTCCCTGATGTCCGTGCAGCTCCAGGAGGGTGCCGTTGGCCAGGCGCAGGGCCAGGGCGGTGCCGGCCGCGGCGAGCCGCCGACTGGGACCGCCGAAGGCCACGGCATTGAGGGAGCCGACTCGGGGATCGATCATCCCCTTGGTCGACCCGCTTTTCGCATCCCACTGGCGCACCGTTCCGTCGTGGCTGGCCGACAGCAGCGACTCGCCGCCGGGCAGGAACAGCACGCTGCTGACCAGGTCGGTGTGCCCCGTCAGGGTCAGGGCGGGGGCGCCCGCTTGTTCGAGGGACCAGAGCCGCACCGTCTTGTCGTCACTGCCCGCGGCGACGCGACGGCCGTCGGGAGCGATGGCGACGGCGTTGACCTGGTCGGTCGGCCCGCGCAGGCGACGGCGCTCGCCGGCGCTGGCCAGGTCCCAGAGCTGCACCACCATGTCCTGCATGAACAGGCGCGAGGCACAGGAGGCGGCCCACTTGCCGCTGGGGACCAACGCCACCTGGTTGACCGGGCCGACGTCGGCGGTAAGGGCCCGCGTCTGCTGCAGACGGCGGGCCTCCCAGACGCGCACCGCCTCATCGAGGCCGCCCGAGAGGAGCACCTGGCCGTCGGCGCTAAGACACAGCGACTGCACCCCCCCGGAATGGGCGTTTACCTGGGCCGGCGCGGTATGCGACGAAGGGCTGGCAAGGCGCGCTGGGGCGACAGGCCGCGGGGCCGGCGCCTCGGCGGCCCTCGGTGGGCCGTCCGGCTGACGGAGCACCGCGTCCAGCGCCTCGACCACTTCCGCGGGCGTCTGGTGGCGCTCCGCCGGGTCGCGGGCCATCAGCCGCTGCACCAGGGCGTCGAGGGCGGCCGGCACGTCGGGCCGCCGAGCGGCGGGAGACGGCGGCGGCTCGGTCAGCATCCGCCGCAGCTTCTGCATCACGTTGGCCGCCGGGAAGGGCGGCTCGCCGATCAGCAGGTAGTAGAGCGTCCCGCCCAGGCTGTAGAGGTCGGAGCGTGTGTCGGCGTTGCGCGGGTCCTCGGCCTGCTCGGGGGCGATGAAATCGGGCGTGCCGAGGAACTCCCCCGCCTGGGTCAGGTTGCTGGTCCCTTCTGCCCCCTCGGTGGTGACGGTCACCCGCGCCAGCCCCATGTCGAGGATCTTGATGCGCGGCACCCGGCTGGTCTGCGACGACGAGGACTCCAGCGGCGAGGGCGTCACCATCAGGTTCGCCGGCTTGATGTCGCGGTGTACCAGCCCCTGCTCGAAGGCGTGCTGCAAGCCCAGCGCCGTCTGCCGCACGTAGGAGCAGGCGTCGATCACCGGCAGCGGCCCCGCCTGCGCCACCAGGCGAAACAGGTCGATACCCGAGACGAATTCCATCGCCAGGTACGGCAGTGGTCCTTCGAGGTCGGTATGGTAGACGGTGACGATGTTCGGGTGGCTGAGGAGGGCGGCGGCCTGCACCTCGCGCTGAAAGCGCCGCAGGGCCTCGGGGTGGCGCGTGTGGTCGGGCGAGAGGACCTTCAGCGCGACGATCCGGTTCAACCCCAGTTGCCGCGCCTTGTAGATCACCCCCATGCCGCCGCGGTTGATTTCCTCGAGGACCTCAAAGCCCGGCAGGACCTGCCCCGGCTTGCCCCCGGCGGCGGACAGTCGGTCCGGCGGCGGCGCGTGCGCCAGGGTGTGCTGGTCCTGGAGGGTGCAGACCGGACAGACTTCGCTCAGGTCGGCCGGCAGCGGGCCGGAAACGACTTGCTCCCAGTGATGACCGCGGGGGCAGGTCAATTCTTGCTTGGACATGGGAAATCCGCGGAAAGTCCCGGGGCGCCGTCGGCCGTCGCCAACGACCAATCCTGGCCCCCCATCAGACCAACCACGGCCCCCCGCCGCAAGCTGTACAAAAAACCTCCGCGCGACCGGGGAGCGCTTCAGAGCGCTCGCGGCTAAACGATCGCAACCGGCGAGCGGGGGGCGTCAGCCCCCCGGTTCTTCTTCACCGGGGGGCTGACGCCCCCCGCTCGCCGGTTGTGAAATAACTTCTAAACGATCTCAACCGAGGGGGAGATTCTCATGAGCGCTCGTCAGGTGGCCCTGGTAACCGGCAGCGGCAAGCGCCGCGTCGGTTGGCACGTCGCCGACGCCCTGGCCCGGCGCGGTTACGCCCTGGCCATCCACTACCGCACGTCGGCCGCGGAGGCGGCCGAGACCGTCGCCTCCCTCGCGGGGCACGGCGTCGAGGTCGTCGCCTGCCAGGCCGACATCACCGACGAGGTCGCCGTCCGCGCGATGGTGGCCGGGGTGCTGGGGCAGTTTGGCCGGCTGGACGTGCTGGTCAACTGCGCCGCCGTGTGGAAGAGCAAGCGCCTGGAGGACGTGACCGCCGCCGACCTGCGGCTGCACCTGGAGACGAACACGGTGGGCACCTTCCTCTGCGCCCAGCAGGCGGGGCTGGCGATGGTGAAGCAACCCGAGGGCGGATGCATCGTCAACATCGGCGACTGGGCGGTGGCCCGGCCTTACCTGAACTACGCAGCCTACTTTCCGTCGAAGGGGGCGGTGCCGACGCTGACGCGCTGCCTGGCCGTCGAGCTGGCCCATCGCAACCCGCGCGTCCGCGTCAACTGCGTCATGCCCGGCCCGGTCATGCTGCCGCCCGACCTGCCCGAAGAGGAACGACGGCAGGCGATCGACGGCACGCTGGTGAAGCGCGAGGGGAGCCCGACGAACATCGCCCAGGCGGTCCTGTCGCTGATCGACAACGACTTCATCACCGGCGTTTGCCTTCCCGTCGATGGCGGCCGGACCATCTACGCGCCCGAGTGAGTGGCTATCCCCGACCTGCCGTCCCAATTCGGCTGGCAGCTTGTCGCTACGGGCCAGGGCAAGCGGACAACATCAGGGGCGCGGCGACGAGGGTTGGGGGCAGCCGTGAGTGACTTGCCCACTGGGCAACTCGGTGGGCAAGTCACTGCGATGGCGCAACCGCTTCTGTACTAGGGACTTGCGCCTTTGGAAAAGCGACTTGCCCACTTGCCCACGTTTCAGTGGTCAAGTCACCTTCCCGCGCCGTCCGGGGGAGTTGTGTGCCACGCGGCGGCGAGTTGTGTGCCACGCCTGGCACACACTTTTCGTGTCTCAGCCCAATAAGTCTGGGGGAGAGCAGCTGCGCCGGGCTTTCTGCTGCGTAGAATGGAGCATGACCCTGGCGCTG
>DATFNV010000209.1:0-5969 GCA_035266225.1 Gemmataceae bacterium
CCCTCCCCCCCACCCCCTCTCCCCTGAGTACAGGGGCGAGGGGCTTCCGGAACAGACTCTCAGCCCGGGCCGTGCGCCGTGATCGCCACGGCGCCGCGGGTCGGGACGCACGCGGAGCCGCGCCGCCGAGCCTGCACGTGCGTGAACTCCGCCCCGAAGAGCAGGATTTGCGCCGAATAGTAGACCCACACCAGCACCACGGCCAGCGACCCCGCCGCCCCGTAGGCCGACACCACGCTCGTGCGCGTCAGGTAGATCGCGAGCAGGTACTTGCCGACCGTGAAGAGCACTCCGGTCAGGGCGGCGCCGGCCCAGACTTCGCGCCAGGCGACGCGGACGTCCGGCACGATCTTGAAGATCAGGGCGAAGAGGAACGTGACGAAGGCGAACGACGCCAGCCAGTTGACCCCCTGCCACAGGGAGACGCCGCCGGGCAGGGACGCGGGGTCGAGGAAGCGAGCGATGGCGTTGAGGGCGGCCGTGACGATGAGCGATCCCAGCAGGAGCAATCCGGCCGCCAGCACCATCGCGAACGAGAAGGCGCGCTCGCGGATGATGCCCAGGATCGGTCCGCCCCGGCGCGGCGTCACCTTCCAGATGGTGTTGAGGGCATCTTGCAGCTCCAGGAAGACGGCGGCCGCCCCGAACAAGGCGACCACCAGGCCGATGACGGCGGCCTGGGTGGACGAGGTCGAATTGCTGGCACTGCGCACCAGCGACTCGATTGCCCCGGCGACCTCATCGCCCAGGGTGCCCTTGAGCTGTCCGGCGACCTTCCCGCTCGCCGCCTCTTCGCCGTAGACCAGTCCGGCGAGGCAGATCGTCAGGATGACGATGGGCCCGATGGCGAACATGCTGTAGTAGGCCAGGGCGGCACCTCGGCTGGTCGCCTTGTCGTCGATCCATTCGGCAATGGTTTCTTTCAAGAGGCCGTAAACGCCGCGCGCCATCGTCGTCCCTCCGGGATGCTTCGCCCTCTCGCCACGGCGCAGTGGCCGGGCGAGCGCTGGTCCCTATCCAGTACAGCATACCCATCGTCCGCGTTCGAGACGGAGTTGGCCGACCTTGCGCACCTTTCCGCACAAGCTTCTGCTGCTGTTGGCGCTGGTCTACACGCTGATCAACGCCTTCAAGCCGCTGACCATCGACGACACCGCCTACCACTCCTTCGCCGCCCGGGCCGCGGACAAGCCGCTCGACCCCTACGGCTTCAGCGCCTACTGGTGGGGCTACCCGGAGGTCGCCAACGAGGTGCTCGCGCCGCCGCTCCTCCCTTATTACTGGGCGCCGGCCATCTGCCTGTTCGGCGAGCGCCCATTCCTGTGGAAGATGTCGCTGCTGCCGTTGGCCGTGCTGTTCGCCTACGCGATCCACGACCTCGGCCGCCGCTTCGCCCGCGGACTGGAGTTGCCGCTCGTCGCGCTGACGCTGTTCTCGCCGACGTTCCTGCCGACCTTCAACCTGATGCTGGACGTGCCGGCCACGGCGTTGAGTGTGGCCTCGGTGGCGGTGTTCTGCCGGGCCTGCGACCGCAGCTCGTTCGTCCTGGCCGCGCTGGCGGGGCTGGTCGCCGGCTTCGGTATGGAGATGAAGTATACCGTTTTTCTCGCCCCGGCCGCGATGCTGCTGTACGCCGTCTGCCTGGGACGGCTGCGCTTCTGGCCCGCGGCGGCCGTCGTCGCCGCACAGGTCTTCCTCAGCTGGGAATTCCTCATGTCGCTGCTCTACGGCGAGTCGCACTTCCTGCTGCACACACGCGAGAGGACCGGGACCGGTCTACAGTGGGCGCGGTTGATGCCGGCGCTGGTGACGAACCTGGGGTCCGCGGCATGGCCCGCGGCGATGGTCGCCCTGGTGGGCCTCGGCGCGCGCTGGCGGGGGTTACTGGTGGCGGGTGTGGTGGGACTTCTGTCGTACGCCGCCGTCGCCTGCCTCAGCGGCGATCTCCAGCGGAGCGAGAAAGTCTTCGGGATTTCCGACCCGGCGCGCGCCATACTCACCTTCGAGGAGGTCGTCTTCGGCACGCTCGGCGCCGCCGGCATCCTCATCGGGGTGGCGGCCGTCTGGCGCCTCAGCCGTCCACCGGTGACACTGCCGCGATGGGGGGACCGGTTGCTCCAGGGCTGGGCCGCGGGACCGGGGGCCTTATGGCGGGCCCTGGCGCCGCCGCGCCCGTCCCGCGTGACCCTGTTCTTGCTGCTGTGGCTGGCCCTGGAGGTCGTCGGCTACGTCGCGCTGTCGCCGACCCCGACGATTCGCCGCCTCATGGGCGTGGTCGTCGTCATCATGCTCATCGTCGGCCGGGTGGCCGCCCTGCGGTGCCGTTCGCTGGCGGCGCGGCGGGTCGTGTACGGCATCGCCGCTTACAGTGCCGTCCTCGGCCTGCTGGTGTTCTGCGTTGACCTGGTCGAGGCACTGGCCGAGCGCAGTGCCGTCGAAGAGGCAGCGCGCCTGATTCGCGAGCGCGGCGAAGGGGGCACGATCTGGTACATCGGCCACTGGGGCTTCCAGTATTACGCCGAGCGCGAGGGGATGCGGCCCATCTCCGCGTTCCCCCCGGACGACGTCCCGATCCCGATGCCCCCTCGCTCGGCGCTGAAGAAGGGCGATTGGCTGGTGCTGCCGGAGTTTCGCTACAATAACAACGACTTCGCGGCCGGGGTCCACCAGCAGCTTTACACCCCGGATAAGGAGCGCACCAAGCACGAGTTCCCCGTCATCAGGGACGATCCCATCCCGCTGCAAACCATCATGACGCTCTACTCCGGGTACAGCACCGTCCGGCACCACGAGGGGCCGCGCTTGCAAGTCGAGGTGCGCCGCGTCCTGGAAGATCACGACGCCCGACGCTGACGGTTGCGCCGCCCGCCCCGCCTTCCCTCGTCCCATCTCCGCCTGGCCTTCACAATAAACCCACATCAGGAGGGTAGCAATCGACTCATCGTAATGCCGCGCGCCGGGGCCGCGGCGCTACTCTGGGAGCGATCCATGGTTGGGCTGACCGACGGGCGTCCGCTACGGCTGTTGCTGCTCTTTTCCGACACCGGCGGAGGCCATCGCAGCGCCGGCGAGGCGCTGATCGAGGCCTGGCGCGCCGAGCATCCCGGCCGCGTCGCGGCGGACCTGGTGGACGTCTTCCGCCACTACACGCCGTTCCCCTTCAATCGCTTCGGCCCGTCATACCCCTGGATCGTCAAGCACTTCCGCCGCGCCTACGCCGCCACGTTCCACCGCAGCGACTCGCCGGCCCGCGCCCGCGCCCTGGCGGCCGCCGTGTACCGCTACGTCAGCCCGCACCTGCGCCGGCTGCTGACCGAGCACCCGGCCGATGCGATCGTCTCGGTCCACCCGCTCTTCAACCACTGCGTCAACTGGACCATGCGCGACATGGGACTGCGCCTGCCCTATATCACCGTCGTGACCGACCTGTGGACCGCACACGCCTTCTGGTTCTACCCGCACGCCACGCACATTATCGTTCCGACCGCTGGGGCGCGCGAGCGCGGGATCAGTTACGGCGTCGCGCCGGAGCGGATCACCGTCCGTGGCCTGCCGGTCGCGCGCCGCTTCACCCAGGCGCTGCGGGAGGCGCCGAGCAAGCCGGCCGTCCGCGCGAAACTCGGGCTGGCGCCCGCGGGGCGCGTGGTGCTCCTGGTCGGTGGCGGCGACGGCCTGGGGCCGCTGTTCGACACCGCCCGCGCCCTTGACGCCGCCCTTCCCATCGACGGGCCGCCGCCGCAGCTGGTGGTCGTCACCGGCCGCAACGCCGCCCTGCGCGAGCGCCTGCGGGCGCAGCCGTGGCGCCTGCCGGTGCGCGTCGAAGGGTTCGTCAACAACATGCCGGAATGGATGGCCGCGGCCGACGTGCTCGTCACCAAGGCCGGGCCGGGGACGATCACCGAGGGGCTGCTCTCCGGACTGCCCCTGGTGCTCATCGGCAAGGTGCCCGGTCAGGAAGACGGCAACGTCGATTTCGTGGTCGGCAATGGGGTCGGCGCCTGGGAGCCGCGGCCGGAGCGGGCCGCGGGTGCGCTGCGCGTGTGGCTGGAGCCGGGTAACCCGGCGCTGCCGCTCATGTCGGCGAAGGCGCGGCAGCTGGCCTCCCCCGACGCGGCCGCCGATATCGCCGCCGACATCCTCGAACTGACGGCGCGGCGCGAACGTGCCGCTTGCGGCTGCGTGGCTGCGAAGCCGCAAGCGGCCTTTACGCGGCGCCGTGCGGCTGGGGGAGAGGTCGCGTCAAGAAATCGATGACCAGGCGATTGACGACCTTCGCCTTCTCCATCTGCGGGGCGTGGCCGCACTGCGGCAGGCACACGAACTGGCCGCGCGGCAGCAGCGGTGCGACGGCGGCCGCGTGCTCCGGATCGACGATGCGATCCTCCTGCCCCGACACCAGCAGCGTCGGCTGCTCCACGCGCGGCAGCAGTTCGCGGACGTTGTGCCCCATAGTGCCGCGGATGGTCCGCAGCAGTCCCAGCCGCCAGCGCCGGTCGGTGAAGCGCTGCTGGTAGAAGCGCACCAAGTCGCGGTCCACCAGGCGAACGTCGTAAAACACGCTGTCCACCATCGCCCGCATGTCGTTGCGGCGCACGCCCTCAACGATCGGCAGCTGCTCCTCGTCGCCGAGGCCGGACGGGCACAGCAGGACCAGGCGTGCCACCTGCTTGGGGTGGCGAACGGCGTACTCGACCACCACCTTGCCGCCCATGCTGTTGCCGACGAGGAAGTAGGGCGGGGCCTGCACGAACGAGTCGAGGTAGGTGTGCAGCTGCCCGACGAGGTAATCGATGTCGATGGGCAGCCCGTCGGCGATCCGCCGCTGCAGGGCGGGACCGTCGTAGCAGGCGATGTTCGGCGTGTACACGTCGAAGTGCCGCCGCCAGGCGCGGAGGTTGCGGAACCACGTCTCGGCCTGCTCGGCGAGGCCGTTGACGAGGACCAGCGACGGCTTACGGCCGTAGGCCGCTGGCCGCGGCAGACCGAGCAGCGATGCGACGGGGGCTATCACGGGTGCGCTCCTTCCGGCGCTGGCCGCCGGACCTGGGAAGATGGGACGATCCTTCCGCCTTTCGGCTCAATTGAGGTCATTGTGAGCGGCATCGATGGCAACTGCGTGAAGAACACTTGGGCGGACCGTGATGCTTGTGCGAGATTTTCGAGAAGGAGGGGTGCCGGTGTCTCCCCGGCGCGCCCGCAATCGTCCTTGCCTTCCGCCTGGTCGTGAGCCATCATGATTGGACAGAGTTTGCCCAAGTTCCCTCGTCCCGTCAAGGCAGGTGATCGGCCCGGGAGCGCCGCCGCCGGGCGGTCTCCTCCTTGGCAGAATCGTTACAATCGGCCCCGCGGGCCGGGAGAACCGCGTCGGCTGCCTTAATGCCGGCAAGGGTGGTCGCCTCGAAAAGCCGATCTCTTTCAACGCCGAGCCGGGCGCAAGCTCCGCGCTGCGCAAGCAGCAGGACCTTTTCCTTGGTGCCAAACACGATCCGGGGTGCGACCCATGCAGATCCGTGACATGCTTTCTCGATCGGGCGGCCGACCCCTCCTCGTGGGACTGGCCCTTCTCCTCACGACCTTCGGCCCGGCACGGGCCCAGGAGCAGCGCCGCTATTCCCCCCCCGTGGAGGCCCTGCGACAGGCCCTGGACCAGTCGCTGCCGCCTAGCGATCTGACGGAGGAGTTGAACAAGGCGCTTAAGGATCGAGCGAAGGCGTTGAAGGAACTCACCGACGACCGCAGCCAGCTGAAGACGATGGGCGACATTACCCAGGCGCTGTTGTTGCCGAACTGGATGTACGAGAAGAGTTCCAGCGGCCCGGACATCAGCAAGGTCGATCGCGACGCCCGCGAGGAGCTGTTCGAGCGCTTCGTCCGGCTGAGCAAAAAGGGCCTCGCCTGGGGTGAGCAGACGCGGAATCCCACCCTGCGGGCCGCCGTCGTCACGCTGATCGGCGAGTTCGCGGCCAACT
>DATFNV010000210.1:0-4669 GCA_035266225.1 Gemmataceae bacterium
CCTCGTTGACACCGGTGATGTACGAACTGGTCCCGACCACGTCCGGCCGGAAGGTCCGCAGCCGCCGCTCGAAGCCGCGTTCGAGGATCAGGTCCATGATGCGCACGTCGTGGCCGGCGAGGCCCGCGGCAACGTATTCCAGTTCCAGCGGCTCGCAGACCATGATGTGTTTGAGGCCGATCGTGTGCGCCGGCACTGGGGCCCGGACCAGCAGGATGCGCATGGACGGTTTATCCTCGTCAGCCTGAAGGAGATCCCGCTTGCCGAGCGGACCCCTGGTGTTCGTAGTGACCGCATTTATGCGGTCGTGGTCGCTCGGACCCGATAAATCGGGTCACTACAAACACCGCTTCCCGTCCCGCCCGGCAGGCGGGACCTACTCAGACGATCCCCGGGCAGATGCGGCGCCCGATGTGGCTGCGGTAATGCAGGTTCACCCCCACGACAAACGCTCGCAGGTAGGCCCCGAGCCGGGCCCGGTTGCGGCCGACGCGGTGCCAGATGGCCCGCCACGAAAACAGCCGTTCGTACAGCTTCCAGTAGTTGGCCTGCAGCGCGATCGGGTCGAAGCGCCGCGGCCGGAAGACGACCTGCCCGCCGCTGTAGCGCCCGAAGTCCTGCGACACGATCCGACCCTCGGCCAGCATCTGACGATACAGCGGCGTTCCCGGCACCGGCGTCAGGATGTGTACCCGCGGCACCGAGATACAGTTTCCCATGACGAAGTCCTCGGTCCGCTCGAACACCGAGTCATCGTCGTCGTCCAGGCCGACGATCATCTCGGTGGACACGTCGATGCCGTGCCCCCGGATCGCCTTGACCGCCTCCGCGTAGCGCTCGGGTCGGTTCCATTCCTTGTCGATGGTCGCCAGGCTCCTCGGGTTGGTTGATTCGATGCCGAACGAGAGGAGCCGGCAGCCGCTGCGCCGCGCCAGGGCCAGCATGTCCGGCCGGTCGGCGATGTGCAGGCTGCACTGGCTCATCCAGACGATCTTCTCGGGGACCAGTGCCAGCCACAGTTCGCGGCAGTAGTCCCAGTCCACGCCGATGTTGTCGTCGATGAAGGCGACGTAGTGCGAGCCGCGGATGCGCTTGGCCTCGCGCACGTCGCGCAGCACCTCGCCGACGGGGCGCTTGCGGTAGCCCTGGTGGAAGAACGCGGTGATCGAGCAGAACGTGCAGGTGAACGGACAGCCGCGCGTGGCCTGGACCGGCGACCAAGGCCCGAACTTCGACGGCTTCATCAAGTCGTAGCGCGGCCGCGGCAGCGTCTTGACGTCCGGCGGTCGTTCCATGTGGTAGACGCGCTGCAGCCGGCCGTGCCGGGCGTCGTCGATGACCCGCGGCCACAGCTCCTCGGCCTCGCCGACCACGAGAGCGTCGGCGTGGGCGAGTGTCCATTCGGGGTCGGCCAGGCTGGCCGCGATGCCGCCGATGACGACCGTCCGACCGCGGCGGCGAAACTCGTCAGCGATCTGCCAGGCGCGGACGATGCCGGACCCCATGCCCGTCAAGCCGACGAGATCCCACGGTTGGTCGAAGGGGATGTCTTCCGCAGTTTCGTTGACGAGGTGCAGCTCGACGTCAGACGGCGTCACCGCGGCCAGTATTTGCAGCGTCAGCCCAGGGAGGTAGACGCGGCGTTGTTTGATCGGCCGGCCCGCCATGTCCAGCGCCGTCGGCGCGATGAGGACGATGCGCATGTGTCCTTCCCCGCGACCCACCCGGCGCCCTTGCGGGGTGATTGCCGTGTTTGCACTTCGCCTGGTGAGCCTAGCCGGCCCCCGCGGGTCTGTCCATAGGCGAAACGGGAAGGGGAAGATTCGGGTGTGGCAAACCATCCGGGAGCGACTCCCGTGCCCGTGCCCGTGCCCGTGCCCGTGCCCGAGTCGTCATCGGGCACGGGCACGGGCACGGGCACGGGCAGGGGGCGCGGATGGTCCCCCGGAAGAGTTGCCAGGCCCGAAGATTCTCGTTGATCCCGCTGCCGGCGGCGGGACAGAATGGACCAGCGGGATGGAAAACGAACGGCCCGTGAGGCAGTAGGGGAGTACGGATATGCAAATTCGGCCTTACCAGGATTCGGACGAACGAGCCGTCATTGCACTGTGGAACGAGGTGCTGCCCGACAGCGCCCCGCACAACGACCCGGCGACGGCCATCCGCAAGAAGCTGGCGGTCGAGCGCGACCTGTTCTTCGTCGCCGACGACGACGGCGTGGTGGGAACGGTCATGGGGGGCTACGACGGCCATCGCGGCTGGGTCTACGCCGTCGCGGTCACGCCGCTGCCGCGGCGTCATGGGGTCGGCAGCGCGCTCGTCCGCCGTCTGGAAGCGGCCCTTGCCGAGCGGGGCTGCCTCAAGATCAACCTGCAAGTGCGGGCCTGGAACGCCGAGGTGATCCCCTTCTACGAGAAGCTCGGGTACAGCGTCGAGAAGATCGTGAGCATGGGCAAACGCCTTTACTGATCGACCGGGGAACCAGCGCCCTCCGGCGCCGCCCCGAGGGCGGCGGCTAAACGTCCTTGGCGGCCTCCGCCTTCAGCGGCAACTTGACGGTGAACGTCGAGCCCTTGCCGACGACGCTCTCGACGCGGATGCGGCCGTGGTGCTGCTCGATGATCTGCCGGCACACGCTCAGGCCCAGGCCGGTGCCGCCGTGGCCGTGCTCGTCGGGCTCCTTGGTCGTGTAGAACGGCTCGAAGATCAGCCGGAGCCCTTCCGGCGGAATGCCGACGCCGGTGTCCGAGACGCGGACCTCGACCATCTGCGTGCGCGGGTTGGGGCGCACGTCGATCCGCAGCCGCCCGCCGCGCGGCATCGCCTGCCGGGCGTTGATGATCAGGTTGAGCAGCACCTGCTCGATCTGGCCGGGCACGACCGGCGCCTGCGGCCGGCCCTGGAACTTCGTTTCCACCTGGACGCGGTGCTTGCTCAGATCCTTGTCGGCCAGGACCAGCACCTCCTCGACCAGGGCCGCGATGTCGGTCAGCTCGCGCTGCGTGGAGTTGTTGCGGGCGAAGCCGAGCATGCTGCTGACGATCGTGGCGGCCCGCTGGCTCCCCTTGAGGATCTTCTCCAGCGCCTGGCTGCGGGCGAGTTCATTGGCGTCGGGCTTGAGGGCGAGCTTGGCGTAATTGATGATGGTGGTCAGGATGTTGTTGAACTCGTGGGCGACGCTGGACGCCAGGGCGCCGACGCTGCTCAGACGCTGGGCCTGCAGGAGCTGCTGGCGGAGTTGGTCGTTCTCTGTGCTCGGAACCATCACGTCTTCGCCGATCATGGGGGGTCGCCTCCTGGCTCTCCGTGTCGGGTGGGAAGGCGGCCGGGGCGGTCATGCCGAGGGGTCGGCCGTCCGGCCAGAAATGGTATCGGACGGCGCGCCGAAGCCTCTTCATCGGAAGTCCTTGCAATGTCAGCCGTTAACGCGACGAATCCTGGCGGGGGAGGCGGGCTGCGGCCGCGGGCGCGGTCTGAGGGACAGGGACAAGCAGCCAGGGAGACAAGGAGATACGCAGACGAGGAAACGGGCCGCTGTCCCCTCTCCTGGTCTCCTTATCTCCTCGTCTCCGTGGCTTGCCCAGATACCGCGGCGACGGCGTCGGGCAAGGAGTTGAGCCGGCGAGCTTGCCAGCGGCCGCTGCTCCCCTCCAGTTCGGTCAGGGCGGCGTTGCGGATCGGCCCGAGCCGCTGCCAGTCGGCAGGCGAGTGGCCCGGCAGGATGGACAGGAAGAGGACTTTGCAGACGACGCCGTGGGCCACGACGACCAGGCAGCGCTCCTCGTGCTCCCGGGTCAGGCGCTCCCAGACGGGGAGGATCCGGTCGCGGATGTCGTCGAACGACTCGGCGCCCGGCGGGGTGTAGGAAGTGTGGCCGGCCATCCAGTGACGGAGCGTGTCGGGCCAGGCGCTGTCGCCGCCGGCGAAGGGTGTGCCGCTCAGGGCGCCGACGCGGCGCTCGTGGAGTTGCGGCTCGAGGAGCAGGGGCAGGCCGCACGCCGCCGCGATGGGAGCGGCCGTGTCGCGGGCCCGCTGCATGGCTGACGAGACGACGGCGGCGGGGGCGTGGGCCGCCAGGATGGGGGCGACGGCCTTGGCCTGCCTCCAACCGCGCTCGCTCAGACCCACGTCCGATTCGGCCCCGTGAAAGACGGTCGGATCGGCCGACTCCGCGTGGCGGAGGACGAACACGCGCGTGGGCACCCACCGAGCTCCTTCTGCTGCTCCTGAGAAAACGAACCGCGGGCGGGGCTGACCGATGGGTCGTGCCCCACCCGCGGTGTTATAGGAGTCGCCGTTCCGTCGTTCAGGTCTCGTCCCGTGCCGATCACGAACCCGCCGACGGCACGACTGTCTTCAGAGATCCTCAACAAGGTGGCTTCCATCCGTCGCGCGTCTGCGACTCGTTCTTGGAAGAAGAGCCATTCCCGGCGGAGGCGCCGCCCCGGGCTCGGAACCATTGCCGGGGACGGGGGCGTGTCGCCGGAAGACTACGGACTCGTCGGAGGCAGCCACCAGATGCCGCCCGGGATCTGGAGGGGCGGGAGAGAACCATTGGGGGTGATGCCAGTACCGCCCGGAGGCGTACTCCCGCCGGGGGACGTGATCCCACCAGGAGGTGTGCTACCGCCGGGGGGCGTCATCCCGCCAGGGGGTGTGCTACCGCCGG
>DATFNV010000211.1:0-11911 GCA_035266225.1 Gemmataceae bacterium
GCGGGAAGTGGAGCGCCTCTATCCTCACCGTGACCTCGTCGCCGGTGAGGCCTTCTTCGCCTTGGCACCGTAGCGGACGGGCGGTTACGCCCAAGAAGAAGCCGCGCTGCCCGAAGGGCGTGGACAGGCAGACGAGGCGGCCGCGGCTGACGGCGAGCATGGGGCGGACGGAGCGGTACAGGTCGTCGTGGACCTTGGCGGCCTCGTCGATCAGCAGCAGGGCGGCGCGCGAGAAGCCGCGGATGGTCCCCTCCTTGCCCGGCAGGCCGACGACGCGCGAGCCGTTGGCCAGCTCCAGGCGCGACTGACTGCGGGCGTCGGCCACCGCCGGCACCGGCCGGCCCAGGGCGTCGTAGGCGTCGCGCACCTTGCGGAACAGCTCGGCCGACTGGCGCTGCGTCGGGCTGAGCAGCAGCACCAGCGAGCGCGGGGCGAACAGGGCGGCGTGCAGCGCCCGGGCGGCGGTGGCCGTGGACTTGCCCGACTGACGGCAGCAGTTGAGCAGCACCTGACGGTCGGCGCCGAGGAGGAACTGCCGCTGCCAGGGGTCGGGGTTCAGCCCCTGGGCTTGCAGGATCAGGGCCGGGTCGAGAGCCAGGGCGAGGGAACGCGCGGGGTCCATGCGGGCCATTGTCGGCGAAGGAGGGGCGGGAAGGGGAGAGATGTTGTCAACCGACCCTTCGCGGGCTTTTCATTTGCATCCCGCCGGCTCCGGCGCGATACTCTGCGGTGGTACGCCCTTCGCAGCGCAACTCATCGCGGTCGGGGCGGGGGCCGCCACGTCGGCGCGCCCCGCCCCGGCCGACTCATCGGAGGCTGCACACCATGACCCGTCACAAGTACCTGGCCCTGCTCGGCTTGGCCGCCGGCCTGCTCCTGGCGCTGGGCGCCGGCGCCGCGGACGAGAAGAAGGCCGCCGAGAAGGCGGCACCCGACCACCACGGCGGCGCCTTCCTGGACTGCGCCAAGGCCTGCAACGAGTGCCAGCGCGAGTGCGACTCCTGCGCCCGCCATTGTGCCCTGATGGTCGCCGACGGCAAGAAGGAGCACATGAAGACGCTCGGCACCTGCATCGACTGCGCCGACGTGTGTTCGACGGCGGCGCGCATCACCTCGCGCCAGGGGCCGATGTCCGTCACCGTCTGCGAGGCCTGTGCCAAGGTCTGCGACACCTGCGGCGAGGCCTGCGGGACGTTCAAGGAGGACGACCACATGAAGCGCTGCGCCGAGACGTGTCTCAAGTGCGCCAAGGCGTGCCGCGAGATGATCAAGCACGCGGCCCACGCGGCGGATAAGTAACGGAGGCGTCGGACCGGCAGCCGGTCGCGGGAGCATCTCCGCGACCGGCCGTCGCACCACTTTCTCGAGGTATTCCGTGGGACAATCGTTCGCCTCACTGCACTACCACATCGTTTTCAGCACGAAGAACCGCGAGCCGTTTATCGATTCCACCTTGCAATCGCGGTTGTACGAATACAGGGGTGGCATCCTGCGCAACCACAACGGTGTCCTTCTCGCGGCCGGCGGCATCCCCGATCACGTCCACCTGCTCGTCGGCCTGCACCGGGAGATGGCCGTCGCCGAGGGGGTGAAACTCGTCAAGGCGCACTCGTCGAAGTGGATTCACGACACATTTCCCGACCGGAAGGCGTTCGCCTGGCAGACCGGGTATGGTGCCTTCACGGTCAGCTACTCGAACATGGACCAGGTGAAACGGTACATCGCCGGCCAAGAAGAGCACCATCGCAAGCGGACGTTCAAGGAAGAATTCATCGCCTTCCTCGACCGGCACGAGATCCCGTACGACGAGCGCTATGTATGGGATTGAGCAGGGTTGGTGGTAGCCCCGGAGGGGCGGCCGTCGGTAGCCTTCCTCGACCGGCACGAGATCCCGTACGACGAGCGCTATGTATGGGATTGAGCAGGGTTGGCGGTAGCCCCGGAGGGGCGGCCGTCGGTAGCCAGGGGTTTCAACCCCTGGGCGGGAGTCGGCAGCGCGCGAGATGGGTAGCCCCGGAGGGGCGGCCGTCGGTAGCCAGGGGTTTCAACCCCTGGGATCGGGCGGGGGCCTCGTGGGGTTGTTGTAGCCCCGGAGGGGCGGCCGTGGTTAGCCAGGGGTTTCAACCCCTGGGCGGGAGTCGGCAGCGCGCGAGATGGGTAGCCCCAGAGGGGCGGCCGTGACGACCCAACCGCTCCGTCACGGTCACCCCTCCGGGGCTGCGCACGATGCGCGCCGCCCGCTCTCCCTCCCCCAGGGGTTGAAACCCCTGGCTAACCACGGCCGCCCCTCCGGGGCTACAACAATCCCACGACGCCCACGCCCGATCCCAGGGGTTGAAACCCCTGGCTACCAACGGTCGCCCCTCCGGGGCTACACTCAACGCACTCCGGGAGAGGATGAAACCGGCCGCGGCCAGCGGTGTTCGGCGTTAACGGTGGTTAGCGCGCCTGACATGTCTGTTAACCCGCGGATACACCGCGGCCCCACCGTGGCCCCGTTTTTCCGCGTTTTCGCCGCTCCGGGCGGCCGGCACGGCGTTTGCACAAGTTTACCCACCCCCCGAGTCTACCCAGGACTGCGGACTTCACACCGGCTCTTGACGAGGAAGGTAATCGATGCGCGCACGACGCCGATTCGCGGTGGGATTCTTGGCGCTGTTGCTGCTGGCCCTCACGGCGCAGCACGCCCGCGCCGATTTGTTCGTCAGCAGCCTCGGCAGCAGCCAGGTGCTGGAGTACAACGGCACGACCGGCGCCTTCGTCACCGCCTTCGTCCCCACCAACAGCGGCGGCTTGAGCGCCCCCACCTTCCTGACCTTCAGCCCGCCACCGGCCGTCCCCGAGCCCACCTCGCTGGCCCTGCTCGGCCTCGGCACCGTCGCCCTGGCCCTCTGGCGCCGCCGCCGGCGTACCGCCTGAGCGGCTGCCTGGGGGCTCTGATCATCCGATCAATGATCCGAGCCCCTTGATCAGCCACAAGTCCTTGTAGCGAAAGGCTCTTCCGGGGCTCTGATCATCTGATCAAGCACAGGCACACATCAGGAGCAGCTGCTTGACGGGTGGCCCGGAAGCGCCCACTCATGCTTGCGGCTCGCCGTCTGGTGGGGGTAATAGGTTGTCCCCTGGATGCTTCGCAGGGCTCTTCGGACCGTTACCCAGACCAGCCCCAGCACCTTCGCTTCCGCCTTGAGTTCCTCCACCACACGCGGTCCGTTGGCGAGCGCGGCATTGAGGAACTCCACAGCGGCCGCCAGCTTGCAGCCGGTTTCTTCACGCTCCTCCCTCTCCTTGCGGGAGAGGGAATCGCACAGGTCGTCCGCCGTCAGCTCGCTCGGCCCGCCCCAGACGATGCGGCAGCAAGCGAATTCGTCCACCTTCTCCAGCCGGTAGGTGAGGCTTGGCTGACGCGGCGCCAGGTTGCTCTTGGCGTGGGCCAGCACGCGCAGCGCCGGGTCGGACGGGTCGGGGCCAACCAGCAGGCCGGACCGCGCCGCCCCGATGATCGAGACGTGACCCGACCCCCGATAGATCGCCTTGGCGCCGCCGCGCTTGCTCAGGTGCCGCAGCCACAGCACCGTGCAGCGCAGCTCCTCCGCCAGCTGCTTCAGCGGGTGCAGGCACTTACGCACCTCCTGGTCGCTGCGCGCCTGGGCGAGGAAGGCGACCAGCGGGTCAATCAGCAGCAGCCGCGCGTCGTAGTCGCGCAGGCGCACCTCGATGCGGTCGAGATGGTCCGGGATCACCAGCGGCTTGCGGTTGTAGCCCTCGAAAAAGCCGACGCGCGCCAGGTCGGCGCCGGCCGCCCGCAGGCGCGGCTGGATGGTGTCCTCCAACCCGTCCTCGGCCGACATCATGCACACGCCGCCGCTGATCCCCTGCGAGCCGTCCGGCATGACGCCGTTGGTGCTGATGCGGGCGGCCAGGTCGAGCAGCAGCGTGGACTTGGCCAGCCCCGGATCGCCGCACAGGTCGCACAACTTGCCCAGGGGTAGCCACCCGGGCCACAGCCACTCCACCGGCTGGGCGCGGACGCTGCTCAGGCGCACCGACGTGACCGCGGGGGGCGGCGGTTTCCTCGGGCGGGCGCCGGCGCGCACTTTTTCCGCCGGCGCGACGTCCTCCGTGGGGTCGGCCAGTGGCTTCAGCCAGCCGGCGAACCAGTCGGGCAGGGCGGTGGGCTCGAGGAGTTCCATGAATAAATCGCTCCGTTGAGGTGGACGCTGGGCGGCAGGGCGGCGTAGGTCCCCTCGCCCAGGACGACGACGTGACAGCCGGGACCGTCGAAGCGGCCGCGCGGCACGACCAGGGTCGGCGGAATGGCGAAGAAGAGTCGGCGCTCGCCGGCGGGCGTCCGCAGGGTCAAGGTCGGCGGCAGCGGCCCGGGCAAGAGCTGCGCCAGCAGGTCGTCGGCCTCGGGGCCTTCCAGGTCCACGGCCACGAGCTTCGAGACGCGGCCGAGGACGACGCCGACGTTGCACTGCGGATAGCGCGTCCAGAACAGCTGCAATTCCATCGGCCGCGGCAGGCGCTCGCGGTACGTCTGCCACGGGATGACGGGCTCGGCGCCGGCGTTGGGGCAGTGGGCGACGTGCTCCTCGGAACAGCCGGCGTGGTCCGGCGGGCACAGGGGGATGGCGCACCAGCCGCGGGCGAGATACTCCAGGGCGGCATCGAGACAGGACGAACGGGACACGGACGGAGCCTCCTCGCTGGGCGAGACCCGAGTGTACAGCGCGGGTTGGGAATCGGCAGAGGTCAAGAGGCGACTTCGCCGAGGCCGTCGAGGAACTTCTGGATGTCGCTCTCGCGCCACAGGCGCTTCTGCGGGGAGAGGCGGATCGGCTCGGGCAACAGGCCCTGTTCCACGTAGCGATCGACGGTGCGGACGGAACAGCGCAGGCGCGCGGCGACTTCACCGGCAGTCAGCAGCGGGTCGCGGGATGGGGGCGGCGACTGGTAGCGTGTGCGGGGAGGCATGGGACCGATCTCCGACGATCGATGGCGACAGGAGGCGCCGTCGCTGGGAGACGGCGGGCTGGGACACTCTCTCGACTTTACTGAACGCAAATTCAGTATACAAGCGGAGTCGGCAGGTTGGCGGAGGATTTCGTGGGATGACGGGAGTTGTCGCGGGATGGGGGGGCGCCGCTGTGCGGCCGCCGCTGACAGACGGGTTGAGTTGTGTTATGCTTCGACCGGGGATCGCCGTTCTCAATGTGATCCAGGAGGAAGTCATGATCCGCGGCGTTCACACGATGTTCTACTCCTCGGAGCCCGAGGCGCTGCGCGCCTTCCTCCGGGATAAGCTCGGCTTCCCGTGTACCGACGTGGGCGGCGGGTGGCTGATCTTCGACTTGCCCGAGGCAGACATGGGCTGCCACCCAGCCGACAAGGACGATGGGGCGCCGTCCGGCACGCACGACATCTCCTTCTACTGCGATGACATCGAGAAGACCGTGGCCCAGCTGAAGGCGCGCGGCGTCGAGTTCACTGAGCCGGTGACCGATCGGGGTTACGGGCTGGTGACGCACTTCAAGGTGCCCGGCAATTTTCAGGTACAGCTCTACCAGCCGCGCTACAGCAAGAAGGCTGCGGGAGGCTGACTGCGCTTCCTCACGGCCGGTTCACGCGGCAGGGCCGTTTGAGGATGGCAAGGTGACTGGAGAAAGGTCAGGGAGGGATCTTCCGGATGGGCAGGCGAACGGTGAGCTTGTCGCGCATCGGCCCGAGATGCTGTTCGTGACGACGTTCCTCTGGCATGTCCAGCAGCCACACCGGTTTGCTCGACTCGTAACCCGGGGCCGATATTTGCACGCACCACGAGGGCCAAGCAACGTGGTAGGTGTGCGTGAACCCAAGGCGGCTTTGCTTCCCGCTGCAGAGGTCGTCGTGGCAAACACGCCGAGCGGTGCCGTCCTGGCCCGTCACTAAGGTGAACGGCTCCCCCTTCGCCTCCCGGTACAAGCCGATCTCCTCGAACACGAGGACCTCGGCCGCTTCGACGTGTTCACCGCTATCGACGTCGGTGATGACGAATTCGATCTCCAGGTCCGTCCCGCCGACCCAGTCGCTTAACAGGGAACGGTCGAACGCCCACGCGGCGAGGGGGATCGCGATCAGACCCAACAGCCACCACCAACGGCGCTTTTGCATGACCGGTTCAGGCGGCGAAGGCGCTTGTCGATTCGCGCTCGCGAGCGCGAATCGATGAATCTACCGCGCGAAACGACAGGGGGCTACACGGGCAGTTCCAGCCGGAAGCACGCCCCGGCGCCCTCCGGCCCGGCGCGCAAGGTCAGCTGTCCACCCAGCAGCCGTGCCCAGCGCTCGGCCAGCGCCAGGCCGAGGCCGACGCCGCCGGCGGTCACGTCGGCCCCTTTGCCACGGCGAAATGGGCGGAAAATCGAGCGCCGCTCGCCGGCCGCCACCCCCGGCCCGCGGTCCTCCACCTGCAGCGCCAGCTGCCCGCCCTCGGCCGACGCCCGCAGCCAGACGCGCGGGTCGGCCGCCCCCCGGCTGTACTTGCAAGCGTTGTCCAGCAGGTTGCCGAGCACCTGCTGCGCCAGGGCCACGTCGGTGTCCAGCAGCGTCTCGGCCGGCGCCGTCGTCTCCACGATCAGCTCCTTGCCCGCCCCCTGACAGCGCCCCTGCCAGGTGTCGCGCACCCCTTCGAGCAGCGCCGCCACGGTCACCGGCGCCTTGTTCAGCCGCGGCGTCTGGTTCTCCAACCGCGAGAAGTCGAGCACGTTGCCGACCAGCCGATTCAAGCGATCCGTCTCGGCGTTGAGCGTGTGCAGGTACTCCTCCTTCTGCTTCTCGTCCTTGACCAGGCCGCCGGTGAGCATGTCGAGGTAGAGGCGCAGCGTCGTCAGCGGCGTGCGCAGCTCGTGCGTCACCGCCGACACGAAGCGGATGCGCCGCTCCGACAGGTCCAGCAGCGACCAGCAGCCGAGCGCCCCAGCCAGCAGCGCCACCAGCGCCGCCGTCCACGACAGCGCCAGGCCGATGCGCAACGGCGTCCAGCCCGGGTCGGCCGGCGCCCCGGCGCTCGGGTCGGTGACGAGCTGCACCGGCAGCGCCGACATGGTGCGCTCGGCGTCGGCCGGCGTGCCCGGCAGCACCGGTTGCAGGTCCGCTTCGGGGAAGATGTCGGCCACCTGCTCGCGCAAGAGCGCCTTGAGCTTCGGCCAGTCCGGCACGACCCCCTGGCAGACTTCCTTGCTGAACTCCTGGTCCTCCAGGCGAACGAGGCGGGCCAGGAGCAGGCGCGGCTCGCCGCCGTCGGCGGGGAGCCACAGCGGCATCAGCGGGCTGACGTGGACGTTGACCTCCTCGCTCTTGGCCGGGTCCTGCGGGCTGCTCAGGAACCAGCCGGCGCCGCTGCGGCGCAGCGTGTTCCAGGCCACCTCGCGGTCGTCCTTGCGGCTCGACGTGTTGCGCTCGCTCTGGACCTGCGAGCGCATGCCGAAGCGGGCCGAGGACTCGGCCTTGCCGTTGGGCTGGGCGTTCTGCCCGGCGTAGGGAGCATTCGCCTGGCCGCCGGCCTGCTTCACCTGGGGCTCGGGCTGCTGCGTGTCGTTATTGAACACGCCATTGTTGTCCCAGGGGTTGGCGATGGGGACGAGGGTGACGTCGTGGACGGCCGGCGGGGCGCTGCGCTCCTTGATGGTGGCGAGCAGCGCCTTCGCCGGGACGGCCTTCTCCAACTCCTCGAGGAGGCGGCGGCGGTCTTCGGTGTCGAGGTTGCACTGGGGCACGTGCGCCTGGGGGTTGAGCAAGCGGCGGCGGAGCATCCCGTAGGGCACCTGCGGCGACTCCCAGCCCGATTCCTCGTCGGCCTGGAAGTGGACGCGCATCCAGTCGGGCAGGTCGGCGTGCAGCAGCGGCGACGGTTCGATGACGGCCCCGTGCGGCCAGGCCGTGCCGTCGTGGCGTAGGGCGGTGGTCGGGACGAAGACGGCGCTGTAGTGGTTGTACGGCCGATTGTCCTCCAGCGCCAGGGCCGGGGCCACGCGACCGTCGAGGCGCCAGAGGGCGAGGTGCAGTTTCTGGGTGAGTTCGGCGTCGGCGCGGGCCTGCAGCTGCTCACGCTCCAGGCGCAGGGCGGCGGCCGTCACCCAGCCGAGGCCGCCGGCCACCAGGCCGGCCACCAGAAGGAAGACGGCCAGGGCGCCGGCCTTGCCGCGGAAGAGGCGTCTCATCGTGATGTCCAATCCCACGGGCTTGCCCCGTGGATCGTTAGGCTCGCCGCTACAGGCGGGGAAGAAGAAAAACTTCTTTTCCTCCCCCGCCTGTAGCAGCCAACGTGAGGCACCACGGGACAAGCCCGTGGCATCCCAATCCCACGGGCTTGCCCCGTGGATCGTTAGGCTTGCCGCTACAGCCGGGGAAGAAGAAAAACCTTCTTTTCCTCCCCCGCCTGTAGCAGCCAACGTGAGGGACCACGGGACAAGCCCGTGGCATCCCAATCCCACGGGCTTGCCCCGTGGATCGTTAGGCTTGCCGCTACACGAGGGTGAGAGAGAAAACTTCTTCTTTCCTCCCGCCTGTAGCAGCGAACATGAGGGACCACGGGACAAGCCCGTGGCATCAAGCCGGACTCCCCGCGACGGCCGGCTCGGACATCGGCGTCAGGTCCGGCCCCGCCATGTAACCGTGCGCCCGCACCGTCAGCACCGCCTCGGGCGCCGTGCGGCCCGACGGGTCGCGCAATTTCACCCGCAGCCGGGCGATGTGCATGTCCACCGTGCGCGTCTCCAAACCCGTCGTGTCGATGCCCCAGACGTGCTGCAGCAATTCCTCGCGCGACACGGCCCGCTTGCGGTTGGCCACCAGGTAACTGAGGATTGCCGACTCCGTCTCCGACAACTCGCCGCGCTCGCGCTCCGACCAGCGCACCTCGCGGCGGGCGAAGTCGATGACCGCCCGCCCCAGGCGGGCGCGGGCCGCGTCGGGCGGCCGGCCCGGCACGCGCCGCAGCACCGCCTCGACCCGGGCCAGCAGCTCGCGGGCGGAGAACGGCTTGACCACGTAATCGTCGGCCCCCATTTTGAGGCCGCGCACCCGGTCGTCCTCGGTGCCGCGAGCGGTGAGGATGATGACCGGCAGCGCCGGCCGGCTCCGGCGCAGCTGGCGCAGCACCTCCAGCCCGTCCAGGCGCGGCAGCAGCAGGTCGAGCAGCACCAGACCGACGCCGGCCCGGCTCGCCTCCTCCAGTCCGCGGGCGCCGTCGGCCGCCTCCGCCACCTCGTAGCCGGAGGCGCGCAGCACATCGACCACCCCCCGGCGGATGGGGGCCTCGTCCTCGATGACCGTGATGCACGTCGTGGCCGTCATGAATCGTCCTCCGCGCGGCGGCGGGCGGCCGCCCTGTAATCATGTGTCGCCTGACGGTTCTCCCTGCGAGGGAAAACCGCTCACGACATTCCGTCTCTATTGACGAACGAGACGGCGTTTCGTTTGGCCGCGCGCAGCGCCATTCTACCCGGACGAGGTCGCAAGCGCTGTAACGGGTTGGTAACGAAGGGTCATCGGAGTCGCTTCGCCGCTTGCGGCTTCGCAGAACGTGCGAAGCCGCGAGCAGCCCTTCTGAGTATACCGACCCTGGGCACCGATGAGACCCACCGTAACGACCCACGAGTACCCCTCCATGTCCCTGAGCAAGGCGGAACCCGGCCAGACGCGCGTCGGCTGGATCGGCACCGGCGTCATGGGCCTTTCGATGTGCGGCCACGTGATGGCCAAGGGCTACCAGACCAACGTCTACAATCGCACTCGCGAAAAGGTCCGTCCGCTGCTCGACAAGGGCGCCGCCTGGGCCGACTCGCCGCGGGCCGTCGCCGAGAAGTCCGACGTGGTCTTCGCCATCGTCGGCTTCCCGAAGGACGTGCGTGAGGTCTTCCTCGGCGCCGACGGGGCGCTGGCCGGCAGCAAGGCGGGCAACGTCCTGGTGGACATGACCACCAGCGAGCCGTCGCTGGCCCGCGCGATCTGCGCCGAGGCGAAGAAGAAGGGCGTCGCGGCCGTCGATGCGCCGGTGTCCGGCGGCGACGTGGGGGCAAAGAACGCGGCCCTGTCGATCATGGTCGGCGGCGACGCCGACGCCTTCGAGGCGGTCCGGCCGCTGTTCGAGTGCCTGGGCAAGACGATCGTGTACCAGGGGCCGGCCGGCGCCGGCCAGCACACGAAGATGGTGAATCAGATCTTGATTGCCGGCACGATGATCGGCGTCTGCGAGGCGCTCTTGTACGGCTTCAAGGCCGGCCTGGACATGAACACGGTGCTGAAGTCGGTCAGCACCGGGGCGGCCGGCAGCAAAGCGCTGGAAGTGCTGGCGCCGCGCATGCTCAAGGGCGACTTCGAGCCGGGCTTCTTCGTGGAGCACTTCATCAAGGACATGGGCATCGCCCTGGCCGAGGGCGAGCGCATGAACCTGGCGCTGCCGGGGCTGGCGCTGGTCAAGCAGCTGTACGAGGCGGTGCGAGCGCAGGGCTACGGCCGTAAGGGGACGCAGGCGCTGCTGCTGGCGCTGGAGCACCTGTCGAACGTGAAGCGCTGATGGTTACGCCGCGGCGCCCGCTCCGATTGGGCTTGACTTTCGGGGGCCATCTCCTCCTCCTTCCCGTTCCGGGCGCATTCGGCGCTTGGATCGGGCGAAGTCATCGTTTATAACTAGGAAAGCGGCGGGGGCGCCCCGCCGCAAGGTCTTCGTCCACGTCCTGTTGGTGTTGGCGGTATTACCATGCGCGCCCAACTCGTGCCGCTCGAAGGGGGTTTGGCGATCAACATCGTCAAGGACCTCACCATCGTCGGGCGCAAGGAGGACTGCGACCTGCGGCTGGAGCACAAGAGTGTCTCCAAGATGCACTGCATCATCGTCAAGACCGACGGCCTGCTGCTGTTGCGCGACCTCGGCAGCACCAACGGCACGCGCGTCAACGGCACGCGCGTGCGGCGGGCGGCCCTGCTGCCCAACGATCAGTTGAGTATCGCCAATTACAAGTTCCGCGTCTACCTCGGCCCCGACCTGCCCGAGCCGCCGCCCGTGGCCGCCGCGGACCACACGCAGCAGCTCGACGCCGGCGAGGTGGCCGACCTGCTGCGCAAGGCCCACGGCCGCCACACCGAGAGGGCCGACGAGCCGGTCCACCCCAACCCGCTGCCCGACGTCTATCCCGACGATCGCCCAAGTACCTAGCCGCTTGCGGCTTAGCGTTCGCGCTAAGCCGCAAGCGGCTAATGGTCGCGCTGCACCACCCGTTCCGAGAGCGCTTCGAGGACGGTCCGGCACGGCGACGGCGGCAGGCCCTCCAGTTCGCCGCGCGCCCGCCCCGCGAACTCGCGCGCCCGCCGCGTGGCGTAGCCCAGCGCGTCGCTGTCGTCGAGGAAGGGCCGCAGCAGATCGCGCTTGTGGTTGCCGGGCGCCGCCAGCAGATGCCGCAGCCGGCCGGTCGCCGCCGCAGGCGCGGCGCTCAGCAGGCGGATCAGCGGCAGCGTCATCTTCTGCTGCTCCAGGTCGGTGCCCAGCGACTTGCCCGTCGCTCGCTCCTCGCCAACCAGGTCGAGCAGGTCGTCGGCGATCTGAAACGCCAGGCCGAGCCAGCGCCCGTAGCGCGCCAATCGGTCCACCGTCTCCGCAGGTGCGCCGCTGAACAGCGCTCCCAGGCGGCAACAGCAGGCGATCAGGTCGGCCGTCTTGCCGTCGATCACGTCGAGGTACTCGTCCTCACTCAGCTCCAGGTTGCCGCGCTGCAGCCCCTGGCATAGTTCCCCCTCGCAGGTGCGGTTGGTGGCGTCGCCGATGAGGCGACAGGCGTCGGCGCTGCCGGTCGTGGCCGCCAGGTGGAAGGCGTGCGTGAACAGGTAGTCGCCCAAAAGGATGCTCGCCGGCACTCCCCACTCGGCGTTGACC
>DATFNV010000212.1:0-25644 GCA_035266225.1 Gemmataceae bacterium
TACTCCTCGGTCAGCGACTTCTGCCACAACACCTTGCCCGTCTTGCCCTCGAAGCAGAACAGCAGCCCCTGCACGCCGTGGGCGTAGACGTTGTCCGTCTCGGGGTCGCCGACGACGCTCGTCCAGCCGACACGGGCGGCGACGATGTCGGTGTGGAAGATGGGGAACTTGTGTTCCCAGAGCACCTTGCCGTTGTCGGCGTCGAAGCACATGACCCGCTCTTCCAGGTGCAAGCGCTCTTCCGCGCTGACGCCCTCGGTCGTGGGGTTGATGACGAACACCCGGCCGTTCATGACGACAGGGGTGGAGCGGCCGCCGAAGGGCTGCTTCCAGATGAGGTTGCCGTCCTTGTCGTTCGGGTCGGGGGAGAAGCTGTCGGGCAGGTTCTTGTCGCGCGCGACACCGTTCTGTTCGGGCCCGCGCATCTCCGGCCAGTCGAGCGGGTTGACGACGAGCTTCGGCGCCACGGCGATCGGCTCTTTCGGCGACTCTTTCGGCGTCGGCTTTGGCGTTTCGGGCGCCGGCTCTTTCGGCGCCTCCTTGAGTGTGACCTTCGGTTCCTCCTTGGGCGTCGCCTTGGGCGCCGGCTCCACCACTGGGGCGGGCGGGCCCGAGCAGCCGGGCGCGCCGGCCAGCGCGGCACAGAGCAAGAACAGCAGACCACGGGGCGGAAGCGTTCGGGGGGGATAGCGCATGCGTCTCTCCTTGCGGTGTCTTCTTTTGTGCCTTTATGCCCGGGTGGCTCAGGTCTTGCGGACGAACCGCCGCGATTTCATCTCATAACGAGGGAGACTGCCCGGCGGCACGCGGCGCAGCTCGGCCCGGAACAGGAACTCGTCGCGGATGGCCCGGTCGAGGCGGTCGAGCAGGTCGTCCGCGCCGGCCGACGTCGGCTCCACCTCGATCCGCAGGCTCGGCAACGCCGCCGACTGATCGACCTCGACGCGGTACTCCGCCACGTCGGGGAAGCGCCGCAGCAACGCTTCCAGGGCACTGGGATAGACGTTGTTGCCGCGAAGGTGAATCATATCATCGCAGCGGCCGAGGATGCCACCGTCCAGGCGAGCGAAGCGGCTGCCGCAGGGGCAGGGCCTCGGGTCGAGGCGCACCACGTCGCCGGTGCGGTAGCGCAGCAGCGGACTGCCCCGCCGGCCGAGGTTGGTCAGCACCAGCTCGCCCGTCTGCCCCGGCGCGACCGGCTCTCCGCTGCCGGGGTCGATCACCTCCGCGACGTAGTCGTCCTCCAGAACGTGCAGCCCGGCGGGGTTGGCCGGGCACTCGATGGCCATCGGGCCGACCTCGGTCATGCCGCCGTGGTCGAAGACGCGCGCGCCCCAGCCGCGCTCGATCAGGCCGCGCGTCGTGGGGATGCTGCCGCCCGGCTCGCCGGCCACGATGACCGCACGCACCGGCGACGACGGCAGGTCAATGCCCTCGTCGCGGGCCACCTCCGCCAGGCGGAGGGCGTAGGTGGGCGTGCAAAAGACCACGGTCGCTTCGTTGTCGAGCAGCAGGCGGAGGCGGGCGCCGCTGCTCATGCCGCCGGCCGGCAGGCAGAAGTACCCCGCCCGGGCCGCCGCCTCGAACGCCGTCCAGAAGCCGAGGAATGGGCCGAACGAGAACGGAAAGAACAGCCGATCCTCCGGCCGCAGCCCGATCACGGCAAACATCTGCTCCCAGCAACTCAGCATCCAGTCCCAACTTTCGGCGGTGTCCAGCCAGCGCAGGGGCTGGCCCGAGGTGCCGGAGGTCTGGTGCAGCCGGCAGTAGCGCTCACGCGGGTAGGTCAGCACGGTGCCGTACGGCGGGTTCGCCGCCTGGTCGGCGAAAAGGTCGGCCTTCGTCGTCAGCGGCAGGCGGGCGAAGTCATGCGGATCGAGGCGGGCGTAGCGGGCGGCGTAGAAGCGGTTGCGGGGTAGGGTTTCGGCGAGAAGGTCGTCGAGGCGACCGCTCTGCACCGTCGTGAGTCGCATCCGCGGCGCCTCCGTGCCGCTTGCGGCTTAGCGTTCGCGCCATCGGGGATGGTGCGAACGCTAAGCCGCAAGCGGCAGCTCACTTCACCTGATAGCAGAAAAGCAACTCCTGATCGCGCAGATACAGCTTGCCGTCGGCGACGACCGGGACTGTCCAGACCCGGCTGCTCGGCAGGCGCAGTTTCGACTCTTCCGGCAGGGTGAAGTGGCTGATGAGGTTCCACTCCTTGGGCGAAGCTTCGGCCAGGCCAACATCGCCCTTCTCGTCCAGAAGGTACAACTTCCCATCGGCAGCGGTCACGGCGCCCTGGGGGACGTCCGTATCGGCCTTGCGCCAGGCGAGCTTCTGTTTCTTCAAATCGAAGGCGAACCATTCGGAACGCCCCATGCCGGAGCAGCCATAAATGGTGTCGCCGACAAGTGCCGTCCCGCCGACGAAATTCTCCAATCTCCGATCTTTGAACACCTGCTCGGCCTTGAATTTCCCAGCGGCAGCAGTAACTTTGAGGAGCTCGGTGCCACCCTTGACACCGGAAATGAAGACGAGATCATCCTTGACAACCGGAGTCGAAGCGAGAATTTCATCGTAAGGATTCGAGCGTTGATATCTCCAGAGGAGATTGCCATCGGCGTCGATGCCTGCGACACCGTCCTGCACCATGACGATGTACTGCTTAATGCCGCCGAGGGTCGCCATCACAGGCGAGGTGTAGGTCGCTTGCTCAGTGAACATCACGCTGCGCCAGACGACGTTGCCCTTCTTGGCATCCAGCGCTGCGACGGTCCCGTTTGGCCCCCCCGGCACGCAGATGAGCTTGTCGCCGTCCACCAGCGGTGAGCCCGCGTAGCCCCAAGCCAGGGTTCCGGGTGTGTTTTGGATCGGATTGATTTCGCCCTTGAGGTCCTTGACCAGGGCCACGCGCCAGATGAACTTGCCGTCGGTGGTGACACAAATGAGGTCGCCGAACCCGCCGAGGGCATAAACGTAACCATTGGCAACGGTCGGCGAGGAACTGGGGCCCTTGTTCCAGATGTTGCCCTTCGTGGTGAACGTCGGCCCGATCTTTTCCGCCCACTTCTGCACCGGCGGAGTCTTCGTCAGATCGAGGGCGATGAGGAATTCGTCGTCACCGCGAGCGCCCATCGTGTAGAGCGTGTCGCCAACGATGGCCGGCCCGGAGTAGCCGGTCCCCGCGTCCTTGTAGGTCCACAGCAGCTTCGGCCCGGCCTCCGGCCACGCCTTGAGCAACCCCGTCTCCTTCGACGCGTTGTCGCGGTTGGGGCCGCGGAACTGCGGCCAGTCGTCGGCGCGGGTCGAAAGTGCCAGCAGGCACCCGGCCAACGCGAGCAGCGCTCGGGTCTTCATCGATCACCTGTTTCAATCCGTTTCAATCCGCCCCCAGCCCGAAGGTTGGGGGAATGCCGGTCTGGGCCGCCAGGAGTGTTACTGCCCGCTCCCCGCCGCCCTTACATCGAAAGCGAAGATCAGCTCTTGGTCGCGCAGGAAGAGCCGGCCGTTGGCGACCACCGGGTGCGTCCAGATGTGGCCGGACTTCCGTTTCAGTTTCGTCTGCTGCGGGATCTTGAACCGGCCGTGCTCCTTCCAGCCGTCCGGCGACGGCTCGATCAGCACGCAGGTGCCGTCGTCCTCGGAGCAGAGGTAAAGGCGGTCGTCGGCGCAGGTCAGGCAGCCCTTGCCGAGCTTCCGTTCTTTCCAGGCGACCTTGCCGGTCTTGAATTCCTGACACATCCAATCGCCGTTGTCGGAATAGCCGTAAAGGTAGTCGCCGACCTTGACGACGCCGCCGTGGTGATTGCTCATGGCCTTGTTGGCGTATACCTCTTCTTCCTTCTGCTTGCCGTCGCCCTTGGGCATCACCTTGACGAGTCGGCAGCCGGCGCCGTAGCCCGACATGGAGTAGACGAGGTCGTCCTGCACGATGGGGGTCGGTACGGCGGCCACCGGGTTACCGCACTCGTGACGCCACAGTAACCGGCCGTCGTCCGCGGCCACGCCGGCCACGCTTGTCGCGGTCATCTGCACGTACTGCTTGATCCCGGCCGCGTTGCTGATGACCAGCGAGGAGTACTGGGCGCCGTCGGTGAACCCCTTGCTCTGCCAGAGCACGTCGCCGCTTTTCTTGTCCAGGGCGGCGATGGCCCCCTTGCCGCCGCCGGGGGTGACGACGACCTTGTCCCCGTCCACCAGCGGCGACTCGCAATATCCCCAGCCGGGAACATTGCCGCTGAGATCCTTGACCAGGCTCTTCTCCCACACCTTGTTGCCGTTGGCCAGCTCCAGGCAGACGATGTTGCCCTTGCCGCCGAGAGCGTAGACGCGGTTGCCGTCCACGGTCGGGGTACTGCGCGGGCCGTCGCCCCAGTTGTTTTCGAGGCGCGGGCCGACCAGGACCGACCAGAGCTTCGTACCATTCTTGACGTCGAGGCAGAAGACATATTCAGCCTGGGCATCGGCGCCCATCGAGAAGGAGCGGTCGCCGACGACGGAGGGACCCGAGAAGCCGGCCCCCGCGTCCTCGTAGGTCCACAGCAGCTTGGGGCCTTCCGAGGGCCAGTCCTTGAGCAGTCCCGTTTCCCTGGAGACGTCGCTGCGGTCGGGGCCGCGCCACTGCGGCCAGTCGAAGCGGGGCCGTTCGGAGGGAGCCGGCGCGGCGATGACGGCCGGCAGAGCTAACCCGGGGAGGCAAGCCAACAGGAATAGCAGTCGCCTTTTCATCCGGGACCTCGGGAGCGGGGCATGAACAGGGTCAGGCGGGAGGGACGGCGGGCGGCTCAGTGGGCGCGGTGGGTAGGAGGCGGCGGTGCCCCGGAAGCCGCCGGGGCCGTTCGCAGCTACTTAAGCAGTATACGGACGCCGAACCCACCCGCCAAGCAGGGGACGCGGACTTGTCGGTGAGAGCCACTAAGAAACGGTATCAACACCCCTCTTGCCGCTTGCGGCTTCGCAGGAACGATTGCGAAGCCGCAAGCGGCTAAGACATTGTTGTTACAGTTTCTAACAGGACGGCGAGGGGCTGTCGGTTACGCCAGCACTTCCTTCACGACGCTCGGGCCGTCTTCGGGGCCGATGAGCCGGTTTTCCAGCCCCTGGAACGGAAAGCGCAGCCGGGTGGCGTCCAGGCCGAGCAGGTGCAGGATGGTCGCCTGCAGGTCGTGGATGCCGGTCTTGCCTTCACTGATGAAGTAACCCAGTTCGTCGGTGGCGCCGAACACGGTGCCCGGCTTGACGCCCGCCCCGGCCATCCAGATGGTGAAGCAGTGCGGGTGATGGTCGCGGCCGAGGAAGGTCGAGCCGCCGCGTGCCTCGTTCATCGACGTGCGCCCGAACTCGCCGCCCCAGATCACCAGCGTCTCGTCGAACAGCCCGCGCGCCTTCAGGTCGCGCAGGAGCGCCGCGATGGGCCGGTCGATCTCCTTGCACTTCTGCGGCAGGTGGTTGACGATGTCGTCGCCGGCGCCGGTGCCGTGGCAGTCCCAACCCCAGTCGAAGAGCTGCACGTAGCGCACGCCCCGCTCCACGAGTCGGCGGGCGAGCAGGCAGTTGTTGGCGAACGACGCGGCCCCGGGCTGCGCCCCGTACATTTCGAGGGTCTTCTGCGTCTCCTGCTTGACGTCCATGACGGCGGGCACCGCGAGCTGCATGCGGTAAGCTAGCTCGTACTGCTCGATGCGGGTCAGCGTTTCGGGGTCGCCGTACTCCTTCAACTCCAGCTCGTTGAGCTGCTTGAGGGCGTCGAGGCTGCGGCGGCGCACGTCGCGGCCCATGCCCTTGGGGTCGTTGACGTAGAGGATCGGCTCGCCGGAGGTGCGGCACTGGACGCCCTGGTAGACGGTGGGCAGGAAGCCGGTGCTCCACAGCGCCTTGCCGCCGGTGGGGTCGGTGCCGCCGGAGATGAGGACGACGAAGCCGGGCAATTCCTGGCTTTCGGAGCCGAGTCCCCAGGTGATCCACGAGCCCATCGACGCCCCGCCGTTGCGCGGCGAGCCGGTGTAGAGGAACAGCTCGGCCGGGGCGTGGTTGAACTGGTCGGTCCACATCGACTTGATGAAGGCGACGTCATCGACGTGGCGACTGAACCCGGGCAGCAGTTCGCTGACCCAGGCGCCCGACTTGCCGTATTGCTTGAACTTCCACGGCGAGCCGAGCAGCTTCGGCGTGCCCTTGATGAAGGCGAAGCGCTGGTTCTTCAGGAGGTAGTCGGGGCACGGCTTCAGGTGGTTCTTGACCAGCTCCGGCTTGTAGTCGAAGAGGTCGTGCTGCGGCGGGGCGCCGGACATGTGCAGGTAGATGACGCTTTTCGCCCTGGGGGCGAAGTGCGGCGGCTTCGGCGCCATCGGGTTGGCGCCGCCCGCCGGGGCGGCGCTGCCGTCGCGCTGGAGGAGCGTGGCGAGGGCGATGGCGCCCAGGCCGGTGTTCTTAAGGAACTGCCTCCGGGTCTGCGCCCGGGCGAGGTGCATGTTCAGGTCCATCAAGGTCAGCCCTTACGACCGCGAGGCCGGTGATTCGGTGACAAAGGTGGTAATCCGGGTAGTGTACCGGCCGTGCGAAGCCGCAAGCGGCGTCATCCCGCCGCCTTGCGCTGCTCTTCGAGCTTGGCCAACTTGTTGTACAGCGTCTTGAGGCTGATTCCCAACTCGGCCGCGGCCGCCGGCTTGCTCCCCTTGTGCTTGTCGAGCACGCGGAGGATGTGCTCCATCTCGATCTCTTCCAGCGTCCGGGCCGCTACGGGCGCCGCCGCTTCCCCTTTGGCCGCGGTCAGGCTGATTGTCGCCCGGCCCGGCGGCTGCGCACGGACGCTGCGCGGCAGGTGCTCCGGCGTGATCGGCTGGCCGCCCGAGATGATGTAGGCGTGCTCCATCACGTTGGCCAGCTCACGGACGTTCCCCGGCCAGTCGTGCTCCAGCAGGGCGTCGATCGTCTCCGGCGTCAGCAGGTCGGCGACCTGGTCGATGGGCCGCCGTGCCGCCCGGCTGAGGAGGTGCCGCGCCAGGTCGGGGATGTCCGAGCGGCGCTCGCGCAGCGCCGGCAGACGAATCTCGAACGTGTTCAGACGATAATAAAGATCCTCGCGAAATTCTTCTTCCTGGATCATCTTCTGCAAGTCGCGGTTGGTGGCGCACAGCACGCGGGCATCGACGTGGAACGGCTCCGTGTCGCCCAGCCGGCGGATCTCGCCTGCCTCGAGGAAGCGCAGCAGCTTCACCTGAATGTTCCTGTCCAGCTCGCCCAGCTCGTCGAGGAAGACGGTGCCGCCGTTGGCGACCTCGAAGAGGCCCTTGTGGTCGCGGTCGGCGCCGGTGAACGCCCCCTTGCGGTGGCCGAACAGCTCGCTCTCGACCAGGTTCTGCGACAGGGCCCCGCAGTTGATCGGCACGAACGGCATGTCGGCGCGCTTGCTCTGCTGCCACAGGGCGCGGGCCGCCAACTCCTTGCCGGTGCCGGTCTCCCCCAGGATGAGCGCCACCGAGTCGGTCGGGGCCACCGTGGCGATCAGCCGCTGCACGCCGGCCATCGGCACCGAGTTGCCGACCAGGACCGTCGGCCCTTCAATCGCCTGTACCCGGGTCTGAAGGGCGAGGTTCTGGTGCTTGAGAGTGCGTTTCTCGGCCACCTTGGCGAGGATGGCTTCGATCTCGGCCAGCTTGCACGGCTTGGTGATGTAGTCGAAGGCCCCGAGGCGCATGGCCTGGATGGCAGTGTCGGTGCTGGCGTGGCCGGTCATGACGATGGCCTCGGTGTCCGGCGACACCCCCTTGAGGTGCTCCAGCACCTCGATGCCGGTCAGGCCGGGCATGCGCAGGTCGAGGATGGCCGCGTCGAAGGTGTTCTTTTCCAGCACCTTGAGGGCGGCCCGCCCGTCGGGGCAGACCGTGACCTCGTGCCCTAGCCGCGGCAGCTCGGAGCGCATGAACTCCTGCAACGACTTCTCGTCGTCAACGAACAGGACGCGCAAGCTGTGGTGCGACGGTGTGGCCAAGCTCTCCTCCTTATCGATTTATCGTTTCGCGAACCGATAAATCGAATCGCGAACCGATAAATCGCGATCATGCGGCGCTCCGCTTGCGGAACAGCGACTCCGGGGTGCCGACGTCGGCGTCTTCCTTGGCGCCCGACCCGTGGTCCTCCGCGGGCGCCCGCAGCGGCAGGCGCACCGTGAACGTGCTGCCCTGGTTGGGCCCGGCGCTCTTCGCCTCGATCTCGCCGCCGTGGCCGGTGACGATGCGGTGGCTGAGCGTCAGGCCGAGTCCGGTGCCCTTGCCGGTGCGGCTGCGCGTGAAGAACGGCTCGAAGATGTTCTCCAAGATTTCCGCGGTCATGCCGCAGCCGGTGTCCAGGAAGGTCATTTCCGCCATGCCGTCGTGCGGCCGCAGGCCGATCGTCAGCGTGCCGCCCTCCTCCATGCTGTCCAGGGCGTTGACCACCAGGTTCAGCACCACCGACTTGACCTCCTGCGAGTTGACCCAGGCCGTCACCCGCCCCGGAGGCTCGAACACAATGCGCTTCCCCTTGTGATTTTGCAAGTGCTTCGTCACGTCCAGCACCGACTGGATCAGTTCACCCAGGTCGGTCGGCTCGCGGCGGCGCTCGCCGCCGCGGCTGAACTCCAGGAGCTTCTGCGTGATCTCCTTGCAGCGGAACGCCTCCTCCTGAATCATTTTGAGGTACTTGAAGATGACCTCGGAATCGGTGCGGCCGGCCCCGGTCATGCCGCGCCCCTGGGCGAGGATTTCGGCCAGGCGTGCCTCCAGGGCCTCGCTGCAAAAGGCGATGCTCGCCAGCGGGTTGTTGATTTCGTGAGCCACGCCGGCCGCCAGGAAGCCGACGCTGGCCAGGCGCTCGGAGCGCACCAGTTGCCGGCTGCGCTCGTTGACCTGCTGCGCCAGGCTGCGATAGATCTCGCGCAGCCGGCCGGTCATGTCGTTGAAGGCGACCGCCAACTCTTGCATTTCGTCGCCGCTCTTGACCTCGATGCCGTGCTCAAAGTTCCCCTGCGCCACGCACGCGACGCCCTGCATCAGGTCGCGAACCGGGTGGAAGACCCAATGGTAGAAGAAGCGGAGCAGGCCCCCCATGAGCAGCACGCTGAGGATGCTGGTGGTGCCCAGGACCCAGAAACTCTGCGTGTAGCGGGCTCGCGCCTGGTTCTTGGTGTCCGCAACTTCGCTGTAAATCCCTTCTTCCCAGTACTTCGTCGTCTGGACCAAATCGTCGATTTCCTTCCGACACTTATCGCGGAGGGACTCATTGGGGGCCGAACCCATTGTGATTTTAGGAGGGTCCTCGGCCGTGAGGATCTTCCGCAGTTTGGCCAGGATCTTCTCAAGAGCGTCGATGGCGTCGGGGGTCCAGAACTTGCGCGCATCCACGTAACGGCCGCGATCCAGTGAGTCCTGAACGAGTGCGTGGCAGTCGGCCAACTTCTGCACGGCCAAGTCGGTCTTGCTGAGAAGGTACATTTGCTCAGCGCGCTGGTCCGGCCGCTTCCCATCCCCGTCTGCCGCGCCCTTCGCCAGATCGTTTACCGCCCCTTTGAATGCCTCCAAAACGTGCAACTCGTTGACCCTGCTCTCCATCAAGTTCGTGGTGTTCCGGTAAGAGAGCAGACCGAGGATGGTGCCGGCGAGCAGAATGGCCATGACGCCGACCACGAGGCCGAGCCCGAGCATCAGCTTGTGGCGAATCCGCCATTGACCGGCCAACGCCCGACCTCCTTGTCCGCGGGCCGTGCGCAGGGCCGTCCCCGGCGGCGAACCGGCCCCCCTTCGGCCGTCTGCCGCAGCGCACCCCGCCGTCAGCGCCGACGGGCGGGGAATCTACCAGAAGCCGCGCCGTCCGGGGAGAGCAACTTCCTCGCCGGTTTTGCGGGTGAAGATGGGTAAGCGGCTACCGCGGCGCGTACGGCTCCAGCCGCGGCCCCAGCCACTTCTGAACGCACGGGAACAGCCGGTCTGCCGTCGCGCCGTCATGCTTGCCGTTGGGGTCGTAACAGACGTGGACACACAGGCCGCGTTGCTTGGCGACGTGCAGGAAGCTCTCCACCTGCGCGTCGATGTTGAACTGGTCCTTGCCGCCGTAGGCCACGCACAGCTCCAGCTCGCCCGGCTTCAGGTTCAGGCGATCAATCATCTCGATGGGGTTCTCCTCGCTGATCTTCACCAGCGACATCGGGTCCTTGCGGTCGTAGAGCGGGTCGAGCACGCGCTTGAGCTGGATGTTCACCACGCCGAAGAAGCGACCGACCGTTTCGTGTCCGTGGCTGATGTCGGTGCGCCAGCCCCAGCACTCGGGGTCGAAGTCGGCCATGTAGCGGTCGTGGCAGTCCACCCAGCGCAGGTTCAGCGGCGGCATGAAGCCGACCGCGACGCCGACGCGGTCGCGGTACTTGATGGCCGTGTGGAACGCCGCCCCGCCGCCCATCGACACGCCAACCAGGGCGTGCGCCTCGCGCTCGGGCCGGATCGGGTAATGCTTGTGCAGGAAATCCCACACGTCCACCATCAGGAAGTCCTCGAAATTGCCGGCCTTGCTGTTGAGGAAGAAGCTGCCGGGGCTGAGGAACGTGAGGCCGGACCGTCCGGACAAACTGCCGTCCGGAGCCGCCACGATCGCCGGCGGCAGCTCGCCGGCGACGATCATCCGGTCGATGTGTTCGGCGACGGACTTGATGAAGGAATGTTCGTCCTGGGTGAAGCCGTGCAGCCAGATGACCAGCGGGTAGCACTTGTTCGGGTCGAAGTTCGGCGGGAGATAAACGTACATGTCGCGCTTCTGATGCAGCGCGTCCGACCAGATGCGGTGGTCGCTGCCGTGGTGATTGGTGCAATCGATGACCTGACCGCCCAGCCGGCGATTGAGGCGCTCCAGCTCAAAGAGGTGCGGTATGTAGTGTGCCGTCGCGGGGGCAACGCCGGCCAGCAAGGTCAGCAGCGCCGCCATCCATCCTGCCGTTTTCACGAGGGGTCACTCCGCTAGGGTTGTGTGTCGGGCCGCGCAGAAGGCTGTAGCTCAATTCGTCCGAAACCGCGCGGCGGCCGCAGCCGCAACAACCCGTTTGCCCTGGTAATCCCGGGGCGATTGGTTGACTCTGTCGCCTGTGTCGGGGAGGCACAAGAGTTGCCGCAGTTTGCTTAGAATGACGGGGACGCCCTCTCCAGCAAGAAGAAAAGAGGAGGATCGATCATGAGCGCGACGGCGGCTGAATTGACGAAGAAGCATTGTGTTTCGTGCGAGGGGGGCATTCCGGCGCTGAGCCCGGCGGAGGTGAAGGCCCAACTCACGGCGCTGCCGGACTGGAAGCTGACGCCCGACGGCAAGCGCATCCGCCGCGAGTGGCGCGTCCAGGACTTCACGACCGCCTTGGACTTCTTCAACCGTGTCGGCCGGATCGCCGAGGAGGAGGGGCATCATCCCGACCTGCACCTGACCGGCTACCGACAAGTGGCCATCGAACTCTGGACGCATGCGGTCGGCGGGTTGACCGAGAACGACTTCATTCTGGCCGCCAAGATCGATACACTTCCCGTGGCGCTGAAGAAATGACCTGTTTAGCCGCGACCCGGAGGGGAGCGCGAAGCCCGCGCTCCCCTCCGGGTCGCGGCTAAACGATATCCCGACCACGGAGGGTTTCGTCATGCCGACCGCACAGCCCGTCACCATCGGCAACGCGATTTGCGGGCCGGGCCACCCGCTGCTGTGGATCCTTGGGCCGTGCGTCATCGAGTCGCACGACCTGACCCTGCGCATCGCCGACACGCTGCGCGACCTCGCCGAGCGGCTGCATCTGCCGCTGATCTTCAAGGCGTCCTTCGACAAGGCCAACCGCACTTCGGGCAAATCGTTCCGGGGTCCCGGGCTGCACGAGGGACTGAAGACGCTGGACGCGGTGAAGCGCCGCAGCGGGCTGCCGGTGACGACCGACGTCCACGAGACGCAGCAGGTGTCGGCCGTCGCCGAGGTGTGCGACCTGATCCAGGTGCCGGCGTTCCTGGCGCGGCAGACCGATCTGGTGCAGGCGGCCGGGCGGACCGGGCGGGCGGTCAACGTGAAGAAGGGGCAGTTCATGGCCCCGTGGGACATGCGGCACGTCGTCACCAAGATGGGGGAGGTGGGCAACCGGCGCCTGCTGCTGACGGAGCGCGGGGCCAGCTTCGGTTACAACACCCTGGTGAGCGACCTGCGCTCGATCCCCTGGATGCAGGACCTCGGCTGCCCGGTGATCTTTGACGCGACTCACAGCGTACAGATGCCAGGCGGCCAGGGGGACCGCAGCGGCGGCGACCGGCGCATGGTGCCGCACCTGGCCCGCGCCGCCGTGGCCTGCGGCTGTGACGGCCTGTTCCTGGAGACGCACCCGCGCCCCGACGAGGCCCTCAGCGACGGCCCGAACATGGTGCCCCTGGACCAGCTGGCCGACCTGGTCCGTTGCTGCCTGCGGCTCCGCGACGCCCTGGCCGGCTGAGCCCGCAAAGACAGCACGCACGAGGAAACCCCGATGATGACCTGTCGCCTCCAAGCGGCATCTGCCTTCTGCCTTCTGCCTTCTGCCTTCTGCCTTCTGTCCGGCTGCGGCGGCACCAGCGCGACCCCACAGCCGACCCCGAAGGTCGCCGCGGCGCGGCCCGAGGACCAACTCGAGTCGGCCCGGCAAGTCCTGGCGGAGTCTCCCGACCGGGCCGCCTGCGCGACGGCCCTTCGGCAGATCAATGCCTACCTCACCGCCCACGAGGACCGGCGGGCGCCGGCGCTGACCGCCGAGCAGAAGGACCTTCTCACCAGTCAATTCGCTCTGGACAGGGGAGAGATGGCCGAGGTCGAAAGCAATACCTATACGCTGCTCGACGGGCCGCACCTGGAGTTCTGTTTCCTCGTGCGCGACGTGGCCCGCGCGCTGGAAGCCGACAAGCTGTCGCCCGCGGAGAAAGCGGCGACGGCGTTCGCCTGGGTGATGCGCCAGATGTATCCGGTGGCGGGCGAGGACCTCACCTCGCCGGAGTTCTCCCTGCGCCGCGGCGCGGGCAGCGGCCCGGAGCGGGCGCACGTCTTGCTGGCGCTGCTCCACCAGATGGGCATCCCCGGTTGCCTGGTCATGACGGCCAACGCCCCCGCGCCGTGGGCCTGTGGTGCCCTGGTGGAAGTCGAGGGCGTCAAGGAGAAACAGGTGCTCCTCTTCGACCACCGCCTCGGCCTGCCACTGCCGGGAGCGGCGGGCCCCGGGCGCGGCCAGCTGGCGCGGGCTTACCGCCTGGCCTTGCCCGTGGCGGGGCCGGACGATGGGCGGGAGATCGTCACGTTGGCGGCGCTGCGCAAGCAGCCGGAGTTGCTCAAGCCGCTGACGGTCGAGGCCGCGCACCCCTACGACGTGACTGCCGAACAGGTCAAGGACTCCGTGGTGCGGCTGGCTCCGCCGCTGTCGGCCCTCTCGCCGCGAATGCGGGCGCTGCAGGACGACCTGTTGCCGCAGCGACTGGGAGCACGCCTGGCCGTGGACCCGGCGGAGTTGATTCGACAGTTCGGCTCCGCCGCGGGGGTGGAGGGGGGTGCCGAATCGGTTCGAGGTCGGGACAGGGCGCCGGGGGTGCTGCGCCGCTTCCTCAACGACAAGGAGGGGGGTATCGACAAGGCGGGGGGCACCGACACGCCGGGGGGCATTCACATTGAGGAACGGCAGCAGCTGGCGAAGGCGGCCCTCATCCCCAGGACTTCCTGGCCCCGGCAGTTGGCGGAGCTGGAGGGCGATCCCGGCATCCGGATTCGCTCCTACGCGGCCAGGCAGTTCCTGAGCTTCCAGCTGGACCCGCACCTGCCGCGCGACCTGGTGCTGCGCGGGCAGTTCAAGGAAGCCGCGGCTCAACTCACGTCGCTGCTGGAACAGATCCGCATCCAGAAGGACACGCTACAGACCAATCCGGAGGTCTACGCCGACTTCGAGACCTGGAAGCAGAACCTGTTCGCGGCCTTCGGCGAGGCGGGCCGGGCGCAGGACGAGGCTCGCAAGGGGGGCCCGCAGGAAGCCGCCGAGGCGGCGGTGGCGCAGCGCGAGCGCGTCTGGAAATCGGGGAGCAAAGTGCTGAGCATCCTCGTAGACGGGGCGACCGCGGGGGCGCGCGATGCCCAGGGCACCTATCAACTCGCCCTGTGCCTGCACGAGGAGGCGGAGCGCCAGCAGGCTCGAGCCGACCGGCTGGCTCACGGCAACCCGCCGGCCAGCGCCGCCGACCTGAAGGGGGCCCGGGCGGCGGCCGAAGCCGCGTGGAAGGACGCGGAGGGCTGGTGGAGCACTTACACTCAGAAGCACCCGCTGACCACCTACAACCTGCAGGCCCGCCTCCTGCGCGCCCGGGCCTGGGATGCGATGGGCAACCCGGGGCAGGCGCGCGCCCTGCTCGAGGACACCCCGCCGCAGATGATCGAGTCGCAACGGATCGCGCGCCTCTACCTGGCCCGGCGCTTGCAATCGCCGTGAGCGGGCCATGCACACCGAAGTCGTACCCATCGACGCGGACCCCCCCGACGCCGGCGCCATCGCCCGCGCCGCGGCGGTCCTGCGCGCCGGCGGGTTGGTCGCCTTTCCGACGGAGACGGTCTACGGCCTGGGCGCCAGCGCTTTGGACGCCGACGCGGTGGCACGCATCTTCGCCGCCAAGGGTCGGCCGTCGAACAACCCGCTCATCGTCCACGTCGCCGACATCCCGGACGTGGGGCGGGTCGCCGCCGACTGGCCGGGGTCGGCGGCACGGTTGGCCGAGCGCTTCTGGCCTGGCCCGCTCACCCTGGTCCTGCCGAAACGGCCGGACCTACCCGACGCGGTGACGGCCGGCGGCCCGACCGTGGCGGTGCGCGTGCCGGCTCATCCCGTCGCCCTGGCGCTGATCCGGGCAGCCGGCGTGCCCATCGCCGCCCCGAGCGCCAACCGCTCCGGCTACATCTCGCCGACGCGGGCCGAGCACGTCCTATCCGGACTCGACGGGCGCATCGACATGGTGCTGGATGCCGGGCAAGTGCCGGGCGGGATTGAATCCACCGTGCTCGACCTGACGAGCCACCCGCCGCGCCTGCTGCGGCCGGGGTTGGTGTCGCCGGCGGAGATCGAGTCGATCATCGGCCCCGTGGCACGTCCCGCATCGAGGGGAGAGCCGTCAGCAAGCCCGCTGCCGTCGCCGGGGATGCTGGCGCGCCACTACGCGCCGCGGACCCCGCTGGAGCTGGCGGAAGACGGCGGCGCCCGCGTCGAGGAGCTGCGGCGGGCCGGGCTGCGCGTCGGCTGGCTGGCGTTCGGCGCGACGGAACTGGCCGGGGTGACAGTCGTGCAGATGCCGTGCGACCCGGATGGGTATGCCGCGCGGCTGTACGCGGCGCTGCACGCGCTTGACGGCGCTGGCGTGGCCCGTATCATCGTGTCACGGCCGCCCGAGTCGGACGAGTGGCTTGCGGTTCGCGACCGCCTGCGCCGGGCGGCCGCCCCGTGAGGGCCAGGCATGAAAGTCTACTCCGCCAAGCTGCTGTTCCAGTTCCGAGTCGTAGTTGGAGGGAGTTCGGGGAAGCGGCGTACTTGTGAGGAGCGCATCATTCAGGTGCGCGCCGACTCCGGCCGGCAAGCGCTGGCTAGCGCCAGGCGGAAGGGGCGAGCCGGACAGTTTTCGTATTTGAACTCCGATGGCAACAGAGTCTATTTGGAGTTCGTCGGCGTCATGGAATTGCTCGACATTGGTCCGGAGTGCCAACAGGGTGAGGTCTGGTACGAGATCAAGGAGCGATTGCTTCCGATGGAGCGGCAAGAGGCGTTGATTCCTCCCGCGGAAGAGTTATGCGCCATCCGCAATGAAGCCCAGAGCCGCGTGCTGAGGCGTGAGAGGAGGGAACGAGTTCATGGACCGCGCCGACGCTTACGCCCTGATGACCGAGTACACCCAGAGTGACAGTCTGCGCAAGCACATGCTCGCCGTCGAGGCGGCCATGCGCGCCTACGCCCGCAAGCTTGGCGAGGACGAGGAGACGTGGGGCGTCGTCGGCCTGCTGCACGACTTCGATTACGAGCGCTGGCCCGACCCGCCGGACCACCCCCTCAAGGGCTCGGAAATCCTGCGCCAGCGCGGCTACCCGGAGGACGTGATTACCGCCATCCTGTCGCACGCCGATTACCTCGCCGACCGCTACCCCCGCGTCCGCCCCATCGAGAAGGCCCTGTACGCCTGCGACGAGCTGGCGGGGCTGATCACCGCGACGGCCCTGCTGCGGCCCAACGGCATCACGGACCTGACGGCCTCCAGTGTCAAGAAGAAGATGAAGTCGAAGGGCTTCGCCCGCGGCGTCAAGCGCGAGGACGTGGAGCGCGGCGCCGCCGATTTCGGCGTCGATCTGACCGAGCACATTCAGTTCGAGATCGACGCCATGAAGGGCATCGCGGGCGAGTTGGGCCTCGAGCGCGGCAGCGGCGGCGAGGAGTAGGCCCGGCACAATCAGCCGCAGCGGGCGCGGCAAGTTCTCCGGGGGCAGGTACGGAGTACCGAGTACGGAGTACCGAGTACGGCGCAGCGCCAGCCCGGCACCGCGCCGTCGATGCTGCGTACTCGGTACTCCGTACTCAGTACTCCGTACTCAGTACTCCGTACCCCCGCAAGTCTTGTCATGCCCGCCGCAGCGCTCTTGAATCCGGACGAGCGGCGCGCGACGATTGGCTGGAGAGGGGTGGCCGGTCCCCCGTCCCTGGGAGGTATACGATGCTGACGATACGCGACAATGGCGCCCGGCTTTGTGACGGCCTGACCCGCCGCGACGTGCTGCAGGCGGGCGGGCTCGGGTTCCTTGGCCTGTCCCTGCCCGAGCTGCTGCGCGGACGGGCGGCCGCTGCCAACGCCCCCGACACGATTCGCCGAGGGGGTCGCGCGAAATCGTGCATCCTCCTCTTCCTGATGGGCGGCCCGCCACAGCATTCCACCTGGGACCCCAAACCCGACGCCCCCGAGCAGATTCGCGGCCGGTTCAAACCGATCGCCACCTCGGTCCCGGGGATGCAGGTCAGCGAGCTGATGCCGCGCCTCGCCCGCCTGGCGGACAAGCTGTGCGTGCTGCGGGCCGTCTGCACGGACGACAACGCCCACTCGTCCAGCGGCTACTACATGCTGACCGGCTACCCGCACCAGCCGACCAACTTCGAGAACGCCAACCCCGGCCCGCCCAACAACTGGCCGACGGTGGGGGCCTACGTGCAGGGCCTGCGGAGGTCGTCCGGGACGGGGCTGCCGGCTGCGGTGCGACTCCCTCACCGGATCTTCAACACCGACGGGTCGGTCTGGCCCGGCCAGGACGCCGGCCTGCTGGGGCGCGCGGCCGACCCCTGGCTGCTGCGCTGCGAGCCGGCCTCGCCGGACTGCCGCATCCCGGAATTTAGCCTGGCAGTGGACGTCCCGCTCTCCCGGTTAGAGGACCGGCACGACTTGCTCGGCCGGATCGAAGGCCGCTTCGCGGCGGCGGAGCGCGGCGGCCTGCCGGGGCAGTTCGACGCCCAGGCGCAGCAGGCGTTCGACCTGCTGCGCTCGGACCGGTCGCGCCGGGCCTTCGACCTGGGGCGGGAGCCGGACGCGGTGCGCGAGCGCTACGGCCGCAGCCAGTTCGGGCAGAGCGTCCTCCTCGCCCGGCGGTTGGTGGAAGCGGGCGTGTCGCTGGTTCAGGTGAACTGGTTCCGCGGCCCCAACGAGCCTGCGGACAACCCGTGCTGGGACTCGCACACCAAGGAGACCGAGCGCCTCAAGACGGTCCTGCTGCCGCCGGCCGACCAGGCGTTCGCGGCGCTGCTGGAAGACCTGTCGTCGCGCGGCCTGCTCGACGACACGTTGGTGGTCTGCCTGGCGGAGTTCGGCCGCTCGCCGAAGATGAACGCAGGAGGCGGGCGCGACCACTGGGGACACGTCTTCTCCGTGGCCCTGGCGGGCGGCGGCGTCCGGGGCGGCCAGGTCCACGGCACGTCCGACAAGATTGGCGGCCACCCGAAGGAGGGACGCGTGCTGCCGCCGGACCTGCTGGCGACCGTCTTCCACTGCCTCGGCTATCGCCCCGACGCCGAGATCCACGACACCCTGGGGCGCCCCCTGCCGCTCAGCCGCGGTCAGGTGATTCGACAGATCCTCTGACGCACGATTCGGCCGGGAGCCGGTGGGCGGCGGACACCGATCGCTTCGGGCAACCGCTGCCGGCCAACCCATTTCCTCCCCGACCCTCAAATCCGCGATCTTCTTCTGCGAATACATTGTTGAATGCCGCGTTACGTTTACGCAAGGGGTGACGGTCATGGCTGAAGCCGTATCCTCGCGGGACTTCCTGCTGCGTCTGGCGGCCTCCGCCATCGCGCCGGTCATCGGCGGTTGTGCGGGTGCCATTGCCGGACCGTGCGAGGCGGCCATCGGCGTCGCCGTCGGCGCCGCCGTCGGCAAGGCGGTCGCCTTTGTCGCCGAAAAAGCCGTCGATTACTTCGGCCCGCCGATCCTCGATAGTTGGTGGAAGTGGCTGCGCGGTCAATCACCGGCCGTAAAGCAGCAAGCCGTGACGCAAATGGCGGCCCTCCCCGAAGCCGACGCCCGCAAACTCGCCACGAAACTCGTCGAGGAACTCGCCCCCACGGCCAACCCGGACGACAAGGCGGCGGCCGTCGCCTACCTGGCGGCCATCCCCAACGCCGCCCGGCGGTCGCTGGTGAAGGATGCGCAGGGCAACCTCACGACCATTGGTCTGTTCGAGGCCGACAACAGTGCCGCCCTGGCGAAGCTGCTGCCCGCCAACCTGCCGCCGTATGCGCCCGCCACTCAGCTGCCTGGCACGCCGTACCTGCTGGGGCAATTGCTCGGCACCGGCGGGTTCGGCGCGGTCTACAAGGCGACGGCCCCGAGCATGCAGCATCTGCCGCTGGCCATCAAGTTCTGCCTCGACCCCCGCCTCGCCGATTCCCTGCGGCACGAACGGAAGAACCTCGAACAGTTGATGGTCGCCGGCAAGGGGAAGTGGTCGGACCACATCGTTCGCCTGTATGGGTTCGACCTGGAGCATCCGACACCGTACCTGGTGTACGAATACGTCCCCGGCGGCGACCTCGGCAGTTTGCTGACCGCGCAGCATGCGCGGACGGGGCGCGACTTCGATCCGCAAACCGTGTACAAGCTGATCGGACAAATCTGCGAGGGACTAGCCTTCGCTCACGAAAGCGGCCTGGTTCACCGCGATCTGAAGCCGGCGAACATCCTGGTCCATGGCGGCACCGTGAAGTTGGCCGACTTCGGCATCGGCGGTGTGATGGCCGGTTCGGCGGCAGGGCAACAGGGCGTCGGTTTGTCCACAGTCAACCGTCAGAAGCCGGCGGAAACGCAAAGCATCCTGCGCGGGGCCGGCACGCCGCTGTACATGGACCCCGAGCAGCGCCGCGGCGGCGACCCCGATCCGCGGCACGATCTCTACAGCCTGGGCGTCGTCTGGTATCAGCTGCTGGTCGGTGACGTCACGCGCGAGCTGCCGCATGGGTGGGAGGATGACCTGGCCGAGAACTACCAGGTGCCACCGGAGCAGATCGAACTCATTCGGCTGTGCGTGGGGTTCATCAAGAAGAGGTCGGCGAACGCGCGTGAGTTGCTCCAGCGACTCAACAGGCCAGCGACGGTTTCTCCGCCCGCTCCGGTCGCCGATCCGCGGATTGCCGAACGCAGGTCGACCAAACGGTTGGAGGAGCACCGGGCCGAGTTTGTAAGTCGCCTGAGGTCTCAACAGGTGGCTGAACAGGGGCTTCTCCAGTCCACTGAGGAGTTCGGCGTGTTGAGGTTGGTCTGTCTTTCCCTTGCAATGTTATCTGGACTCCTCCTCGTCTGCGTCTTCTTAACGGCAATTAGCTCAGGAGCAGCCGGTCGCTTCGTGCTCTCCTTCGTCCTGTTTGCTGTCATGTGTGCGGCAATTGGGCTTGCTGAGCACGACTGGCGTCCGAGACGTTTGTTGGCGCTTCGCGCCGAATGGCCGATGTGGGTCAATGGAATCGAGCGCGACTTCCCGGAACTGCTCCAGGAGATCGGCGGCGCCGCAGCGATTGCCGATGGCAAGACGCTTTCGGAAACCCTGAAGATATTGAAGGAACTCGGTCGCATCTGATGGAACGCCGACTGCCGGGGGACTTTGCCCGCGCGTCAAGAGTGGGCGGATTGGAGATAGCGTATGCCGTTACTCGATCATTTCCATCCGCCCTTGCACGGGCCGCGCCGCTGGGAGGGGTTTCATCATGCCTGGGCCACCGTCATCGCCCAGCACCTCAACCGGGAGACACTCCCGGCCAATTACTTCGCCGAGCCGGAGATCAGCGTCGGGCCAGAGTTGGAAATCGACGTGGCGACACTGGAGTTGGCGCCCCCGGAGCTCGCCGGCACCGTTAGCGCTACCGCGGTCTGGGCTCCCCCGCGCCCGTCGATCGCAGTCAAGGTAGATTTTGCCCGACTGGACAGCTACGAAATTCGCGTCTACGAGGACCTGGGTGGCGCTGAGCTGCGCGCCGCCATCGAGCTGGTCAGTCCCCGCAACAAGGACCGAGCCGGAAGCCGGCGGACCTTTGCCGCCAAGTGTGCCGGCTACCTCAAGCACGGGATCGCGGTGATCGTCGTCGATATCGTCACCGCGCGGACGGCCAACCTGCACGCCGAGTTGTTCGATACGTTAGGCGTGCAAGGCCGCCGGGCCGCCTGGCATTCGTCCACCGGCTTGTACGCGGTGGCCTACCGGGCCGTGACCGTTCGCAAGGCCCCGCGCGTCGAGGCCTGGCCGCAACCGCTGACCCTGGGGGAGACCTTGCCGGTCCTTCCGTTATGGCTTTCGCTCGACCTCTGTGTCCCCGTCGCACTGGAAGAAAGCTACTTCGCAACCTGCCAATCGTTGCGCCTCCCCGCGTAAGACTGCTACTCCAAGGTTCCCCCGCGCGCCCGCTCCGTCACCCATGCCAGGCGCGCTCGGTCGAGTGCCATTGGCGGCGGCGCGCTGTAGTCGATGGATCGGCCGTAGCGGCCCCGCTCATAGGTAGTCCGGAACACGGCGCCGAGGTCGATCCACACATCGGGATCGGGCGGCAGCAGTGGAATGGGGATCGGCGGTAGCGATTGCTGCATCGTCCAGTGATAGACCTGGCAGTCCGGCCTCCGATCCCAGCGCGAGATCAGGGCGTAATAATCTCCAGGCGGTAAGTCCTGTTCCAGCCGCAATCGCTGCCCCTTAAGTAACAGATCCAACTCGACAAGGTGGACCGGCAGAGGGATCAGTGCATTGCGTTTGCCCACGTAGAGAGTGCGGCCCGGCTCCTCTTTGTTCGCGGGGGAGAGCAGTTCCAGCACGGCGACGAGAGTGCGATCAGGGCGGTGCAGGATTTCGATGTGTCGTTCGTGCGTCTCCTCCTCGATGACCAACGACAGGGTCACCGGCTCCAGGACCGCCAGCCCGGCCGGTGCCGCGGAAGGTCCACGGGAAGGTTCGCGCTGGGTGATGCCCACGTCGGGCTCGAGGAGTCGCCTTCGGGATGGGGACACTTCCACGAGGTTGACCTTCTCGTCAACGCGGGCCTCGTAGTTGTCCGGCAAACAATCGCTCAGGGCGTCGCACCAGTGGGTGACGAAACGCGCGTGGAAGTCCGACCAGAGGGCCGGCGTTTCCACATAGGGATCCATTCCAGGAAAGGGACTGGGCATGGGACGCCTCCTGACGAGAGGGTGTCGTGATCGGCCGTACGGCGCGGTCTATCCAGGGGTAGCGTACCGCAAGTTCGCTGCCGTGTCGAGCTTGGCCGCAGGGTGACGAGAGCTATCCCAAGATGCGGTCCCAGCGCGCCTTGTGATAGGCGACCTTCTGCGCCGGCGTCATCTTCGTGAAATCGGGATGACCGTTCGCGCTCGGCTCTGCCGTCGTCTTCGGGGCGCACGTCCCGGCGCCGTTGCAGCCGCAGCCGCAATCCTTCTTCATGGCGGCAACCCCACGGGTTGCAACCCGTGGGCTATCCGGGACGCTCACCGTCGTTCCATTGCCGCCATAGCTCATCACATTCGTCAGCAGCTTCATGTCGTCGTCGAGCGAGCGGTGCGGCTTCACGCCGAGCTGCTGCAAGACGCCGTGATACGCCTTCACCGCCTCCTCCGCGCTGATCTCCCCGTCGGCGATCCAGCGCAGAAAACGGATGAACGCGAGCTGATTTTCTGCGTTGTTGATCTTGCGGCCGAACAGGGCGACGCGGGCGCCGTACTTCCGCGCCTCGCCGAGGAGCTTGAAGGCGTCGTAGGTCGTCCCCGCCGAGCCGCCGAGGATGCCGACCACGAGGTGCGGGTCGTAGTGGACCAGTTCCTCCATCGCCTTGGGCCCGTGGTAGACCATCTTGAGGAACAGCGGCCGTCCCTTCCCCGTCACCCCGCCGAGCGTCCGCACGATCGCGTCGTTGATGAACTCGGGGACCTTGCTCGCCTCGACCGCCTCGGGACTGTTCGGGTCGAAGATTTCCAGGAAGTGGCGGAAGTCCTTGCGCTCGGCCTCGTGACGAAACGTCTTGTATTCCTCCAGCGCCTGCCGGTCGATCACCGGGTCGTTCATGAAGGTGATGCTGTACAGGCCGAGGTCGGCGCCGAGGCGACGCTCCTCCGGCTTGCAGTCGAGGTGCCCACACTGGATGTGGTCGAGCGTCGCGGTGCGGAAGGGAAGCGATGCCTCCGTGGGGTAACGGCTGCCGCGGACAATGTGGATGTCGGTCGTGTCGTTGGCGCGGGCGGCGGGGGTGACGTGGCTCTTGTCGAAGACGCGCTTCTCGATCGTCAGGCGTTCGCTGGTGCTGGCGGACATGAGCATGACGTCCACCAGGCCCTGCTCGACGATCTGCTCGATGACGTCGCGGAACTCCGTAAGGGAACGGTAGCGCAGCTCGCCGCCGTGGGCCTCCGGGGAGCGGCCGGGGGCGCCGATCGACAGGGCCATGTCGGCGTCCTTGGCGTCGGCCAGGATGAAGTCCTTGCAGCCGCGCGGGTCGGCGTGGATGCGAGCGAGCTTCACGTCGAGGGATTTCTGCACCATGACGACACCACCATGATGTTTAGCGGCCGCCCTCGGGGCGGCGCAGGCCGCGCTCGTAGTGACCCGATCTATCGGGTCCGGCCCGGCCAAGACCGCATAAATGCGGTCACTACAAGCGCCGCCAGCGCCGCCCCGAGGGCGGCCGCTAAACGATTGGTTCACCTCGCCGCCTGCCACGCCGACCGGGGGATCACGCGGCCGTTACCGTTCGGGACCGCGTTGCCGCGCGGCCGCGGCGCCTCGGCCACATTCGTCCTGACCTTGCCGATGCGCCCCTCGACCTGGTCGATGATCTCGCGCAGCACCCGCGCCGAATTCTGGATCCCTGTTCGCTCCTTCTGGGTCAGCGGCAGCTCGATCTGTTCGCGGGCCCCGCCGCAGCCGACGACGGTCGGCACCGACAGGCACACGTCGCTCACCCCGTACAAGCCGTGCTGCAAGGTGCTGACCGGCAGCACCCGGCGGCTGTCCTGGGCCAGGGCGTGGACGACTTCGCGGATCGACAGTCCGACGCCGAAGCCGGAGCCGCCCTTGAGCTTGATGAGTGTGGCCCCGGCCGTCTTCGTCTCCTCGAAGACATCTTTCGCCAGCGCCGGGCTGAACCCCGGCCACTGCTCCAGCGGCAGGCCGGCGATGGTGGCACTGGACCAGATCGGCACCATGCTGTCGCCGTGCTCGCCCAGGATGAGCGCCTGCACCTGGGTAGGTGGCGCCTGGAGGCGCCGCGCCAGGTAGCTGCGGAAGCGGGCCGTGTCGAGCTGCGTCCCCAGGCCGATGACGCGCTGCCACGGCAGGCCGGTGCCGTGTACCGCCAGGTAGGTCAGCACGTCCACCGGGTTGCTGACCACGACGAGGTAGCCGTTCTCCTTCAGCCCCGCCGCCTTCACCTGGTCGAGAATCCCGAGAAAGAGATCGACGTTGCGGTTGATGAGGTCGAGCCGGCTCTCGTCCGGCTTGCGGCGCAGTCCGGCCGTGATGACGACGACGTCGCTCGACGGGACGTCGCCGTAGTCGCCCGCGCTGATGCGCTGGTCGCCGGGGACCAGGCAGGCTCCGTTGAGCAGGTCGGTCGCGACGCCCTGGGCCATGTCCTTGTTGGCGTCGATGACGCAAAGGCCGCTGACGACGCCGCCGCACTGAAGGGCGTAGGCGGTCATGCTGCCGACCAATCCGCCGCCGCCGATGATGCTGACTTTCATGGCAGGACCCTTCGCAGCCTACAACTCGAGGCGCTTTTCTTGAAATTCCGCCGACGTCGAATCGGTCCGCTTCTCCCGCGCCGATGCCCGCGGGGGAGGAGCCTCCCCAGTCGGCCTGGGGAGCCGGCGGATCACGTTCAGACTCAGTACGATGGGGACCAACACCATGACGCCGGCGATCGACCAGGCGACGATGAGAGCCCCCCCGATCGACTCGCCCTCATGGTGGTACAGGACCGCGACGATGGTGCCGGCCACGGCCAGCGACACAATCACGATGGGCACCAGTAGCCCGATCAGCCCCGCCGCCCAGGCCGCGCTGGCGTACGCCCGGGCCCGTGCAATCTCCGCGTCGAGGGGCGGGTGGCCATACTCCAGCGCCTTCATCCGCTCCTGGAGGGCCGAGCCGCGCTCGTCCTTCTTCTTCTGGTAATCGATCCAGACGGCGAAGGCCAGGAAGGCGAACAACGCCACCGTGCCGACCGCCCCGAACAACCCGACCACGCTCCCGTCCATCGTGCATCTCCCCGAATTGGTCGCGCGCCCCGATCAGCGCCGGGCGCCGTTCAGCGCCGCCATGACCTGGTCGGTGACCAGACGAACCAGTTCATCCATGTCATTCGCTCCCGCGGGGTGTCCATTTTGGCTGGGCGCGGCCGGCTCGCTGTAGCCGCGGCCGAACGTGGCGTTGGCGCACAGGTCGCAGTTTTCGCCCTCGCGCAGGCGCAGGTCGTCGTAGCCGAGCCGCTGCTTCAGGTCCAGCAGCTCCTTCGTCTGCCCCGGCGTGAAGTAGTTGACGTTGCCGATCTGCTTGGCCAGGATCAGGATTTTGCAGTAGGCGTCGATGATCTCGCTGTTCCAGTAGGCCTTCTCCAGGTCGGGGCCGAAGGTCACCGTGCCGTGGTTGGCGAGGATGATGGTGTTGCTCGCCTTCAGGTGCGGCACGATGGTGTCGGCGAACTTTTGCGTGCCGGGCGTCTCGTACCTCGCCGTCGGCACGTCGCCGAGGAAGACCTCGACCTCGGGCAGGATGCACTGGGGGATCGGCACGCCAGCGACGGCGAAGGCGGTGGCGTGCGGCGGGTGGCAGTGGACGACGGCCTTGACGTCGGGCCGGTTCTTGTAGACCGCCAGGTGCAGCAGAATCTCGCTGGAGCGCTTGCGCGTGCCGGCCAGCTGCTTGCCTTCGAGGTCCACCTTGCACATGTCCTCGCATTTCATGAAGCCCTTGCAGATCATCGTCGGGGTGCAAAGGACTTCCTTGTCGTTCAGCCGGTAGCTGATGTTGCCGTCGTTGGCGGCGGCGAAGCCCTTCTTGTAGAGGCGATCACCGATGTCGCATATCTCTTGCTTGATCTTTTGAATGTTCACCATGACTCTCTTTCTATGCATT
>DATFNV010000213.1:0-29163 GCA_035266225.1 Gemmataceae bacterium
CGAGGTGCGGCTGAAGCTGGTCGAGGCGCGGCTGGACCTCTTCGATCGCAACAGGCGCTGCCTCGAAGCAGGCGAGGATTGGCAAGACAAGGACGAGAATAAGCGCCTGGAAGCGATCAAGCACCTCGGCGACATGGAGCGAGAATGGGCCAAGCTAATCCCGTAGCGATGCCGGCGGCGATCACGTCGGCAGCACCGGCAGCACGCGCGGCTTGAGGCGCAGGTGGCGCACCGTCGCCGGCGGTACGTTGATGAAAATGCGCTCGCGGCGGATCTGGTAATTACGGATGTAGCCGCCCACCAGGCGGCCGACGCTCAGCAGCCGGCGGCGCTCGCGGCGGTTGACGAACGGCGTCTTCAGGTGACGGATCAGGACGTACTCGTAGTAGGTCAGCGTGCCCCCCGGCCTGAGGAGCCGGCCGTAGGCGCGGAATATCGTCCGCACCGTCGCCACGGGAAAGTTGTTCAACGGCAGCCCCGAGACGATGAAGTCGTACAGCCCCTCGCCGGGCAGCGCCTCGACGGCACTGTGAATCACTTGCACCTGATCGCGGTAGAAGCGGAACTCCCACTCCTTCTCGAAGCGCTCCTGGAGCAGGCTGATAAAGCGCGGGTTGATCTCGACGAGATCGAGGCGATCGTCGGCCTTGAGGTGGCGGAGGATCTCCTTGGTGACCGAGCCGGTGCCCGGTCCGACCTCGAGGATGCGAGCCGGCCCGCGCGGCTTACGCAGTTCGGAGACGAGGGCGCGAGCGAGGAAGCGGGTGCTGGGTAAGATGGCGCCGGTGCTGCGGAATTGGCGGCGAAACTCACGTAGGAACTTGCCGCACTCCTTCCAGTAGTGCATCCCCGTTGCCTCGCGCAGTTGGAACTCGGGATAGGCGGATCACGGCTCAGCTCAGCGCAAGTAACATACGCGGTTTGCGACGGCGGGCAACAAAAAACTCGACTTTGCGAAGCCGCTTGCGGCTTAGCGTTCGCCTCACCTTGGTGAAGCGAACGCTAAGCCGCAAGCGGCTACACCTTGGCGTCGTACTCCAGCCCCGCGAGCAGCGCGGCGATCTCCTCGCGGCACTTCTCGCGCTCGTCGTTGCGCTGCCGCAGCTCGCGCTCGATGGCCTCCAGCCGATCTTCCTGGGCGTTGAGGGTGCGCACGAAGCGCTCGCGCAGCTCCTTCTCCGAGGGGCGGTCGCCGAGCGAGCCCAGGTTCTCGCGAATGCGCTTCTGCTCGGCGTGGATGCCGTCGCGCTCCTTCTCCAGCCGGGCGATCTGCGCCTCGATCCCCGCCGCCTGCTGCCGCAGGTCCACGACCTTGCGCAGCAGCTTCTCCGTCGCCGCGTCGAGGTAGCGCTGGCTGACCCAGTAGGCCAGTTGCTGGTCGCTCACGTCGGACAGGCCGAACTGCTGGCTCAGGAGGTGCTGCTGTTTGACGACGAACTTGCTCACCTTCTTCGCCGGCAGCGCGAAGCGGAAGCGCCAGTAGTTTTCGGTGATCTCCTGGGGCTCGGGGGTGTCGAACAGCTTCCACTCCTTGCCGCCACGCGGGTGGTCGAGGTAGACGGTCTGCTCCGCGTCGGACTTGTTGTTGAACGAGTACGTCGTCTGCTGCACCTGGGTGTACTGCGCCTTGAGGGTGCCCTTGCGGATGATGACGCGCTGCACCTTGTCATCGTGCGAATCGACGTTGTCGAGGACCGTCACGGCCAGCTCGACGGCGTAGGGGACGAGGCGCTGGTCGTCGGGCTTGGTCGTCTCCAGCATCGCCTCGCCGACGTAGCTGCCGCCTTCCAGCACGGTCAGCGGCCCGCCTTCGAGCGTCAGGCCGGTCGTGTTCTTGAACTCGACGCAGCGCATCGGGTTCTCGGCGCGCGTCGATTTGTTGTAAAGCAGCACCGGCCGGCCCTCGAAGGAGCGCAGCACAATGGGGACGAGCGCCGACTGGTTGCGACGGATGGTGACGGGGTGCTCGATCTCGTACTCGAACAGGTCGCCCAGTTTCCGCTCGCGCACCTGGGCAGGTGTTGAACTGACGGCGGACCTTGATTCAGAGCGGCCCCGAGCCTTCATCATCCGCATCGCTGGCGCTGCAGCCGGAGCCCCCACAAGCATCTCGGCCTCCACGGCATCATCCCCACCCGAATACCAAACGCCTTGTTCCACCTCGGGCGGCAGCACGCCAGTCGTCTCCTTTACCTCTACCACGGGCCGCCGGATGTAGCGCGGCGTGTACAGGTCGTGGACGAACGACACCGGCAGCCCGGCGATCAGCGACAGACGCACGTTCTCCCAATCCTCGTCCTGCGTGTTGTCCACCACCGCCCACCCCTGGATCATCGGCGGCTTGCCTTCTTCTCCCAAGAGGATGCGATACGTCGCCTTCCACACCGGCGCCTCCAACGTGTAGCTGAGGCGGATGGTGCGCTTGCCCTGCCCCTGGGCGAAGAAGGTGAAGGTGCGCGACTCCTTCTTCTTCGCCGAGAGCTGCGTGCGCAGGTAGTAATCGAGGTCGCGGCGCAGCCCGGCGTCGAGAATCTCCAGCTTGCCGAGGCCGTGCAGGTCGAACGAGCGCACCTCGCCGCCGTCGGTCAAGAGCGACAGCAGCACGCTGTGCGTGATGCCGTCCGCCGTCTGCCGCTCCGCCGTATCGATGCCGAGCAGGACGCCCTCGGTGCCGTCGCTCCCCGACGGGCCGCCGCCCAGGCCGAGGCTGCCCATCGACGCCGACTTCCCCGACTGGACGCGGACGCGCGCCCCCTTGATCTGCGGCAAGAGGCCGACGAGGCTCCCCTGGTCGGGGATCGACAGGGCCACGTCGGCCAGCAGTTGTTCGAGCGGCTTGGTGGAGTCGTAGGAGACCGAGGCGACGTGGCCGCCGTCGAGGTCGAGGACGGTCAGCGACTTGAGGACGTCGCTCACTTCGGACTGCTTGAAAGTCAACGACAGCGCGGCGTCGCCCTCGACGGGGCCTTCGCGCTCGAAGTGGCCGACGCCGTGCTTGTACAGGACCACGCTGGTAATCGGGGGGGCAGCCATGCAACGACTCCGTGGGGAAGAGGTTCGAGGGACCGCAGCGACATGATACGGCGGCTCGACGAACTTTTTTCGCTTTTTTCTGCAACCGTCCTCGGTCTCGCGGTACTCACCAGTTGTCGGACGGGAGCAAACGCAAGCCGCCGACACAAGTCAGTAACGATCGCGTGCCGCCGTGGCACGCCGGAAGCTTCGCTAACCGCCCGATCCTGGGCAACTCTCACGAAAGGAGAGCGAATCATGAAAGCCTTGCTTGCCTCCCTCGTCGCCCTTGTCTTCGCCGGCCTCGCCACCGCCAACGCCAGCGTCAGCGGTACCGGCAAGGTGACCTACGTCCCCAACCTCGTCTACGTTTCCGTCGGCGTCTCCAGCGACGGCAAGACCGCCAACGAAGCGTGGCAGAAGAACGAAGAGATCGTCAAGAAGCTGTTCGAGGTGCTGAAGAAGTTCGGCATCGACCCGAAGGACATGAAGACGACCGGCCTGAACATCAGCCCCCGCTACGTCCAGCACAAGGACCAGGAGCCGGAGCTGGTCGGCTACACCGCCAGCTACGACCTGAGCGTGACGGTGCGGAAGCTCGACGAGGCCGGCCGGGTGCTGGACGGTCTGGCGGACAACGGGGCCAACCGGCACATGAACATCGCCTTTGGCCACTCCGATATCGAGAAGATGATGGATGAGGCCCGCACCAAGGCCGCCGCCGACGCCCGCAAGCGGGCCGAGCTGTATGTCACCGCCTCCGGGGCGAGCCTGGGGCAGGTGCTGTCGATCTCCGAGGGGCAGGCGTTCGCCCCGAACTTCTTCCCCTCCGAGCGGCTGGCCAAGATGGACGCGGGACTGCCCATCGCTGCCGGGACGCAAGACCTGTCGGTGAACGTCAGCGTGGTCTACGCCATCAATCACGCCCCGCGGTCGTGAAAGTAGCTGTTGCCTCAGCCGCTTGCGGCTTAGCGTTCGCGCCATCGAAGGATGGGGCGAACGCTAAGCCGCAAGCGGCTCTCGGCTTTACCCGATGGGGGCGGCGTTGGACAATGCACGGCATGCTCCCGACCGACCCCGATACCGACCTGGTGCGCCGCTGCCTGGGCGGCGAGCACGACGCCTTCCACGAGCTGACGGTGCGCTACTACCGGCCGGTGGGCGCATTCCTCCTGAAGCGCGTGCAGCGGCCCGACGTGGTCGAGGACCTGGCACAGGAAACCTTCCTCGAAGCGTACCGCTCGTTGAAGGAAGGCCGGCGGCCGGAGAACTTCTCGAGTTGGCTGTTCGGCATCGCGGTCAACTGCTGTGGCAAATGGCTGCGGCGCAAGCGGCCCGCCCTGTTCGACCCCGCCGACCCGCCCGACCTGCCGGCCGTGCCGCCTTCCACCGAGGCCGAGGAGCGCGAGGAACAGCAGCACCGGCTCGCCGCCCTGGAAAACGGCCTGGCCGGGCTGTCCCCCGCGACACGGACGCTCCTGGAGATGAAACACCGGCACGGTAAGACGTGCGAGCAGATCGCCGCCGAGCTGCGCCAGCCGGTCGGCACAGTGAAGAGTCAGCTGTCGCGGGCCTACAAGGCGCTGCGCCAGCGGCTGACCCCGGCCGGAGGAGAGACGCCATGAAGTCGCTTCACTGCCCGGACGTGGAGTCCCGGATCGAGCTGTACGCCGCGGACGAGTGCGACGCGGGGGAGGCGGAGGCGATCCGCCGGCACTTGGAGCACTGCCCGCGCTGTGCGGCGACGTGCGCGGAGGCGCGGCAGCTGGTGGGCCTGGTCGAGCTGCGCTTGCAAGAGCCGGAGCGTTTGCGCCGCCTGGAAGCCCGCCTCGCCGCCGAGGTGACGCCGCGCCGGCAGGTGCTGCGCTTCCCGTCCGGGCTGCGGCGGGTCGCGGCGCTGGCCGCGATGCTGCTGCTGGCGGTGGGGCCGGTCGGGTGGTTGACCCAGGGCCTTCGGCTGGTCGAGGGCGACGGCGGGTTGGTCCTCGCGTTGCGGGAAGCACAGGTGAAGGGCGGACGCGAGGCGATGTTCGCCCCCGCCGAGTTCCGCCTGGCGATGAAGGAGGGGCCCGAGCTGTACCGCGCGGCGCTGGCCGACGCGAAGGCGACGGGCAAGCTGCCGCCGCCGCCTGCGGTCGATCTGACGCTGGAGCTGCGCAACCCGACCGACCGACCGCTGCGCGTCTGGGTGGCCGGCCCGCAGACTGAACTGCGCCTGGACCTGCGCGGGCCGGGGGCGGTCAGCGTCCCCGCGAAGGACGGCGCCGAGCCGGAGCCGCGCGCCGTCACCCTCCCCCCGGGCCAGAGCGAAGTCATCCGGATCAACAGTCTGACCGACGGGCGGCGCTCCTGGTACTGGACCGAGCCGGGCGACTATACCGTGACCGCGCAGCTCACGACACTGGCCTGGTCGCCCGGGATGAGTCAGCGGCGCATCACCGTGCGGAGCGCGCCAGTGACGATCCCCGTCCCGGGAAAGTGAGGGAGTGCCGATGGCGAAGCCGTTCGAGCTGCAAGGGCACCGTGGCGCACGCGGCCTGAAGCCGGAAAATACCCTGCCGAGCTTCGAGGTCGCACTCGACGCCGGCGTCACGTCGATCGAAACCGACGTGCATCTGACGCGCGACGGCGTGCCCGTGCTGTTCCACGACGGGGCGATCAGCGCCCGGATATGTCGGCGCCCTCGCGGCAGCACTTCGCCCGACCCGGCCACCGAGCCGCTCATTAGCAGTCTCACTCTGGCGGAGGTGCGCGGCTACCGGGCCAACCGTAACCCAGACCGCCGGCGCTTTCCCAACCAGGATCTCTGCATCACGCCCGTGGCACGCAACTTCGCTCGGATGTTTGGCCGGGACCCGTATGCTCCGCCGACACTCGACGAACTTTTTGGGTTCGCGGAGTTCTATGTCGGTACGGGCGACATCCTCGGCAAGACGGCAGCCCAGCGCGCCAGCGCTCGCCGCGTGGTCTTCGACCTGGAATTGAAGCGCGTCCCTTACCACCCGGAAATCATCGGCGACGACTTCGACGGCACGGCGCCGGGCCTGCTCGAGCTGCGCGTCGAGGGGAGAGCGGCGGCGCTGGGGAAGAGCCGCCGAATGAGGGTGCGGAGCTTCGACCACCGAGCGCTGCGGGCCCTGAAGGTGATAGACCCGGAGATTTCGACGGCCATACTGATCGCGGGGACAGCGCCGGTCGATCCGGGAGGGCTGGCAAAGTCAGCCGGCGCGGATGTCTATTGCCCCGATTACCGCTTCCTCGATGCCGTCCAGGTGCGCCAGTGCCACGCCGCCGGGGTGCGCGTGCTGCCGTGGACGGTCAACGAGGAGGCCGACTGGCAGCGGCTGCTGGACTGGGGGGTGGACGGCATCACCACCGACTACCCCGACCGACTGGCGGAGTTATTGCGGAGTCGCGGAATGGAATTCTGACGCGCCAATGAGGATCGCCCCGCCGCGACGACTACCGTGCGACCGGTAGGCGCCGTGCGGGGCGGGCGGGCGGAATGAGGACGCGGACAGCTCGCGGAAAGCCGGTCTGCTCGGCGCCCGCGGCAGACACAGCCAACCGTCGCCGCTCGCGAGAAAAGACGGACGGCACAGGGATGTCTAACAGCGGACCTGGCCAACATCCGGACATTACAGCACTCCGCGGTCAAAGTTGGCCGCGTGTCCGCCCGGCACCGCCTTTCCCGCCCGCACCTGCCGCCAACGGTCGCGCACCTCGCACGGTTCGTACTTCCGATACACGAAGTCCGCCCGCAGCGACCCCGCCCCCGCCTTCCGCAAATCGTCCAACCGCGTCGAGAGACAGAACGGCCCCTGGTTGAGCACGATCGTCCGGCAGTGGTAGTCGAGCGCCGTCACGCGCTCGCCGTGGCTGGAGACCATCTCCATGCTCTCGAACTTGCAGTTCGCCTTGCCCGGACAGCCGCCGATCAGGTTGGCGTAGGCGCACGACTCCGCCAGGAACTGCGGCGTGTCCTGGTGGACGATCAATATCGCCTTCGATCCGAATTCGTCCAGCAGCGCCCGCAGGTTCGCCAACCCGTCCTCCGGCGACAGGGCGAAGCGGCTGACGCCCATGTGCAGCAATTGCGACGCGGCCAGGCGGTTCAGGACGTACACCGACCAGTCCGTCGCCAGGTCGATGTCGCGCGCCGGCTGCGCCGGGTCGAGGCCCAGGAAAGTCCAGGCCGACAGGTTCGCCGCCTCCCAGCGCGACCAGCCGGAGCCGCGCAGCCGCTCGACCTTGTGCCGGATGTCCTTGTCCTCCCAGGCGCGCGTCAGAGGCGGCAACGCCAGGCGGAGGCGCTGGCGCCCAACCCGCGCCGCCCAGGCGTCGAGCTTTTCGGCCAGCAGTGCCGGATGGTCGCGGGCGATGTCGATGATGATTTCGTCGCTATCGACGAGGTCGGCGTCTTCCAGGGCGTCGAGGAAGCCGACGCGGTCCACCTTGATGGACCAGCGGAAGCGTGCGCTCGTAGTGACCGCATTCATGCGGTCGTTGGCCGGCAGGACCGCATGAATGCGGTCACTACGAGCGCAGACCTTCACCCGCGCGACCGTCTCGGCGTACTGCCGTCGCAGCCCTTCTTCCAGTGCCGTCGTCAGGTCGCGGCGCAACTGGTTCAGCGCCGACACCGGCACGAAGCGGCCGTCGGGGTCGTGCAGGGCGAAGCGTTCGAGGTATAGCCGCGTCTGCCCGAGTTTCTCGAAGGCGCTACGGGCGGCGCCGGCCATCGCCGTGGCGTCGCGCGCCGGCTCGAACCGTCCCGCCAGCGCTCGCGTTGTCTCGACGTCCCCTTCGGGCAGGACCCGCCCGGTCGCGGTCAGCGCGTCGGCGGTCAGCGTCAACTCGACCTCGATAGGCCGGCGGCCGCGGAAGGCACCCGGTTTCGGATGCTCATACTTGTACCTGTTTTTCACGGCCTGCGACGAGGAGCAGTAGACCAGCGACCCGACTGGCAACTCGGGATGCTCGCGCGGCAGGCTGACCTCGACGAGCGACCCGGCGGGCGCCTCGAACACCTCCTGCCGCTTGCCCTTGCCGCGCGGCACGACCCACAAGTGTTCCACCGCGAAGCCGAACGGCTTGCCCAGCACCGGCAGATCGACCTGCAGGCCGTCGTGCTTCTCCAGGGCGCGGCGCGTGCGGAAGCGCAGCCTCGCCTCGCGGGTGGCCTCGTCCAGCACCGCCTCGACCCGGCCAATGAGGCTGCCACGGTGGCCGACGGTGTCGCGGTCGGCGACCTCCTTGTCCTTGTGCGACTGCACGAACAGGCGCGTCCACGGCCGGCTGAAGACGGTCTGCAAATCGGCCTCGATATCCGGCCGCTCCTCCTCGGGCAACCGGCCGTCGATGAGCCGGCGGTAGTAGTCGGTCGTCGTGGCGACGTAGAGCGGGCTCTTCTTGCGCCCCTCGACCTTGAAGCACGACACGCCGGCCGCCCGCAGTGCCGGGATGTGGTCGGGCAGCGCCAGGTCCTTCATGCTGAAGGGGAAGCCCTGGCTCGGGTCGCGCTTCACCGCCGAGCCGTCGCGCAGCGTCAGCGGGGCCCCCGTCACCTCGTAGCTGTCGCGGCAGGAGTAGGCGCACTTGCCGCGGTTGCCGCTGCGGCCGAGCGTCTGCGACGAGAACAGGCACAGTCCGCTGTACGAGTAACACAGCGCCCCGTGGATGAAGACTTCCGTCTCGATGCCCGCCGCCCCGGTGATGTCGCGCACCTCCTCGAAGGTCAGCTCGCGCGCCAGCACCACGCGCCGGAAGCCGAGCCGGTGCAGCGCCTCGGCCCCGGCCCGGTTGTGGACGGCGAGTTGCGTGCTGGCGTGCAATTCCAGCCGGGGGAAGTGGTGCCGCACGAGGTGGTAAACGCCCAGGTCCTGGATGATGAGCGCGTCCACGCCGATCTCGTCCAGCACCGCCACGTCTTCGATGAGTTCGGGCAATTCGTCCTGGCGGACGAGCGTGTTGATGGTGACGAACACCCGGCGGCGCGGCGTCAGGCTGTGGGCGTAGGCGGTGATTTCATCGACCTCGTCCAGGGTGAAATTCTCGGCCTCGGCGCGCGCGGAGAACTTCTTGAGACCAAGGTAGACGGCGTCGGCCCCGAAGTGAAAGGCTGCCAGCGCCGCCTCCGGACCGCCGGCGGGGGCGAGCAGCTCGATGGGGCGGCGGTCGTCGCCGGCGATCGGCGGAACCGCGAGCGCGGCCTCGGGGACGGCGTCGCTGTAGGCGCCCTGTGGCTCGATGGGCACGGCAGCGCTCCAGCCGTGCCATTCCGGTTGGGCTTCGGGCGCCGGCGCCGTGACAATCAGGGGCAGGGTGACGCGGCCGGTGTTTGGTGTGAAAGAAGCGCTCATGATGCCATCGGCTGCTCGCTCGGTCTGCTCCGGATAGGGCGCGTTAGGTTATTGTAGGCGCCTCACGGGCAAGGCGACACCACCCCGTGGAGCGGGCCGAACGTCCTGGCGAGAACCCGATTACGCCGCCGGCTGAACAGCGACTCACCTTGCGTCACAGGCATCTGCCTTGTTAGCGTAGGGATGAAGGGAGGAGCCACCGTTGACCCCATCAACCCGCCAAACTGGCCGGAGTCCGATTCTGCCCAAAGGCCAATTGCCGCCTCTGGAGCCGGGCGACCGATTGACGCGCGAGGAGTTCGAGCGCCGCTACGACGCGATGCCGAACCTCAAGAAGGCTGAACTGATCGAAGGAGTCGTCTACATGCCTTCCCCCGTCCGCCAGCGCCGCCACGGCCAGCCCCACGTTGACATTCTCACATGGCTGGGGACGTATCGCGCGGCCACACCCGGCGTTGGGGCGGGCGACAACAGCACCATCCGGCTCGACGACGACAACGAGCCGCAGCCCGACGCGCTCCTCTTCATCGACCCGGCGCGGGGCGGGCAGGCTCGCATCAGCGACGACGATTACATCGAAGGGGCACCAGAACTGGTCGCCGAGGTTGCGGCCAGCAGCGTCAGCTTCGACCTGCACACCAAGCGGAACGTCTACCGCCGCTTCGGCGTCCGCGAGTACGTCGTCTGGCGCGTCCTGGATGGCGAAATCGATTGGTTCGTCCTGCGGCAGACGCAGTACGACCGCTTGCTTTCCGACGGGCAGGGTCTTCTGAGAAGCGAAATCTTCCCCGGCCTCTGGCTCGCTCCCGCGGCCCTCGTCAACGGCGACATGGCCAGCGTCCTCCGCGTCCTCCAACAGGGGACCGCGACGCCGGAACACGCCGATTTCGTCACTCGGCTCGCGTCGGCTGGCCCGCGCCCATGAGGACGCGAAAAACGCCGCCGGAGCGCCGGGGTATGCGAGTCGAGTACTCTACTTCACGGGCACCGACCCGTCGAGGTAGCGCCAGTTCTTCAGGAAGCCAAGCAGGTCGGCCATCTCCTCGACGCTAACAGTCTTCTCCAGCCCTTCCGGCATCAGCGAAGTCCCGGTCGAGCGCACCTCCTCGACGTCCTGGCGCAGCACCGTATCGGTCTGGTTCTCGGCCCGCTTGAGCGTGAGGCTGGCGGCCGTTTCGGCGGTGATCAGGCCAGTCAGCACCTTGCCGTTCTTGAGCGTCACCTGGTAGTTGATGTAATTGGCGTCGATGGCCGCGTTCGGGTTGAGGATATCGACCAGCAGCGCGTCGGCCGTCCGGGTGCGCTCGGTGTCGGCGATGCTCGGGCCGACGTCCACGCCGATGCCGCTGAGGCGGTGGCACGTCGCACAGTTCTTGCGGAAGACCTCCTGTCCCTTCTTCGGATCGCCTTTCACCTTCAGCGCCGCCTGGTACTGTTCCAGCACCTTCTTGCGCTCGGCGGGCAAGCTGTCCTGCAGCAGTTTCTTTGCCTTCTCGCGCACTTCGGGCTTGCCGTGGTTGACGAGTTGCCGCGCCCGCTGCGCGTCGAGGTCGCCCGGCTTGACGCGCTTGGCCTCGATCTCGCCGAGCAAGAACAGCGCCCGATCCGGTTGGCGCAGCATCGCCTCAATGATCTCGCGCCGCAGCGCCGGCGTGTACGTTGGCCACGACTTCATCAGAATGGCGGCGACTTCCGCCCGCGGATGCGCCGACAGCGCCCGCACCGCGGCCAGGCGCACGTCTTGCGGCCCGTCCTCCGTGACCAGTTTCGCCAGCACCGGCTCGGCCGTCGTCCAGGGGGCGTGGGCCATCAGCCGAAGCGCCGTGACCCGTTCCCCGGGATCGGCCTTGCCGTCGGCGGCAACCTTCGCGGCCAGGCCCAGCAACCGGTCGGCCAGGTCGGCGGCGCGGTGCTTGTCCGCGGGCAAGGTCTTGAGGAACCCGCCCAGCTGCGTCCCGCGCCGGCCCATGCCCTCGGCCAGCCCGTCGAGGCCGGCCATCTGCCAGCGCCGTGCGTCCCGGGTGTTGATGCAGTCAAGTGTATGCAGCAGGTCGGCCACCTCATCCCCGTCCTGGCGCGCGCCGACGACCGCGGACAACTCGGCGATGAGGGTCAGTCGTCCGGCAGACGCCTCGCTGGTCAACCCGCCTTTCTGGAGGACCGCGACCAACTTGCCAGAGCGCTTTGCCACGGAACTGGCGACGGCCAGGCGCGTCCATTTGTCGTCAGCGCGCTTCAGCGCGATCTTCGCCAGCGGCTCGACGATGCGGTCGTCGTCCCACTCGCCGAGACTCAGCGCAATCTGGAAGTCAAGCCGCGAATCGAGTCCGATGCGGCTGATTATGTCCGTTCGGTGTTTCTCAGCCTTGGCCAGCCAGGGCTCGGCGATGCGAACGAGTTGTTCCAGAACGCGCGCATCCGGCTCGTTCAAAAAAAGTGGCCGGTGATGGTTCTCATCCAGGACGTTGTAACTCGCCGCCAAACAATCAAAATGTAGGCGCTCGTACTCATCGCCATCGCGGAAGACGACGCGGCCCCGCAGTTTCGGATTCGGATAATCCTTCCGCTCCAGGATCAGCCGGTGGGCGGTCATCCGCCCCCAGGCGTTGTGCTTCCCGTCGAGATACTTGTCGAGATCCTCCGTCTTGACTTTGCTCATGTTCGGGCGGATCGCCTTCGTCGTGCGTTTCTCCGGCACGATGCGCCAGATCCGGCCTCTGTCCTTGCCGAGTGTCATGTCGGGACGGTTTTTCAACTCCGGCGGCATGAACTCCGGATGCTCGATCACCGCCCGATACATATCCACCACGTACATCGCCCCGTCCGGCCCGTTGGCCAGGAACACCGGCCGGAACCAATCGTCCGGTGACGCCAGGAACTCGACGCCCGCCTTCGCCGGCCTCGAGCGGAACGTCGCCCCGTTCGGCTCCAGCACCTCCTGATGCACCAGGTTGCCCGGCGGTTCGCAGGTAAAGGCACAGCCGCGGTACTCAGCCGGCAGCAAATCGCCGCGGTAGATCTGCACCCCGCAGGCCGCGGTGAAGCGCCCCGCGTGCAGCGCCGAGGTCGTCCAGTTCTTGCTGATCGGATACACACGCCCGCCCGAGGAGAGCGGCCCCTCCTCCTTATCCAGCTCGGAGATGTCCTGTACGACGGCCGGTACGCCGAGGTAGGGGTTGCGCTTCAGGTAGCGGTCCTCGATGACGACGTGCCGCAGGTGATGGCGGTTGTCGCAGACGAAGCGGCGGCCCCAGTCGTCGAAGCAGTTGCCGTACTGCCCCATGCCGCTCAGCGCCTCGTGCTCCCCCGTCAGCAGGTTGAAGCGGAAGTCGCGGCCGCTCAGGTCGATCGCCTTGGCGTCCGGCTCGCCGGGCTTCTTCACCTTGCCGCCGCGCAGGCCGTTGGCGACGTACACCCAGCCGTCCAGGCCGAGGACCGGATGACTCACGCGCAGCTGGGGATTGCCCGCCGTGAAACCCTCGTAGAGCACCTCCGTCTTGCCGTTCTTGATGTAGACGATCTGCGGCGCCATCGTCACCACGACGCCGCCCTTCCACGGCATGATGCCGTTGGCGAAGAGGAGGTTGTCGGCGACGACGGTGGCCGTCTCGTAGAAGCCGTCGCCGTCCTTGTCTTCGAGGACCTTGATGCGTCCCTGCGGCTTCTCGCCGGGCTTCGGAGGGTTGGGGTAGTCGCGCATCTCGACCACCCACAGCTTGCCGTCCTCGTCGAAGGCCATCGCCACGGGACTCTCGATCTGCGGCTCGGAGGCGACCAGTTCGATGCGCAATCCCGGCGGCAGGCGGAACAGTTTCTGTGCCTCCTTCGGCGTTAGCGGACTCTTGACCTCCGGCGGCTTGACCGGCTCGGCCGCGGCCAGAGGCAGCGCGAAGAGAAACAGGGCCAGCAGGGTGCGGCGCAGGGACATGGGAGTCTCCGATGATGCCGCTTGCGGCTTCGCAAATCCTGCGAAGCCGCAAGCGGCATCTCCATTTACTTCTTCACCACGGTCAGGGTCAGCGGCGGCGACGGCAGCAGCACCGTCACGTTCTGCTTCTGCTTACCCATCGGGTCCTTGCTGTACTGGAACTGCGCCTGACCGCGAAAGACGATTGTGTACACCCCCGGCGGCAGGTTGGGCCTCACGTCCACCACCACGTTCCCCTCGGTCTTGTCGGCGGCGATGGTCAGCGTCGGCTGCGGCGGCTGGTTCCCCCCCGGCAGGCCGAGGACGGTCACCTGCACCGGCGCCTTGAAGTCGGCCCAGTTTCGCGCCAGCTTCAGCGGCACCGTCAGCTTGTCGCCCGGCTTGGCCGTCGCCGTCGTCATCGTCGTGGTCAGAGCGAACGGTCCCTGTTCGGTGACGGCCAGCACCAAGCTGCCGTCCAGTCGGCTGATGGTCGGGCCCTGTTGGTTCTGCGGCAACGGCCAGGTGATCGTCGCCGCCCGCGCCTCGCGCTCCACCTTCTTGTCGTCGATGGTCGCCGTCGCCTTCACGTGGATGTCGCCCGCCCAGAGCGGGGCCCCCTCCGCGGCAGTGAGCACCAGGATCCCTTGCTTCTGACCCGCGGGGATCGTCTGCGGCGGACAGGTCACGCCCTGCGGCAGTCCGTCGGCCGTCAGCGTGATCTCGTCGTTGAAGCCGTCGAGGCGCGTCACGAAGGCCGTGAAGAACTGCGTCGCCCCGCGGCGGACGACGCAGGCGTCGGGGGTGGTGGCCGACGACGGCATCAGCACCACGCGGAAGTCGGGCTTCTCCGGGGCGATGCGCACCCGATAGAGGTGGCGCGGGCCGGCCTCGACGTCGGCCTCGCGGCTGGACACCATCAGCAGGTAGGTCCCGTCGGCCGGCACCTTGAACTGGTAGCGCGGGGGGTCGTCGCCGCGGGTGTAGAACTGGTTGGGCACCTGCTCGGTGCTGTCGTCCAGCTCCACGATGGTGCTGCCCTTGGGGCCGGTGCTCTTCAGCACGGCGTACAGGTCGAGCGGCGAGCCGAGGCGGTCGCCGTACAGCTCGATGCTAAGGACGTCGCCCTTTTTCGCGGTGAAGCTGTACCAATCGCGGTCGCGCTTCTTCTCGATGCGGCCGGCGATCTCGCACGGCACCGGCACCGCCTGCGCCTTCTCGGGAGTGTCGTTATCGCCATTGTCCGTCACGACCGGCGCCTGGGCGAAGGTGAGCAGGAACGGGTTCGACGTGCCCGCCTTGTTGCGGACGCGGTACTCGAAGCCGTCCATCGCCCCGGCCAGCGGGGCGACGTGGCCGCGGTAGGCCAGCCGCTGCAAGGCGGCCGCGTCGCCGGGCGCGTTGACCGTCACGGTCATCGTCTCCAGCACGCGGCCGTCAACGACCGCGTCCGGGTCGGGCTTCCCGTCGGGCAGATTGCGGCCGTAGACGGTCACTTTCGTCGCCTTGCCCGGCTCCACGACCGGCGGGAAGACGGCGTCGATCCACGGGGCCGTTGACACCGTGAGGCGGTAGAAGTGCTCGGCGGTCCCTTGCAGGTAGGCGAAGGAGTTGATGCGGACGAACAGGTCGCCGTCGTCGGCCGGGGTCACGTCGAGCAGGGCGTCGCCGTCGTGGTAGTTGCGGTTGGCGGCGAGCAGTGCGCCGGCCTTGTCGTAAACCTCGAGGGCGGCCTGCAGCTTGCTGTCGATACTCGAGGCCAGGCAGCTGACGACGACGCGCTGGCCCTTCTTGGCGGCGAAGCGGAAATAATCTACGTCGGTCGGCGCGGTGATGGCCCCGTGGACCGTGCTGTTCAGCGGGACCTCCTGCGCCTGGTCCACGTCGTTGTTCGGCTCCTTCTCGGTCGTCTCGGGCAGGTCGCCGACGACGAAGACGCGCGGGTTGCTGACGCCGTCCTTGCTGACGAAGCGCACGTCGTAGTGACCGACGGGGACGTCCGGGGGGATGGTGACCTTGAACTTCGCCGTCATCAGCGCCGGCTGCCCGCCCTGCGGCGGCTTGGCGGGCTTGGTCGAGTCGGCGACGGGCTCCGCCTTCATGCCGGGGTGGTTGAAGAGCAATTTCTGCGGCTGTTCGAGGTCGTTGCCGGTGACGGTGACTTCGACGGCGGTGCCGGCCTGTCCGCCGGCGGGGCTGACCACGAGGAGGCGCGGCTGGGGCAGGCCGGGGCCAAGCGGTTGCTGCGCCGCGGCGGGGAGGGCCAGGCAGGCGGAGAGGAAGAGGGCCGCGACGAGACGTCTCGCGCAGGAGGGAAGGTGCGGCAGGTGCATGGCGGTGTCCTTGAAGCGGGTCGTCGGGCCGGACCCCCACGGCGGGGCGGCCGACTATCCGACCCTTCGCAGACTACCCGGCTGAGAGAGGCCGTGCAAGGTCCCGCTACCCGCCCATCTCATCGAACAGCCCGCGCTGCACCGGCGCTGGCGGCGGTGCGGCGAACGGTGCCACGACTGTCGCCCCGGCATTCTGGAACAACGACATGAGGCGCCGCGCGTTGGCGGGCGCGTGGCCGTGGTGGCAGTTGTTGAACAGCAGCAGCGCCTCCTGCGTCCGCCCCGCCGTCCGCAGCACCCCCTCGACCCACTCGCCCAGGGCCGCGTCGTCGTAGTCGTACTCGTAACGCTCCCTGTCCGACAGGTACCAGTTGCCGGCCTTGCGCGAGTGCAGGCGGACGTAGACCCGTCCCGTCGATTGCACCAACCCGCTTGGGTAGAGCTGGGCGATGGCCGGCGCATCGACGGCCACCAGGTCGAGGCCCCGCTCGGCGAGCCATGCTGGCAGCTCCGGCCGGGCCCACGACCGGTGGCGAAATTCGACGGCCAGCCGGCAGTCGCGCAGTTCCGCGCCGAGTCGGTCGAGCCAGTCGAGGCGGCGGCGGTCGTGGTGACTGGCCTGCGGCAGCTGGCAGAGCAGGCCGAGGAGGCGGCCGCGGCGGCGCAGTTCCTCGGCGGCACGGCGGAAGAGCGGCAGGTCGTCCGGCCGTTCCTCGTGGCTGATCGAGCGCGGCACCTTGACGACGAACTGGAAGCCGGCCGGCACCTGGTCGGCCCGCCGCACGAGCATCTCCGGAGTCGGCGGGCGGTAGAAGGTGAAATTCAACTCGACCAGCGGAAAGTGTTGGCTGTAGTAGGCGAGCATGCGCTGGGACCGCGTCCCCTCGGGGTAGAAGGGGCCCACCCAATCGGGGTAGGAGTAACCGGACGTGCCAACCCAAATAGTCATAACCCCAGGATAACCGAGGGGGGAGCGGCGGACAAAGTCGGTTGGCGCCGCGGCTTGCGGCTTACTCAGCCGTAAGCGTCCGACTCCCATCCCGGGCGAGGGCGCTGCCCACACTCATTTTACCGGGCCGGGCGGGAGCGGACGGCGGACGGACGCGCCGGTCGGCGCGTGGGCAGCGTTGCCCCGGGACGGCAATGCGGGGGGTGGCCGCGGTTACCGGCCGCGTTTGTACGCCAGGGCGAAATCGTCGAACTGGATCTGCTGCTGGCTGTTGCCGCAGTCGGCGAACACCTGCTCGAGCAGCTCGCGGATGTAATCGCCCTCCAGCCGGTAATAGTTGTTCTTCCCCTGGCGGCGGTAGTTGACCAGGCCGGTCAGACGCATTAGCGTCAGGTGATGGCTGACGGCCGGCTGCGACATCGGCTGTGCCGGCGTGCCGAGCATCTTGCACAGCGCGGAAACGTGGACCTCGCCGTCCTGGGCCAAGGCCAGCACGATCTTGATGCGCGACTCGTCGGCGAGCAGCCGAAAGATCTTCGTCAGCCGCGCGAGGGTGTCGTCGGACACCTTGAGCGGTGCTGGCTTCTTCGGCGCGGGCGCGGACTTGGCGGGCCGCGCTTTCACGGTGGCGGTACTGTTGCTGTTCAAGGCAGAGTCCTCCCTCGACACGTATCGGGGGCGCAAGGCACCCCCGCCCAGCACGCTCGCCCAGTCGCGGCAGAGAGGAACGGCCGCGGCCCGAGGCGGGGGCGGGACTGGCGGAACAGACGAACAAGGCCAGCCCGGGACGCCGGGCGGCCGACGCTACGTCGCTGCAGGGAAGGGCCCCGACAAGACAGCGAGTCGCCGGGGCATCCGTGTCGAGTCGCCCCGGCCGGCACGGGACCGCCTCCCTTCCCCTCCCACGACGGCGGCGGCCCGCACTCTGAATCGTCGCTAATGCGGACGTTAAGCATAACGCCGCCGTCGCGCTCGTCAATTAAATTTCTGTGCATTTCTTCAAGTCAGCGCCCCGGCGTGCCCTTTCGCTGGCCCTGTCGGCGGTTGCCCCCGCCTACGGGAGCGGCGCGAGCCGGAGCAGGCAGGCCCTCCTGCGAGTCGATAAAAGAGAGAAGACGAGTCGGCTGACAGCTTAAATCGGCCGCAACAGGGCGTCAAGGAAAATGTGAGAAAATGTGAGAAAAAGATGAGTGCGCGAGAAACGGGGGTCATATCCGACGCCTGCCGGCTTGCCCGGCAGGCGTCGAACTCACTGCAACTCGATGGTGTACGTCTCCTCCCCCCGCTTCACCGTGTAGCGGAGGCCGGAGCTCTCGACATCGTAGTACCTCTCCGGGATCGCGAGGTAGGCGCCGGCGGGACGTCCGGGGGCCGTTGTCCGCGGCGGCTCCGCCGCCTTCGCTCCCCCCTCCGGGGGCGGAACCTTGACCCCGGGCGGCCTGGGAGCGCCGATGCTGGGGAGCGGCCGCAGCTCCCGGTTATCGACGCTGATGCTCCCGTCGCCGACAAAGAGCGTCGCCTCGTAATGGCCGTCCGGGTCGATCGGTACCGTGACGGTATTGTCGCGGCTGTCGTCGGGCCGGAAAGTCAGGCGGCCGCCGGGCAACGGCTTGCCCTGGTAGAGTACCTGACCCGACAATGTCCCCCGCTCCTTCCCGCAACCGGCCGCGAGAGGGAGGGCGAGCAGCAAGGGGAGCCAGACCGCCAAAGCGCGCCAGGCGCGCGGGGCCTTTGTCATCGCATGTCCTCCCTCTGGTGCGAGCGGCATTTCTTCTTCTCTTCTCTCCCCGGAGTACTGGGGCGAGGGGAGAGTTATTCCCGCTGGCGGCCTTACCAGTCCGAGCCGAGGGTCTCGTTGCCGGCCGGGGTGCAGGCGGCCCACCAGGTCTGTGGGCTCATGCTCTGCGACAGGAAGCGCACGCTGCCGTCGCCCAGGCAGACGTTCATGCCGGTGGGGTGGCCGGAGGAGGCCAGCCGCTTGTCACACGGCCCCGGGTTCGCGAGGAAGGGGATCGGCAGCACCTGGAACTTCGAGGCCGGCCCGGTCGTCCAGACGGTGCCGTCCACGCCCACCCCCCCGGCAAAGACGGCCGAGAGCCGGTCGCCGGGATAGCTATCGTCGGAACCGCCCAGGCCCTGGGCGCCGTGGAGGACGCCGCGCATCCACCAGGTGCCGCCGGGAGCGCCGGCGCCGTCGCAGCGCGAGAACTTCTCGGCGAACAGGATCGTGTTCGAGGTGCCGTCCGCGAAGGTCGTGGGGATTGTGGCCATGCCGTCCCAGACGGTGAGGTAGTTCGTGTAGCTCGGCGGCGTGAAGGTGTTGGCCGCGCCGCCGAAGACCTGGAAGTTGCCGGCGTAGGAGGAGTCGCCGGGAGTCCAGTCGATGCCGTTGCCAAGGCTGGGGTCGGAAGGGCACTGGTAGACCGCGATCTTCGTCTGCCGCAGGAAGGTGTTGTTGCTGGTGTTCACCGAGTCCCAGGTCGGCCAGATGATGCCGATGTTGACCGTGGTCCCCGGGTTGGGCGTCGGCGTCCCGACCGCTGCGGTGTAGTCGAGAAAGGAGGCCATCTTCCAGGCGTTGTCCTGTTCGATGTACGGCAGGAGGTGGAAGAACAGGGGGCCCAGGTAGGCCCCGGCGAAGTTGCTGGCCTGGGGGGGCAGGCGCCCCTGGGTGTCGTTGCAGTTGTGGCAGGCCAGCCCCAACTGCTTCATGTTGTTGCCGCACCTGATGCGGGCGGCGGCCTCGCGGACCTTCTGGACGGCGGGGACGAGCAGGCCGATCAGGATGGCGATGATGGCGATCACTACCAGCAGCTCGACCAGCGTGAAGCCGGTGCGCGGCCGCGCCGGGGCGCGCGAAGCGGGTCGGATCATCGAACGTCTCCTGCGAGTCGAAGAAAGATGGGAAACAAGATCGTCGCCAGTTTATGGCCGCCGCGGGGGCCGCGTCAAGAAAATACCAAGGAATCGCGAGACCCCGAGACCCCCGAGGAAAAGTCTCCCGGGGCCGCCGGCGGTCGTAGGTCAGGCTTTCCAGCCTGACACTGCTTCTGGTCAGGCTAGAAAGCCTGACCTACGAGGAGAGGGTTGGCCCTTGTGCGCCAACGAAGGGGCCGCTAGGCTGGTTGCAATCTGTGTCCGCGGGCGTCGCCCGAAGGATCGCGCCTGATCGTGTACATATCTTTTTTCACGCGGCCGCAATCCGCGCCTTCGCTCTTCTCGTCTGTTAAGGTGGCGGTATGAGCAAACCTGTTGCAAGCGTCTGTGTAAGGCCGGCACCAGGGGCGACGGAAGTGCCCGCGCCCGGGGAACTTCTGGTGCGCACCTTCAACGAGTTGCGCGACGAATTGGTCAGCACGCTCTGGTTCCTGCTGGGCAACCGGGAGGACGCGCAGGACGTGGCCCAGGAAGTGTTCCTTCGCTGCTGGCGCGCGCAGGACCGCCTGAGCGAGGTGCAGAACCTCAAGGCGTGGATCTTCCGCGTCGGCCTCAACGCCGCCCGCGACGTCCAGCGCAGTGCCTGGCGGCGGCGGGTCAAGGCGCTCCACGGAGCCGAAATCATGCCGATGGTGGATAACGTCCCGCCCGGCCAGGCGCTGGAGGAGCAGGAAGCCCTGCAACAGCTCCGCGCGGCCCTGATGCACCTGCGACCCGAGGAGAAAGAAGTCTTTCTCCTCCGCCAGAACGGCGAACTGACCTACGAGCAGATCGCCGAGATGCGCGACCGCCCGGTGGGCACGATCAAGACGCAGATGCGCAGCGCCCTGCAAAAGCTCCGCGCCGCGCTGGGCCCGTGTTGAACCCCCGGCCGCCGGGTCGATCCCGCCGGCCCATCCGCCGCACCGTTCGCGGCGACATTCCTCGTTTCCTCCGGCGTCTGAGCCGGGGGCGGGTTGAAACGAAACATGCACGACTGCACTCACTATCAGTCCCTGCTGTGGGACCACCTGTACGGCCTGCTCGAAGACGCCGAGAATCAGGAACTCCTGGGCCATGTTGCCGCCTGCCCCGCGTGCCAGGCGGCGCTGGAGAAGGCGCGGCACCAGCAACAGCTGCTGGCGACCGCCGCCAAGCAGGAGTTTCCCGCCGTGCGCTTCGACCCGCCCGCGGAGGAGGCTGCCCCCCAGACGCTGCCCCTGCCCGAGCCGGCCGCCCCGCCGCGCCGTGCCCGCCGCTGGGGCCGCTGGGCCGTCGCCGCCACTCTCCTCCTCGCGGCCGGCGGCCTCGGCGTCCCCGCCGCACGCACCGGCCACGATTACCTCCAGGCCCGCGCTGCCGTCCGCGCCCACGCCGACCAGGTGGCCGAGGCCGCGAAGGACGCCGAGGATTTGACCCTGCGCCTCGGCCGCCTGCCGATGGAACGGGACCGGCAGGTCGCCGAGGTCTGGGACGCGGCACGCAAACGCCAGCTGAACGTGGTCGTCTCCGGCCCGCAGCGCGTCCAGGTCGGCGCCCCCAACGAGTACCGCATCGAGACGCGCAACCTCAAGGGCCAGCGCGTCCCGGCCCGCCTCGACGTCACCTTGGTCGATGACAAGGGCAAGGCCGTCGTCGATGACGCGGGCAAGCCTGTTCTCAAAGAGAAGGACGTCCCGACTCCCGGCGAGTACCAGTTCACCTTCCAGCCGAACCTGCCGCTGGGGCCCGGCACCACCCTGGCCCTGGCCGTGGACGCCCGCCGCGAAGGCGACGCCGACGCCAACAGCAGCCTGCACGAGCAGCTCGAGCTGGCGGCCCCGACCTACCTCACCCACCTGGCGACCGACCGGCCGATGTACCAGATCGGCGACACGGTCTCTTTCCGCTCCCTGACCCTGGAGCGCTTCAGTCTCAAGCCGCCGCCGGACGACTTCCGGCTGATGTACACGATCACCAACTCGCGCGGCGTCAAGAGCGACATCCTCAGCGGCACTTCGCGCCTGCACCGCGCGGAGGACGGCCCCGAGCTGCGCGGCCCCGACAGCCAGCCGCTGCGCGGCCTCGGCGCCGGCGAGTACGTCCTGGAAGGCCCCGACGGCGGCGAATTCACGCTGACCGTGAGCGAGGCCAACAACCGCTTCCCGCCGCAGGAGCGCAAGTTCCTCGTCAATCGCTATCAGGCCGCCTCCCTCAACAAGGAGTTGAACTTCGACCGCTCCTCCTACGGGGCTGGCGAAACCGTCGTCGCCCGCCTCAAGGTGACGCGCAGCAACGGCGAGCCAGCGGCGGCCTGCCGGGCGACCCCCGATATCCTCATCGACGGCAAGACCTACGGCACCGACGGCCAGGCCGGCGGCAAGGTCACCGACTTCATCGCCGACCAGAACGGCAAGGTCGATGTCTCCTTCCAGCTGCCGCGGGAGATCGAGCGCGGCCAGGCGTCACTCTCGGTCAAACTGCTGGACCAGGCGGTGCCCGACACCATCATTCGCAGCATCCCGATCGTGGTGAAGTCGCTGCAGGTCGATTTCTACCCCGAGGGCGGCGACCTGGTCGCCGGCGCCGACAACCGCGTCTACTTCCAGGTGCGAACCGCGCTCGACAAGCCGGGCGACCTGCGCGGCCAACTCCTCGATGACCGCGACAACGTGATCGTGGACGACATCCACACCCTGACCGACGCCGGCGAGCCGGGAGTCAACCAGGGCATGGGCGCCTTCCACTTCCGCCCCGACTCGATGCGGAAGTACCGTCTCAGGATCGATTCGCCGCTGGGGGTGACCAGCAAGCACGAGCTGCCCGAGGCGAAGATGGACGGCGTCGCCCTGAAGGTCGTCGATGGCGTGACCGGCCCGGCCGACGCCATCCGGGTGCAGGTTTGCAGCCCGCGTGCCGACAAGTCACTGCTGGTCGGCGCCTACTGCCGCGGCCGCCTGCTCGACCACCAGCTGGTCACGGTGAGGCAGGGCGAATGCAGCGAGGTGTCGCTGAAGCCGTCGCACGGCGCCGGCGGGGTCTATCGCATCACGGTCTTCGAGGACCTGAGTGGCGCGAAAGCGGAGCCGCGGCAGCTGGTGCCGCGCGCCGAGCGCCTCGTCTACCGCCAGCCGAACGAACGGCTGAAGCTCGAGGTGCGTCCCGACCTGCCGGCCGAGAAGACGGCTTACCTGCCGGGGGAGCGCGTGACCCTGAAGGTGACGGCCAGCGACGAGCGGGGCGGCCCGACGGGGGCGGTGGTGCTGCTGAGCGTGGTCGATAAGCGGACGCTGACGATGGCCGACGAGAAGACGGCCCGCAGCATGCCGACGCACTTCCTACTGACGACCGAGGTGCGCAAGCCCGAGGACCTGGAGCACGCCGACTTCCTGCTGTCGGAGGATCCCAAGGCGCGGACGGCCCTGGACCTGCTGCTGGGCACGCAGGGCTGGCGCCGCTTCGCCGAGCAGGATCCCGCAAAGTTCAAGGAGCGGTTCGCCCAGAACCAGAAGCTCCGCGAGGACGCCGAGCGGCTGCTGGTGGCCAACGGCCAGGCGTCGCCGAAGGTGTTCGACTTCGCCCAGGAAAAGGCCAAGACGGTGGTCGAGGACTTCGACGACCGCTTCGAGAAGTTGCAGGGCGAATTCACCCAGGCGTCGGCCGGCCTGGCGGCCGTGCGCGGTGACAAGGTGGCCGGGGAGGCCGCCGAGCGCCTGCGGCGCTACGACGACTGGATCGACCGTTACGGCCGCCCCCTGGGACCGGTCGCGGCCCTGCTGCTCTTCCTGCTGCTGCTGGGCGCGCTTCTGGTGAGGCTGCCGCGGTCGGTGACCCGCAGCGCGACCTTCGGCGTCGGGGCGGCGCTCCTGGCCCTGGTCGTGCTCTACCTGTCGGCCCTGCCGCTGTTGAGCCGCCTTGAGCGTGACCGGGAGGCGGCCCTGACGGCGCAGCTCCAGGAACAGAGGGGAGCGTTGGCGCCGGGCGCCCGCGATGCCGCCGCCATGCCGGCCCCGGATGCCGCGCCGGAAGATCTGATGGAACAAAGAAAGATGCTTAAGGAAGCCCCACCGATACAGGCTCGGCCGGGCGGCTGGGCCCCGGGCGGGATGGCCCAGGGGGCCAACGCCGTCAAGGGGGAGGGCAAGGCGAAGGCCGACGCCCTGGGACAACACGACGAGGTCCTCGCGAAGAGGGGCGCTGGCCTGGACCGCGCCGGCGGCCTGGACGGGTTGGACGGCAAGAAGCAGAATCGCCGCGAGTTGGAGCAGATGGGCGGGGGGGCGGGGAAGCGTCTCGACGAGCGGCAACTCCGCGCCTTGGCGGACAAGGCCCGGCGCTTCCCGGCCGGCCCGGCGGTCCCCGGCGGCGCGATGCCCCCGGGCTTCGGCGGCCGCGGTGGCGGTGCCGAGTTCGCCGGGCAGCCGATGGCCCCGCCGCCGCCGCCGCTGGTCGTCCGCGAGTACGCCCACAAGAACGCCTCGGCCGGCCCGGGCGGCGTCCGCAGCGACTTCGCCGAGACGCTGCTCTGGCAGCCCGCTCTCGTCGTGTCGGCCGACGGCCAGGCGACCGTCTCCTTCGAGTTGTGCGACTCCGTGACGACCTTCGTGGTCAGCGCCGCCGGGCACACGCTCGACGGCCGCCTCGGCACCACCACCGCGGCCGTCGAATCGCGCTTGCCGTTCACGCTGGACCCCAAGACGCCCATCGAGGCCAGTTCGGCGGACCGCATCGACCTGCCCGTCATCGTCAGGAACAACACCCCCGAGAGCCGCGCCGTCAGCCTGAGCGCGACGGCCACCGGCCTGGAGCTGATCGGCGACAAGGCCGATGAGCCGCTGACGGTCGCCGGCAAGTCGGCCGCGCGGCGCCTCTATCACTTGCGGCCGAACCTGATCGATGGCGTGGCGCGCGTGGAGTTCCGCGGCCAGGCGCAGCCGTTCGCCGCCGACAGCGTGGCCCGCACCTTCCGCATCGTGCCGGACGGCTTCCCGGTCGTCGGCTCCCGCAGCGACCTGCTGGAGGGCAGCGCCAGCGACCAGGTGCTCCTGCCGGAGACGTGGGTGAAGGGGACGCTGAAATGTCGCGTGCAGGTCTACCCCTCGACGCTGGCCTCCTTGCAAAAGGGGCTGGAGGCGATGATGCGCGAGCCCAACGGCTGCTTCGAGCAGACCTCGACCAGCAACTACCCCAACCTGCTCATCCTCGATTACCTCAAGGAGAGCAACCAGTCGCGGCCGGAGGTGGAGGCGCGGGCCCTCGACCTGCTGGGGCGCGGCTACCAGCAGTTGACCTCCTTTGAATGTCCGAAGACGGCGAATAACTCGAAGCAGGGTTACGAGTGGTTCGGCGCCCCGGACGGTGCCCACGAGGCGCTGACCGCTTACGGCCTGCTGCAGTTCCGCGACATGGCCCGGGTCTACAAGGTCGATCCGGGGATGCTGGAGCGGACGCGCCAATACCTGTTGGCGTCGCGCGACGGCCACGGCGGCTTCACGCGGAACGCACGCGCCCTCGACACCTTCGGCCGCGCCCCGGACCAGATCACCAACGCCTACATCGTCTGGGCGCTGACCGAGAGCGGCAAGGACGACGACGTCACGAAGGAGCTGGAGGCGCTGCACGCCCAGGCGAAGACGTCGAAGGACCCGTACTTCCTGTCGCTGGTGGCCAACAGCCTCCTGAACCGTGACGGGGCCGCCGACGCCGTCGCCCTGCTCAAGACGGCGGCCGGCTTGCAGAAGGAGGACGGCCACCTCGACGCGGAGCGGACAAGCATCACCGGTTCGGGCGGCCGCGACCTGCGGATCGAGACGACGGCGCTGGCGGTGCTGGGCTGGCTGAAGGCCAATCGCCCCGGCGACTTCAACGTTCCGGTGCAGAATGCGGTGAAGTGGATCGGCCAGCAGCGCGGCGGCTACGGCGGCTTCGGCTCGACGCAATCGACGATCCTGGCGCTGAAGGCGCTGATCGCCCACGCCCGCGCCAACAAGAAGACGGCCGAGCCCGGCGAGCTGACCCTGTCGGTCGGCGATGTGAGCGTCGGCCACCTGAAGTTCGCGGCGGGTGCGCAGGACGTGCTGAGCATCGAGATGCCCGATCCGGAAAAGTATCTAAAGCCGGGCGCGAACAAGGTGGGGGTGCGGATCACGGGCAAGAACAACTTCCCGTACACGCTGACCTGGTCGTACCAGACGCTGAAGCCGGCCAGTGCCGAGGGCTGTGCTGTGCGGTTGGCGACGAAGCTGGACCGCGAGTTGGCGAACGAGGGCGACGCGGTCCACCTGACGGTGACGCTGGAGAACGTCATGGACCAGGGGCAAGGGATGGCGGTGGCGATCATCGGCTTGCCCGCCGGCCTGTCGCTGCCCGTGGACTTCAAGCAGCTGAAGGAGCACGCCCTTCTGCGGGAGAACGGCACCAGGCCGGGGTTGATCAGCAAGTACGAGACGCGCTCGCGCGAGCTGATCCTGTACTGGCGCGACCTGGCGCCGCGGCAGAAGATCGAGGTGCCGATCGACCTGGAGTGCCGGGTGCCGGGCGAGTACCGCGGTCCGGCAAGCCGGGCCTACCTGTACTACAACGCCGACGCCAAGCACTGGGTCGAGCCGCTGAGCGTGAAGGTGGCGGCGAAGGACTAATCGACCGGGCCCCGAAGCGCGAGCGGAAAGAACTCTCGCCCGCGCTTCGGGCCTTCTCGTCTCATTCTCCACCAAGGCGCCGGCGAACTTCCGCGATCAGCTCCGCAAGACTGCCCACCAGGGGCACGTTGTAGCGCTCGCAAACGACCTCCACGTTTCCCTTCCTCCAGAAGCCATCGGGGCAGCAGACGACGACCTTGCCGCTGCGGGCGAACAGTCCCAGTTCGAGCAGGGTGATGGGCGCCTTCGTGGAGGGGGCGAAGTACATGGCGATGCAGGTTGCCGCCTCCTGGCCGGCCAACTCCCATTCGACCTGTCCGCGAAATTGGGGGTTGTGGATCGTCTGCGCCCAGCTCGCGTCCCAGGCATCGCGGCGCGGGTTGAGGATGACGGCCGGCAGGTCGCCCAGGCCCTGTGCGACCGCGCTCTGCCAGTCTTCCGCCTGCCCCATCTCGATGGACCCGGCCAGGAAGACACTCCGCTCGCCGGGCGCGACGTCCAGGGGGGCGGGCGGTTTGATTGTCCGGGCCATGTCGAAGCCTCCCGGGTTGCCCCGGAACTCGTCGCCTTGGTTTCGTGTCCTGTTCATTCTATAGTGCCGGCCGGGGCTACTCGACCTGGGCGCCGCCCCTGGGGAACTCTGCGGGATATACCGAAGGCGCGAAAGGGGGCGTCTTCTGACGTTGACCCGTTGGGCGCCGCCGGCATAATTCCGCGCCGCCCGCCGCCCCATCAGGAAGAATTCCTGCGATGGGCAGCCGGCGTGGCCGATCCTGACAGATGGGGCCGCCTGGACCCCACGGGTGATATCGCCCCGACTGCAGAAGGAGGTGAGCCGTGAGACGAGTGAGGCTACTGGCGTGTGCGGCCCTGGCGCTACTGGCGGCGTGTGCGGCCCCGGCGTCGGCCGGCTGGAGAGTGGGCATTGGCATCGGGTTCCCGATCTGCGGCCCCGGCTACTACTCCCCTTACTACCCGTATTACCCGTACTATTACCCGCCGCCCGTGGTTGTGCAGCCGGCCCCGCTGGTGGTGCAGCCGGCCTATGCCCCGCCTGCCGTGACCGCGGCGCCGGCACCGGCTGCACCAGTGGCCTCGGCGGCGCCCGAGGTGGTTGCCGCCCCGGTGCTGCGGCCCGTGGTGGCGGACGATCGGCAGGCGGACATCGCCCGGCGCATTGAGCACCTGTCGAACCCGAACGCCCAGGCACGAGCCGACGTGGCCATCGAGCTGGGTCGGATGAAGGCGGATAAGGCCGTGGACGCACTGACGGGCACCCTGGCCAGCGACACGAGCCCTGTGGTGCGGGAGGCGTCGGCGCGGGCACTGGGGCTGATCGGCTCCCCGCGAGCGCTGCCGGCCCTGCAGCGCGCCGCCCAGGCCGACGCCGATCGCGACGTGCGCAACAGCGCCCGCTTCGCCGCTGACGTGATTCAGACGAACCGCTGATTTCGTTGAGCCGCCGCCCTCGGGGCAGCGACGGCAACTGTGGTAGGAGTTCTTGCGAGGCGAGGATCCGCGGAGGACGCGGTACGTCGTGGCGATTGGGCAGTCGATGACGACGCCTTCCGCGGGCGGATGGCGCAGGTGCTGGTCCGGCCCCTGCCTCGGCCGCGCGGCCGGCCGGCCAAGTCGGCGAAGGCCGGCTCAGTGCGATTATGACGTGTAGCTATTACGGACAAGTAGTTGCGAAAAACGTCCCCATTTTCGCCTGAAGGATCACGGCGCACGTCGTTCCCGCCCTTCGGCCCTCTTCCGCGCAGGCGGTCGGTGTGATACGATTCATGACAGTTCAGGACGACTGGCGGGGGGCAGGCCCGACTCCCTGCCGGCAGCGCCCGTGCAGGGGGCCCAGCCTTGCTGACCAGGGAGCATCGCCAGGAGGGGCTATCACGAGCCTATGTACAGGCGGTCGCCGCCGCCTGTGGCATGGGCTACAGCCTGCCCAGCCCCGATTATGGCATCGACCTGACCCTGGAAGACATCCTCATTCGAGGACGGCGGCGAGTACCGTCGGGGTGGAAGTTGGATGTCCAGGCGAAATGCACGACCCTGGCCGACATTCACGGGGCCTTCGTCAAGTACGACCTCGAGGTGCGTGCCTACGAGGATCTTCGTGACATCGAGGCGCCCTGCCACCGGATACTCGTCGTCCTGGTGCTCCCGGAGGACGACTCGGAATGGCTCGCCCAGACGGAGGAAGAACTACTCCTGCGCCGCTGCGCTTACTGGTACTCCTTGCGAGGCCGCGAGCACACCAAGCGCCGCAGAACAGTTCGGCTGTCGATACCTCGGGCCAACGTCTTTTCGCCGGAGGCCTTGCGCGGGATCATGGACCGGGTGAAAAAAGGAGGCGTGCCATGAACGAGCTATGGCGCTGGGTTGATCCGCGGGTCGAGAAAGTTCGCCTGGGCGACCTGCGCGCTTACCTTCTGGCACGCGGCTGGAAACTGAAATCGTTCCCCCAGCCCCAGGTGCTGGTGTTCGAGGAACCGGTGGAGGGAGGCGAGGAGCCCGTCGTACAGGTCTTGCCGGTTTCGGAGCAAGCGCGCGATTTCCGCCGCAGCGTAATCGACGCGATTACCTCGTTGAGCGCTCTTGAGGACCGCCACCCGGTGGCCGTCCTCGAAGAGATCCTTCGGCAAGCGCCACGCGACCGGCCAGCCAGCCCGAACGGCCCCGCTCGTGCCGGCGAGGCCCTGGAGGCCGCGGGGCCTGGGCCCCCATCCCCGGTGCCCTGAGTGTTACAGGCCATCTCCGGACAGCCGGGCGAAAATGGGATTAAATGGCGAACTAGGGTGAAATAGTGATATTATCCGCTTCTCCTGGGCTTCCTTGGACTTCCGGGATACTTCGCCCCTGCCCACGACTCGACGCGCGGATTACGCCGCAAGTCCAAGTTCACCAAGAGGTTGAGAAGAGTGTCAGTAACGGCTCAATAGTTCTTGGTAAGTTCGATCTGCTGGCCTGGCGCGCAGGGCCATTGCGGGGGCGGCGGGGACTGGGCTTGGGCTTACGCCGCGCCGGCCCTCCCTTACGCCGGCGCGGCCACCACACCCTCGCCGCG